>NZ_JARKOZ010000098.1 GCF_029978005.1 Solidesulfovibrio sp. | reverse complement strand
GGAATTCGGCCGGGCGTGCCGGCTGGCTTTGCCGCGGGCATGTCCGGCCGAATTCCGCGACCACCACTGCCGACGCAACGCCGCCCGACGTTCCCATCCACTCCCCCACTCACCCCCATCGGGGAGGTCCAGGAGGGGGTGACCCCCTCCTGGCGGGGTCCGGGGCAGCGCCCCGCTCTTCTCTTCCCGCTTCCCGCTTCCCGCTCCCAGCGCTACGGCATGCGCAGATACCGCGCGTCCATCCAGCCGGCGACGCCGGAGTCGGACACGACGATGCGGGCCCAGCCGTTCTGGTATTCGTAGACCCGCAGGGCCTGGCCGCGGTAGACGACGGTGCGCACTTCACAGCCCGTGGCCGGGCAGGCCCGCACGTTGACCGAATCCGCGCCCACTACGCGGATGTAGCCGGCCGGCGGCGGCGGCGTGAGGTCGATGGACACGCTGCATCCGACGGCGAGCGTCGCGAGCAGCAGCATCAGGCCGATGGCGTGGGCGACTGTCTTATTCATGGCTCCCCCCTGGCGCGACAGGAAATATTACTTTTCCACTGCCTGAATCGTCACGCTTTGTCCAGGATTTCCTTGACTTTTTCCCATTGTATGCCAACAGGTCGACAATGCGTCTGACCGTGCTCGTGGACAACAACACTCTGACGGACCGCTACCTCTTGGGGGAGCCGGGGCTTTCCTTTCTGCTGCGCGACGGCGGCAGGCGGGTGCTGTTCGACTGCGGCTATTCCGACGTGCTGTGCGCCAACGCGGCCCGCATGGGCGTCGATCTGGGCGCGGTGGACGTGGTGGCCTTGTCCCACGGCCATCTGGACCACACCTGGGGCCTGGCGCATCTGACGACGTTTTTCACCACGCGCGCCCTGGAGGGCCGCCCGCCCGGCCGGCCGCTGCTGGTGGCCCATCCCGAGGCCTTTTTGCCCAGACGCCTAAACGGCATGAGCATCGGCTCCATGGTGTCCGAGGCGACGCTCGGCGACCATTTCACGTTTCGGCTGACCCGCGAACCGTTGCGCCTGACGGACTGGCTTTTTTTCCTGGGCGAGATTCCACGCCAGTTTCCTTTCGAGGACACGCCGCCCATCGGCGTGCGCCTGACGCCGGCCGGGGCCGTGCCCGACCTGCTGCCCGACGATTCCGCCCTGGCCTATCTCGGCGAGGAGGGGCTGGTCATCGTCACGGGTTGTTCCCATGCCGGCATTTGCAACATCGTGGCCCATGCCCGCGAGGTCACGGGCGAGACGCGGGTGGCGGCCATCGTGGGTGGGCTGCATCTGTTCGAGGCCTCCCAGGACCGGCTCATGGCCGTGACCGACTGGCTGGCCGAGGCCGGCGTCTCGGCCCTGTACCCCTGCCACTGCACGGGTTTGGCCGCCAAGATGGCCCTGGCGGCCAGGCTTCCCGTCCACGAGGTGGGCGTGGGGCTGACGCTCGCCTTCGGGTAGCGCCGCATTTGCCCGTAAAGCCTCTTTAGATTACAAGACCTTCCCAAAATCATCACGGGCGGCACGCCCAGGAGCGCCAACACCATGTGGGATGCCAAGCCCCCCCGCCACGACGTTTCGCGGCTCACCGAGCACGACGTCTACCTGTTCAAGCAGGGCAACCATTTCGACCTGTCCGACAAGCTCGGTTCCCGGCCCATGACCGTGGAAGGCGAGGAAGGCGTGCATTTTGCCGTCTGGGCCCCCAACGCCAAGGCCGTGTCCGTGGTCGGCGACTTCAACGGCTGGGAGCCCGGCCGCCATGCCATGGCCGTGCGCCAGGACGCCTCGGGCATCTATGAATGCTTCGTGCCGGGGCTGGGCACGAGCGCGCATTACAAATACCACATCCAGTCGGCCGTGGGCGACTACCGGGCCGACAAGGGCGATCCCTACGCCTTCTACTGGGAGACTTCGCCGAGCACGGCCTCCATCGTCTGGGACCTGGCCTACGACTGGCAGGACCGGGCCTGGATGGAGACGCGCCATGAAAAAAACGGCTTTTCCGCGCCGGTTTCCATCTACGAGGTCCATTTCGGGTCGTTTAAGCGCATGCACGAGGACCGCTATCGGTCGCTGTCCTACCTGGAGATGGCCGACCACCTGACCGAGCACGTGCTGCGGGCCGGCTTTTCCCACGTGGAATTTTTGCCCATCATGGAGCATCCCTTCTTCGGTTCCTGGGGCTACCAGACCCTGGGCTATTTCGCCCCCACCAGCCGGTTCGGCAAACCCCAGGACTTCATGGCCCTCATCGACCGGCTGCACCAAAACGGCATCGGCGTGGTCCTCGACTGGGTGCCTTCCCATTTCCCCACCGACGGCCACGGCCTGTCCTTTTTCGACGGCACCCACCTTTACGAGCACGCCGACCCCAAGCGGGGCTACCATCCGGACTGGAACTGCTACATCTTCAACACCGGCCGCTACGAGGTGCGGGCGTTTCTCATCTCCAGCGCCCTGTTTTGGCTCTCGCGCTACCACGTGGACGCGCTGCGCGTGGACGCCGTGGCCTCCATGCTCTACCTGGACTATTCCCGGCGCGAGGGGGAATGGATTCCCAACATCCACGGCGGCCGCGAGAACCTCGACAACATCGAATTCCTGCGCCGCCTCAACGAAATGGTCTACACCCGCTTTCCCGGCGCCGAGACCATGGCTGAGGAATCGACCTCCTGGCCCATGGTGTCGCGGCCGCCCTATCTCGGGGGCCTCGGGTTCGGCATGAAGTGGAACATGGGCTGGATGCACGACACGCTGCGCTACTTCGCCCGCGACCCGATCTTTCGCAAGTACCATCACGGCGAGCTGACGTTCAGCATCTGGTACGCCTTTTCCGAGAACTTCGTGCTGGCCCTGTCCCACGACGAGGTGGTCTACGGCAAGGGGAGCCTGATCGGCAAAATGCCGGGCGACGACTGGCGGCGCTTCGCCAACCTGCGGCTGCTCTACGGCTACATGTACGGCCATCCCGGCAAGAAGCTGCTCTTCATGGGCGGCGAGTTCGCCCAGTGGCAGGAGTGGAACCACGACGCCGAGCCGCAGTGGGAGCTGCTGGAATCGCCGCCGCACCAGGGCGTGCTGCAATGGGTGTCGGACCTCAACCGCCTGTACCGCGAGCAGACGGCCCTGCACGAGCGCGACTTCAAGCCCGAGGGCTTCGAGTGGATCGACTACCGCGACGCCGAGGCGAGCGTGCTGGCGTTTTTGCGCCGGGGCCGGCGGCACGACGACGTGGTGCTGGTGGCGCTCAACTTCACGCCCGTGCCCCGCGAGGGCTACCGCATCGGCGTGCCTGTCCCGGGCATGTGGACGGAGCTTTTGAACAGCGACGCCAAGGCCTACGGCGGCTCGGGCCTCGGTAACGCCGGCGCGGTCATGGCCGAGGAGATCGAGAGCTTCGACCACCCCTATTCCCTGCGCCTGACCCTGCCGCCGCTCGCCGCCGTGTTCCTGCGGCCGGCGCGATAGAATACTGTGAAGGCATATAAGATGCCGATGTCTTCGGTTGTTTGAGTTTTATGTAAAAACAAAAGCCCGCAAATCAAATAATGCAGAGAAGCTTGACAAGCGCTATTGCTTACAATCTAAACAAATGTATAGGAAAAATCCAAAGAATAACCAATTTCGAAAAATATATCCAAAACAAAATCAGGGACAGATATCCCGCTACTATCTCTATCAGTTACCAGGGATGCAAATAACCCACATTTCTTTTTCTCAATTTTCGAGTTTTTGACCAGAGAAACAAATTCAGAATAATCAACCCCCTGCTTAATCTCCACCGACACAACCACTATGTCTTTATTTTTATAATAATTATTTACCCTAACCAGCGAGTCGCCAAGCACATTCAGCACATTTTCAACCAGCTCATCTGACGCGCCAATCACTCGGAAAATAAATTTTTCAGACCTATAGCTGTCATTTCTCATAGTTAAAAAGCCTCCACCTCAATGGACAAAATCATTTACACAGCGAACGGTTACTTCTGCACACCTCTATTTATATACATGGGCCGTCCAATCAATTCATCGAGTCCTTCTGACTATTCGCCATCCCCTTTGTTTGTTGAAAACTCTCATTAAATATTTCGCCATAAACGACCAACTTCCATGAACATTGATACGCATATTTATCGCTTAAGCACTGTCCGGCAAATAAAAACAAACGGCAATGTCAATACCTAATTCTACAAGCCCCTTCATCAGATTGATATCAAAAATCTCACCAGCATCGCCAGCAAAGAACATGCCAATAAAATACTCAACCTTCCCTCCGGTAAAACGTAGCTCCTGAAAAAATTGTTCACACCGACTTAATATTTTATTTGATTTTGCTATAAAATCGACAAGGCTAACATCGTCTTGAGGCTTCAAATCGAACGAGCAATATGTCTCTTCATAGGTTCCCTGCAAAGGCTGACCGTCAGGCGCCATCCTTTTGGAATTGGCTTTCCATTTGTACTCTGGCTCAAAGCCAAGAGATGCAGAAATATAATCCGGATCGTAATAAGGATGCCTTATTCGAAGAGAGATCGTGTAGTTATAATTTTCCACAGGGCACTCATGCATAGGATAAGTCAATGGCCGAGCATGGCCACCAGCGCCCCGACGTCCGGGGCCAGGTAGTCCGGGGAGTGCTCCGCCAGGGTCGCCAGCGTCGTGCGGCCGCTGGCCACGCCGGCGGTGCGCGTGCCGGCGGCCCGGCCCGTGGCGATGTCCATGGGGTGGTCGCCGACCATGAGCGCCCGCGCGGGCGCGACGCCAAGGGCCGCCAGGGCGTCCAGGAGGTGCCCCGGGTCGGGCTTGACCCGCCGGGCGTCGTCGCGGGCGAGAAGCACCCCGGCGTAGTCGGTCAGGTCCGGAAAGACCGTGAGCACGGCCGCCCGGCAGTTGCGGGTGATGACGCCGACCTTGGCTCCGGCGTCGGCGAGCCGGGTCAAGGCGGCTTTCGTGGCGGGAAAAAGCCGGGCCGCGGCGGCCGCGGCGATCTCCTGGTCCCTGATGCCCCGGGCCACGGCCGCCTCGAAGGCTGCGGCCTCGTCCGGCGAGGACTCGCGGATGCGCCCGGCCAGCAGGGCGGCGTATTCCAGGGCGGGCAGGCCGTTTGGCGGCGGCGTCCCGGCCTGGCGGGCGGCGGCCTCGCGGGCCACCATGTCCTTCATGGCCGCGAAATCGATGACCAGTTCGGCCAGGGTGCCGTCGAAGTCGAAGACCACGGCCTCGAAAGGCGGGGAGGAATGCGTCACGCCGGAACCCTCGCTCGCGCATTGCCCCGAAGGCGCGCTGCGGTTATGCTGCGGCCCATCGTTAGCCGGGAGGGCCTCCCTTGGCAACCCGGCCGCAACCTTTTGCCGCACCCGATCCCCCATGACCGCAACCCATGACGTCGTCATCGTCGGCGCGGGCCCGGCCGGCTCCACCGCCGCCCAGGTCCTGGCCCAAAAAGGCTTTTCCGTCCTGGTCCTGGACAAGGCCGCCTTCCCCCGCGACAAGCTGTGCGCGGGGCTGCTCACCTGGAAGGCCGTGGACGTGCTGGAGCGCGTCTTCGCCGAAACGCCCGAGGGGCTCCTCGCCACGGGCGTGTTCAACACGGCCACGCCAGGCTACCGCATCCGCTTCCGCGACCGCACCATCGCCGCCGGCGAGATGTTCTACCCCTTTCACCTGACGGCCAGGCGGGTCTTCGACAAGCACCTGCTTGACCGGGCCGTCAAGGCCGGGGCGGATGTACGCCAGGAGTGCCGGGTCGTTTCCGTGGACCCGGCCAGGGCCAGCGTCCGGCTGGACGACGGCCGGGAATTTCGCGGCCGCCACCTCGTCGGGGCCGACGGCGTGGGCAGCATCGTGCGCGCGGCCTGCCCCTTCGACCGGTCCGCCTGGAAGGCCGGGCTCGGCGGGGCCATGGAATTCTACCTGCCGCGCACGGACCCGCTCCTCGCCGGGAAGGTCCACGAGGACTTGCGCGCGCCCAACCCCACGGTCTACGCCGGCTTCCTGCGGGCCGGCTACGGCTGGGTGTTTCCCCACAAGGAGCATCTGGCCATCGGCATCGGTGGCCACAGCGCCCGCCACGCCAAGGATTTCCGGCCCAGATTCCGCGAGTTCGTGGAATTCCTGGGCCTGCCCGCCTCGTTGGCCGACAAGGCCAAGGGGCATGGACTTCCTTACGGCAACTACCTCCAAGCGCCTTGGCACGGCCCGACCATGCTCGTCGGCGACGCGGCCGGGCTGGTGGAGACGCTTTTCGGCGAGGGCATCTACTACGCCCTGCGAAGCGGAGAGCTCGCCGGCGAGGCCCTGGCCGCGGCCCTGTCGCGCGGCGCGGACCCGACCGCCGTCTACGGCAAGGGCCTGCGGCGCGACATCCTCCCGGAGCTTGTCTGGTCGCGCAAGCTGCGCCGGCTGCTCTACGCCAGCCAGTCCTGGGGATTTCTGCCGCTTCTGTGCTTCGTGCGCGGCGGCGGCCGGCTCCTGGGCGAGATGGTCCACGGCGTGCGCTCCTACCGCCTGCTCCTGCGCCGGGCGGCCGGGCCGAAGATCTAGGAGGACCGCATGCGTCGCCTGGCCGTCGTCGTTGCCCTGTGCCTGCTTTGCGCGGCGCTGGCGGGTTGCGCCGGCACGTCCAAAAAAAAGCCCTCGGGCCCCAAGCCCACGGGATTCGCCTCGGCCGACGCGAAAAACGTCCACGACTTCCTGGTCAAGTACCCGGGCGTGGTCATGGGCGGCGACGTGAAGGCCAATCTGCGCCTTTACGCCGACGGCGCACGCATCGTGCCGTTCGTAAGCAACGTGGTGCGCCCGGTGCGGGGCAGCGAACTGTCCGAGCGGCTGCCCGGCATCCTGGCCGCCGAGCGCGAGGCGGGACTGCGCATCGAATTCGTCGAGCCCATGCAGATCGAGGCCAAGGGCGAAAACGCCTCGGCCCGGGTGGTGGCCAAGCTCGCCTGGAAGGAGCAGGGCAAGCCCAAGCAGGCGGTCATGAACTGCTACTTCGCCCTGGTGCGCGACGAACGCCTGACCTGGAAGATCAAGGAGGCCCACGCCGAGCCGATGCAGGCGGATTTCTCCCTGCCGCCCAAGGCCCCGGCCAAAAAGCCCCTGCCCCCGCGCGAACCCAGGCGCGAAAAGCTCGTCATCAAGGGCGAGCCGGAGCAGAAGCCGGCCCCCAAGCCGGCCCCGCAGGCGCCACAACCAGCGCCGCCCGCCCCCCAAGACACGGGACCAGCCGGGCAACCGGACGGCCAGCCGACCGAAAAAGCCCCACAACCCCTTTTCTAGCCAGGAAATCCCGGAAATTGCGGTGGTGTTCCCGGCCGGCCAGCCGCTCGGCCAGGGCCACGAGCAAACCCATGGGCGAGGCGGGCAGGTCCGAAAGGTAATCGACCACCAGCACGTGGCCGCCCGGCCGGGTGACGCGAAAGAGTTCGCCGAGCATGGCCGCGCGGTCCCAGGGCGGATTCTCGTGCAGGGCGAAGGTGGCCACGGCCGCGTCGCAGGCCCCGTCGGCCACGGCCAGCCGCCGGGCGTCCGCGCGGGCGAAGACGTTTTCCCCGGGACAAAGGGCCCGGGCCTTGGCCAGCATGGCCGGACTGGCGTCGAGGCCCACGGAGTCGAAGCCGGCCAGGCGCAGCCGCCGGACGAGCCGGCCCGTGCCGCAGCACACGTCGCACACGCGCCGCGCCCCGAGCCCGGCCAGCGTTTCGGCCACCAGCCGGCGCACGGGATCGAGGAAGGCGGCCGTGACCGGGTCGTAGAGCCCGGCCACGGCCGCGTAGGGGTCGGCCCTCAATGGTTGCGGCCGAAGATTTCGGTCATGGCCCGCAACCGTTCGGCCAGGGACGCCTCGAACTGGTCCTCCACGGCCCGCCAGCCCCAGTTGCCCTTGGCCACCGAGGGCATGTTCATGCGCGCCCCCTCGCCCAGGCCAAGCAGGTCCTGCATGGGCGTCACGGCCGTGGCCGCCGCGCTGCCCATGACCAGCCGGATGAGCTCCCAGGGGGCCTGCTCGGGCGCGATCTCCCGGCCGAGGTAGGCGAAAAGGGCCTTTTTCCCCTCCTCGCCGGCCTCGCCGCTGCGCGCCCAGCCAAGGGTGGTGTTGTTGTCGTGGGTGCCGGTGTAGGCCACGCAGTTGCGCTCGTAGTTGTGGGGCGCGTCGCGATTCTCGGCGATGCCCGGGCCGAAGGCGAACTGGAGGATCTTCATGCCCGGAAAGCCGAAGGCGGCCATGAGCTCGCGCACCTCGGCCGTAATCACGCCCAGGTCCTCGGCGATGAGCGGCAGGGAGGGAAAGCGGCGCAGCATGGTCTTGAAAAGGGCCATGCCCGGGGCCTTGACCCACTGGCCGCGCACGGCCGTGGCCTCCTGGGCCGGGATCTCCCAGTAGGCCTCGAAGCCCCGGAAATGGTCCAGCCGGATGACGTCGTAGAGCGCGATGTTGTGGGCCATGCGCCGCAGCCACCAGTCGAACCCCGTCTTCTCGTGGGCCGGCCAGTCGTAGACCGGGTTGCCCCAGCGCTGGCCCGTCTCGCTGAAGTAGTCCGGCGGCACCCCGGCCACGAACACCGGCCGCTTCTCCCGATCGAGCTTGAAAAGCTCCGGGTTGGCCCAGACGTCGGCGCTGTCCTGGGTGACGTAGATGGGCATGTCGCCGATGACCTGGATCTCGTTTTCGCGCAGATGCCGGCGCAGGGCCCGCCACTGGGAAAAGGCCAGGTACTGGACGAAGCGCAGGTAGGCGAGTTCCCCGGCCTGGCGGTCGCGCACGGCGTCCAGGGCGGAGCTTCGCCGGTCGCGCAGCTCCGCCGGCCAGTCGGCCCAGCCCTGGCCGCCGCGCTCGCGCTTGATGGCCCGGAAAAGCACATAGTCGTCGAGCCACGACGCCTCCTCGCGGCAAAAAACGGCCAGCCCGGCGTCGGTGGCGATCCTGTCGGCGTTTCGGGCGAAGGCCAGCCGCAAGAGCCTGTCCTTCCAGACCTCCGCGCCCTCGTAATCGGCCACGGCCGGGTTGCCCGGCGCGTAGCCCGAGGCGATGTCCTCCGGGGCGAGCCAGCCGTCGATGACCAGCTGGTCGGGGCTGACGAGCAGGGGGCTCACGGCGAAGGCGGAATCACTGCTGTAGGGCGAATTGCCGATGAAGGTGGAGGTGGGGGTCAGGGGCAGGATCTGCCAGTAGGACTGGGCGGCCTTGGCCAGAAAGGCGGCGAAGCGGCGGGCCGCCGGGCCGAAGTCGCCGACGCCGAAGCGCGTCGGCAGGGAGGTGATGTGCAAAAGCACGCCGCTGGCTCTGCGCTGCATGGGGGGTCTCCTTTGCGTCGAGGGGCTCCGACGGTCGCGTGGCCCCGCGAGGCCCGCCGCGCCGGCTTGTAATCCTTTTACGGGAGGCGCATGACGGTTTGATTGTGGCGGTCCGGCCGTCCCGGCCCGCGTTGGCCGGCGCACCGGCGCTGGAACCGCCATGGCCGCGAATCTGGCAAAAATCGCCCGGCCTGTCCATGCGCGCCCCGGTCGCGTCCGACCGTCGGGCATTGACGGCGGCGGGTCAAAACTGGAACAAAGGCCGCCGACCGCCAAACAAGGGGAATACGCCATGGATCTCGCCATCGTCCGCCGGGCGCTGGCCTGCCTGGAACCGGCCGAGGACGCCGGACGCGGGCTGGACGGCGCGCTTTCGCGCCTGCTCGGCCTCCTGGCCGAACTGCCGGCATGCAAAAACGCCGCCGTGGTGCTCGCCGACGCCGACAACCCCACGGCCATACGGGCCCAACTCGGCGCGCCGGACGTGAGCCTTCTGCTCGAGGCCGCCCTGGACCGCAAGACGTCCCGGACCGCGCCCCGCGTGCTGCGCCGGGGGCAGCCCCCTGTCGCGGCCGACGAGGCGGGAGAGCTGGCCTGCGCCCGCGAGGAGGCGGCCATGCTGGCCGCCCCGATCCAGGCCGGCCTGGACATGCCCGGCGGCTGGCTGTTCGCCGACGGCCTGGCCGGCGGGGACGCCTCCCTGGCCGACGAGCTGCGCCTGCTCGCCGTTTTCGCCGACGTGGCGGCGGCCCAGGTGCGCGCCACCTGCGTCGCGCAGGAGCGCAACCGCGAGCTGGCCGGCGAGACGGCCTTCCTGCGCTCGAAAGTCTCCCTGCGCTACCGCCACCTCTTTTCCGAGGGCGCAAGCCCCAGGCTCGAAGCCCTGCGCGCCGCCGTGGACCAGGCGGCGCGCTGCGCATCCCCCGTGCTCCTGCTCGGCGAGGACGGCACGGGCCGCAGCGTTCTGGCCCGGCTCATCCACGAGCTCTCGCCCCGGGCGGTGCGCCTTTTTTCCGTGTTCAGCGCCGCCCGGACCGACAATCCCGCCGTGGAGCTCTTCGGCGGCTCCCGCGGTCTGGACACGCCCGGCGTGCCCGGGCTCATCGAGGAGACCGACGGCGGCGCGCTGCTCGTCGAGGACGCCCACCTGCTGCCGCCGGCCATCGTCGAGCGTCTGGCCCGGTTCCTGGCCGAGGGCGTCTTCGTGCGCGTGGGCGGCTCCCGCCCGCGCCGCAGCCGCACGCGGGTGCTCCTCAAGGCCTCACCCCAGGGCCCGAGCCCGGAGCTGGCCGAGGCCGCGCCCATGGCCATCATCCGCGTACCGACCCTGCGCGAGCGCCCCGAGGACATCCCGGCCCTGCTCGACCACCTGCTCTCCCTGGAATCCGTGCGCGACGCCCGCCGCCTCTCTCTCACCCCCAAGGCCCTCAAGGCCCTGGAGGCCTACGACTGGCCCGGCAACATCCGGGAGATGCGCGAGCTCGTCGCCCGCCTGGCCGTGACCGCGCCCGAGGACCGCATCGACATCGCGGACATTCCCCCGGAAATGCTGGCCGAGGGCGAACGGCCGCAGGTGCTGCCCGAGGACGCGGCCGAATTGCGCGACATGGAGCGCCAGCAGGTCCTCAGCGCGCTTACCCGCCACGGCTGGGTCCAGTCCCGGGCCGCCCGGGAGCTGGGGCTCACCCTGCGCCAGATCGGCTACCGCATCCGCAAGTACGGCCTGATCCGGGAAGGCGACGGCCCCGAGGGCCTGAGGCGGGGTTGAGGAAAACCTCCCCTGGGGCTAAGGAGCCGGGGGGAAGGCGGCCGGGCCCGCGCCGCGGCCGCCTCCCCGCCCAATCCATCCCCCACGGAAGCCGCCCATGACCGACATTCTCTTGGCCGTCGCCATCGCCCTGGCCGGGTTCGCCCTGGAAGTCTGGCCGCGCCTTATAAACCGCTACTTCGGCATCGACACATGGCGCTTCGCCCTGCTGGCCGACGCCATGCGCCGCCACGGCCGCTACCCGGACAGCGTGCCCGAAAAATACATCGTGCCGGGATCGGTGGACAATCCGCCGTTTCTGCCCTTCGTGTGCTCGCGCTTTTCCAAGGCCTGGCTCGATCGCAACCAGGGCCTTATTTCCCCGGCCTTCGACGTGCTGCAAAGCCTGACCGTCTTCGGACTGGGCTGGGCCGTGTCCGGCGCGCCGGTGGGCGGACATCTGGCCCAGATCCTCTACCTCCTCACCCCGGTGGTGCCGCTGGAGGCCAGCAACCTGAGCCTGCGCACCCCGGGCAGCCTCGTGTTCCTGTGGGCCATGCTGGCCGTGCAGGCCTACGCGCTGCACCCGGGCGTGTGGACGTTCCTGCTCGGCGTGGCCGGGGTGACGCTGCTCACGTTCACCCACCGCATGGCCGTGCAGGTGCTTTTCTTCGGCATCATCGGCTTCACCATCATCGACAATAACGCCCGCTGCCTGCTGGTCTTTCTGGTGGGCGTGCTCTTTTCCATCTTCGCCTTCAAGGGCGCGTATCTCAAGTACCTGCGCGGCCAGCTGCTCATGATCGCCTTCTGGATGTACAACATCCGCAACCGCCTGGCCCACCAGATTCGCGGCAACCCGACCAGGGAGAAAAAGCACACCGACTTCGTGCGCCGCATCGAGTACCTCATCTGGAAGATTCCGGTCCTGCCGTTTTTGGCCGTCAATCCCTGGGCCATCTATTCCTTCGTGGCCGTGCTGCTGCCGGACTACGGGGCCATGGCCGCGGTGTCCCCGTGGTTTTCGGTCGTGGTCAAGTGGTCCGTGGCGCTCTTCATCCTCGGCATCCTCTTCAACACCAAGTACATGCGCTTCCTGGGCGAGGGCCAGCGCTACCTGGAGTACGCCACGGGCGCGGCCGCGGCCGCGGCGGCCGCCCTGATCCTCAAGTTCGCCGGCGACCCGGCCGTGTGGGGCCTGGTCAAGGCCGCTCCCTGGATCGTGGGCCTGGGCTGCCTCGGAGTCATTCTCTTTTTCCAGATCAAGCTGGTGGTCAATAACCCCGACAAGTCCGTCACCCCGGCGCTGTGGGCCGTGCTCGAGCACCTCAACGCCTACCCCGAAGAGGTGCGCATCGCCTGCCTGCCCCACGGCCTGGCCGACGCGGTCACCTACTTTCTCAATAACGGAAAGGCGCTCCTGTCGGACAATTCCGTGGGCGTCTACGAACTGGTGGACTACTGGCCGCTTTTGCAAAAGCCCCTGGGCGAAATCGCGGACAAGTACGGCCTCACGCACTTCCTGGTCAGCACCAAGTTCGTGACCCTGGAGGAGCTCGACATCCCGGGCTTCGCCGAGGTGTTCCGCCGGGAACACTACGTGGTGCTGGCGCGCCGGGCGGCCTAGGGCATGAAGCGCCTGTCCTCGGTCCTGGTCGCCACCATCGCCGACGTCACCGACGCCGCCACGGGCGAGCGGATGCGCCACAACTCCCCGGCCTGGCCCCTGCTGGAGTTCTTCCGCCGCCGGGCCGACCGGGCCACGGTGCTGGAGCTTTCGCTGCCCCGGCCGGGCATGGTCTCCCGGCCCCAGGCCTCGTTTTTCGAGAGGGGAACGCTGCGGGAGCGGCGCGTCTGGCCGGGCTGGCTCACCGCGCCCTTCGCCGTGGCGCCGGACAAGGCCCAACCGAAAACCTATTTCCGTCTGAAGGCCCGCGACATCCTGGCCTGCTTCTGGGCCGCCGCCGCCACGCCCGGCCCCATCGACCTCTTCATCGGCGTGGAGTCGCTGCTGGCCCTTTGCGGCGCGGCGCTCAAGGTCCGGGGCAAGGTCAGGGAAAGCGCCTACTACATCTCCGACTGGTCGCCCTGGAAGTTCGACAACAAGCTCCTCAACGACGTCTACATCCGGCTCGACAAGGCCGCCTGCCGCCGCTCGGACTGGATCTGGAACTACACTTACGCCATCAGCGACGCCCGGCGCGACATCCTGGGCTACGACATGGCGGCCATGGGCCGCGAGCTGTGGGTGCCTTTCGGCTTCATCCCGGACGGAGTGACCATCAGGCCCCACGCGGAAGTGGACCGTCGCCGGCTTTTCTACAGCGGCGGCATCTGCCGGGAAAACGGGGTGGAGCTCATCGTCGAGGCCCTGCCGCAAATCCTGGCCGCCGTGCCGGGCGCGACCATCGACATCTTCGGCGACGGTCCGCAACTGGCGCAGTTGCAAGCCCGGGCCGAGGCCCTGGGCGTGGCCCGCGCCGTCGTGTGGCACGGCTACGTCACGGACCGCCGCCGCATCCTGGACGCCGCCCTGTCCGCCTCGGCCGCCCTGGCCCCGTACATGCCCTTCCCCGAGAACGTGAAGCGCTTCGGCGACGTGATCAAAATCCGCGAAGCCATCGGCTGCGGCCTGCCCGTGATCACCACCGAGGTGCCGCCGTCGCACCGCGAGGTGCGCGACGGGGGCCTCGGCGCGGTCATCCCCTACGACGCGGAAATTCTGGCCAAAACCGTCGTTTCCTTCCTCACCGACGACGATGCGTATTTCACCATGCGCGACAGGGTGGTGGCCGCCTCGCGCGACAACCTGTGGGACGCCATCTACATGCGCACCCTGGCCGCCATGGGCTACGACGCCACGCCCCGGTTCGGGGAGGCCGCCTCCTGAGCCCGGACGCCTGGGGCGGCCGCGCGGCCGGCTCCCGGCTTGCGTCCGGCAACCGATCCGGCTACATGTACCGGCGCATCGCGCGCGCTCCTTTCGTCCCTCGCTCCCGGACAGTCCCCGAGGGGAGAACCGGCCGGGCCGGGGGCCACACCACCGTCAGCAGCACGGGAACATCATGTTTTTCCTGAGAAAACGTCCTCCAGCCGTCATCCCCGAAGGCTTCGATCTCCAGGGCAGGCCCAAGGTGGGCGTCCTGGTCGAGACCACCATTCCGCCCGTGTCCCGGGCCAACCTGCGCATGTACTGGCTGGCCAGGGTGCTCATCGCGGAAAAGCGCGTGGCCGTGAACATGGTCTCCCCGAGCAAGGATCTGGCCTCCCGGCGCTCCTACTTCGTGGAATGGATCTGGATGAACCAGTTCCCGGGCTGGGCCAAACACCTGTATTCCGGCTGGCGGCTGCCCGTGCGCGTCTGGCACTTCCTGGCCTCCATCCTCTCCCTCGTGATCCTCGAAATCTGGTACCGCCGCTCCTACGGCCGGGGATTCGCCGCCCTGCACGCCTGGAACCCCCTGGCCGGCCTGGCCGCGGTCATCGCCGGCAAGCTCGTGGGCAAGCCGGCCTTCGTGGACTTCACGGACTTCTATTCCGACATCGCCCGCACGGACATGCCGCTTCTGAGCAAGCCCTTGGTGTGGCTCGAAAACTACGTCCTGCGCCAGGCGCGCTACGTGTTCGTGGTCAGCCGCCAGCTCAAGGACCATCTGGTGCGCGCCCACGGCCTGCCGCCGGAAAAAATCCACATCGTGCCCGACGGCACAGATTCCGAGACCTTCCGGCCGGACGTGCCCACGGCCGGCGTGCGCGAGAGGCTCGGCATCCCGGCCGGCGCACCGGTCCTCGTCTTCCACGGCGACATCAAGCACGACGACGGCGTGGACATCCTCCTCGACGCCCTGGCCCTGGTGGTCAGGCAGCGCCCGGACGCCAGGCTCCTCATCCTCGGCGGCGGCAGCCCCTATTTCGACGAGGTCTGCCGGCCGCGCATCGCCCGGCTGGGGCTGGCCGACAACGTGGTCCTGCCCGGCTGGATTCCCCACGCCGACGTGCCGGCCGTGCTTTGCGCCTGCGACATCGGGGCCATGACGCTTCGCGCCACGCTCAACCACGACCACTACCTGTCGTTCAAGCTCTTCGAGTACTGGGGCTGCGGCAAGCCTGTGGTGGTCACGAAGCTCAAGGCCAACGGCGAGATCGCCCGCGACGGCGAAAACGCGCTCGTTGCCCGTAGCGGCGACGTGGAGGCCTTTGCCAGGGCGTTTTTGCGCCTTATCGCCGACAAGGAACTCGCCGCCCGCCTGGGCCATGCCGGCCGGGAACTCGTGGTGCGCGAATTCGACTGGCGCGAGATCATGAAAAAGGAAACCGCCGTGTACACGGCCGAATTCCTGGACGCGGCAGAACCCCGCAAAACCCGGTAGCGCCCGCCATGCCCGTGTCCTTCGACAGCGTCATCATCGAGCTGACCAACCACTGCAATTTTTCCTGCCCCTTCTGCCCGAGCGACGCCATCACGCGGCCCAAGGGCTTCATGGACCCGGCGCTCATGGACGCCATCCTCGTGCAGATCGCCCGGGGGCGCATCGCGCCCGTGGTCCAGTTCGGGCTCATGGGCGAGCCGTTTCTGCACAAGGGCCTGTTCGACATGGCCGCCAGGGCCCGGGAACTGGGACTTACGCTTCGCGTCTTCACCAACGGCAGCCGCCTGACCGAGGCCAACGTGGAGTGCATCGTCGCCTCGGGCATAAACGAACTCTACGTCAGCTACCGGGGCGTGGACGCCGACGCCTTTGCCGCGCTTTCCCGCACGGATTTCGGGGCCTACCGCGAGGGCGTGCGCCGGCTGGTCGCCGCCGCGCCGCGCTTTTCCGGCCGCATCATCCTCAAGGTCTTCAAGGACACGGTCTACGAAAAGGCCCTCGGCACCGACGCCAT
>NZ_JARKOZ010000091.1 GCF_029978005.1 Solidesulfovibrio sp. | reverse complement strand
GAAATGTTGGATAATGCGGTTTACGGCCGCGTTTCTGGCCGCGCAACGGGCTTGCAATCCCCCTGGGCAACCGGCTACCAGGACGTCCATGGCTGGACGCGCCCGTTGTTTTTCCCCTGTCTCCTGGGGGCGGCTTTTTTGCACGGCCCTGGCCGCCTGTCTGCTCTGGGGCTGCGCCGCCAAGGCCCCCATTCCCTCCACCGGGCGCGGCCCGGCCACCCTGCGGCCCTACACCATAAAAGGCGTCACCTACACGCCCCTGCACTCGGCCAGGGGCTACCGCGAGGAGGGCGTTGCCTCGTGGTACGGCCCGGGCTTTCACGGCCACGAGACCTCGTGCGGGGAAATCTACGACCAGTACAAGATGACCTGCGCCCACAAGCTCTTGCCCATGCACACCATGGTGCGGGTGACCAATCTGGAAAACGGCCGGTCCCAGGTCCTTCGGGTCAACGACCGGGGCCCGTTCGTGGCCGGGCGGATCGTGGACCTGTCCCTGGCCGGGGCCAAGGCCCTGGCCGTCTACGGCCGCGGCACGGCCCGGGTGCGGGTGGAGGTCGAGGGGGACGTGCCGGGCGCGACCCCGGGCGGCGAGCTGCCGGGGCCGTTTTACGTGCAGGTGGGGGCGTTCACCCGGCGCGAGAACGCGGACAAGCTCTTCGCCCGCATCCTGGCCGCCGGCTACGCCGGCTCGCGGATCCACTACAAGGAGATCGACGGCACCCAGTTCTTCCGGGTCCACGCCGGCGTTTTCCCCACGGTCGCCGCCGCCGAGGACGCGCGGCTGCGCCTGTCGGCGGTCTTCGAGGGCGCTTTCGTCCTGGCCCAGTAGCGCGGCGTCCCCTGGAAAATACGGGGCTATTTCAGGGAAAGATTAATTATTCCAGTATGTTGATATCGAAATTCGCATCACGAATTTCGAGTGCGCGACCGCGGCGCTGCCGACCGGCAGCGCCACATCCGGGGAGGCCGGGCCGGCCTACAGGACTTCGTCGGGATTGAGCTCGGCCCGGAACTTGCGCGAGAGCCGAAACACCACCACCTTGCGCGGCGGCAGCATGATGGACTCGTTGGTCTGGGGGTTGCGGCCCTTGCGCGCCTTCTTGTCGTAGGACTCGAATTTGCCGAAGCCGCTGACCAGCAGGGAATGGTCCTTCTTGATGGACTGCTTCATGAGTTCGAGCAGGTGGTCCACCAGCACCTTGACCTCGGCGCGGTTGCGTTCGGTCTTCTCGTAGATGTAATCGACGATGTCGGCCTTGGTGAGGGTTTTTCCGTTCATGGCGTTCTCCGGCGCATTGGCGTTAAAGCGTCACGTCGCGCGGCCGCCAGCGGCGGCGCGGCGGGCCCGTCAGCGTCCAGAAGCGATGGCCTGGCGCACCGCCCGGGCCATGGCTTCCATGGCGGCGGTGTCGGCGTAGGGGCTGCCCGGCCAGAGGCGGAGCCCATCCCCGGCACGGCGGGGGATGAGGTGCAGGTGGGCGTGGAAGACCACCTGGCCGGCGTCCGGGCCGTTGTTCATTTGCACGTTCACGCCCGTGGCTCCCGTGGCCGCCTCAATGGCGGCGGCGACGGGGGGCAGGGCGGCGAAAAGCGCGCCGCCCAGGGCCTCGGGCAGGTCGAACAGGTTGACATGGTGCGCCTTTGGGATGACCAGGACATGACCCGGGGCCACGGGAGCGATGTCCAGGAAGGCCAGCACCCGGTCCGTCTCGTACACCTTGGCGCAGGGGATTTCGCCCCGCACGATTTTACAAAATATGCAATCCGCCTGATTCATGGCCTCTGGCTTCTCCGATGCTGCGGCGACCGGCGCGGCGTAAGGCTTCCCGGGGGGAGACGCTGGGCCGGACCAACGCATTGCCTCCCTGATAGTCAAGGAAAAGCATTTTTTCAAGTGGTTTAGGAGAAAAATATTGCAGCACGTGCTGACAGGGCCCCCAAAGGCCGTCCCGGACGCCGCCCCGCGCCCTGCGCCGGGGCGGGTTTTCCGCCATCCGGAACCTTTTCGGAAGGGGCCGCGCATCTGGCCCGTCTATGTGACATTTCAGGGATGCCCGGGCCGATGCGCCTTCTGCGCCCAGCACCTGCAAAGCGGCAACGAGCCCCGGAGCCTGGAGCGGACCCTGGCGGACATGGTCGCGGGCCTGGCGGCCGCCGCCCGGGCCGGGCGCGGCCCCTACGAGCTGGCCTTCTACGGCGGAGTGTTCACCGCCCTGCCCGATCCCTGGCCCTGGCGCTTCCTGGAGGCGGCCACGGCGTTGCGCCGGGCCGGGGCCGTGGTCCGCGTGCGCTGCTCCACCCGGCCCGATGCCTGCGACCCGGGGCTCCTGTCCCGCCTGGCCGCGGCCGGCCTCGACTGCCTGGAGATCGGCGTCCAGACCTTCGACGACGCCGTGCTCGAGGACGTCGGCCGGGGCCACGACGCCGCCGCCTCCCGCCGGGCCGCCCGGGACGTCAAGGCGGCCGGGCTTTCCCTCGGCCTCCAGCTCCTGCCCGGGCTTCCCGGCCACGATCCCGAGGCGCTCCTTCGCGACGCGGCCGAGGCCGCCGCCCTTGCCCCGGACATCGCCCGGCTGCACCCCTGCCTGGTCGTGGCCGGCACGCCCCTGGCCGCGCGCTTCGCCGCCGGGGAGTATGCGCCCTGGCCCCTGGAGACGACCCTCGACGCCCTGGCCCGGGCCCTGCCCGTGCTGTGGCGGGCCGGCACGCGGGTGGCGCGCATCGGCCTGGCCCCGGAACCCGGGTTCGAGGCGGCCGTGGTGGCCGGGCCGCGCCATCCGGCCCTGGGCGCGCGGGCCCGGGCCCGGGCCCTGCTCGCCCTGGTCGCGGCCGAGGTCGCCGCCCTGGGCGACCCGGTCGCCGGGCTTGCCTGCCCGCGCCGCTTCGCCGGGGAGCTTTACGGCCACGCCCGGGAGCTGGCCCCGGCCTACGCCGCCCTGGGCCTGCCAAAGGACCGGGTCGCCTTCGAGGACCGGGAGGATTTCCTCCTGGCCGCCGCGCCGTTTGACTCCGCCGCACACTCGTGACAAATCTACGGTTAGGGGCCGACCCGCCCCGCGACGAAAACCTCAACCCTTCCGGCGGAAGATCATGAAACGCTTTCTTACGGCCGCAGCCTGCGTCCTGATGTTGGCGTCCGCTGCCCCGAGCTTCGCGGAAACGCCGAACATGCGTCAAAGCATCAATTATTTCATGAACTACTTCAACGAGGCCGTGGTCCAAGCCATCCGGATCAAGGAATACGAGGACAACGAGGGTCTGATCCAGAAACGACCCTACGACCAGCGATACATCGCCCTGGCCGACCTGACCTCCCGCATCGAGAAGACCCTCGGCCTGGCGCTCAACCTCTGCGACATCTACTACATCTACAACAAGACGACCTACTGCTTCACCAAGGACGAGAAGACCTACCTCTTCGACAGGATCGACAACATCCTCGACACCCTGGAGAAGATCAAGGAAACGCCCTACAACGTGGACGACGCGCTGCTCGGCGACAAGAAATCCGAAACGGCCAAGAACATCGCCGAATTCGGCGACCGCATCGACAAGCTGCGCGCCTTCATCAAGGCCTCCCTCATCGTGTTCAACGGCTAGGGGACGTTTTCCCCAACGATCATGGACGCCCTCGCCGCCGGCCAAAGGGCCGTCACGGCCCGGCGCGTCCTGACCATGCTGCCGGGCGCGGCCCCCCTCGACGACGCGGCCGTGGTCCTGGCCGGCCGGCGGGTCCTGGCCGTGGGGCCGCGCCGCGACGTCCTCCGCGGCTTCGCCGGCCCGGTGGCGGACCACGGCGACGCCGTGCTCGTGCCCGGCCTGGTCAACGCCCACGGTCACCTCGAACTGGCCGGCCTGCGCGGCCGGGCTTCGGCCCCGGCCGGGTTTTCCGCCTGGGCCGCCTGGCTGGTGGCCCAGGACCTCTCCCCTCCCTCCCCGGCCGTCCTGGCCCGGGCCGTGGCGGAAATGGCGGCCACGGGCACGGGGGCGACCATCGACGTGGGCAGCCGGGCCGGGGCCCAGGTGGCCGCCGCCCTGGCCGGGGCGGGCCTTGCCGGCCTCGTCTGCCACGAAGCCTTCGGCTGGAAGAAAACGAACAGGCCGGCGGTGCCGGCCGCCCTGGACGCGGCCGCGCCGCCCCACGGCCTCCTCGCCGCGGCGGCCAGCGGCCACGCCCTCTACTCCACGAGCCCGGAAAACCTCCGTCGCGCCCGCGACGCCTGCCGCGCCCGCGGCGCGCCCTTTTGCCTGCACCTGGCCGAACATGCCGAGGAAACGGAGCTTTTGGCCACCGGCGCCGGCCCCCTGGCCGCGCTTTTGGCCGGGCGCGTGCTGCCGCGCGGCTACGTCCCGCCGGGGCGCTCGCCCGTGGCCGAGGCCGTCGCCCAGGGCCTGCTCGGGCCGGACGTCCTGGCCGTGCACGCCGTGGCCCTGGACGCCGCCGACCGACGGCTTTTGGCCGCCTCGGGCGCGGCCGTCTGCCTTTGCCCGCGCAGCAACGCCCGCATCGGCGTGGGCAGGGCCGACGCCCCGGCCCTGCTGGCCGCCGGCGTCCCCCTGTGCCTGGGCACGGACAGCCTGGCCTCAAACGACGATCTCGACTTGTGGAACGAGGTGCGGGCCCTTTGGGCCGCCTTTCCCGACTTCCCCCCCAACGCCGTGCTCGAGGCCCTGACCGCGACTCCGGGAAGGCTCCTCGGACGCGGCCTGGGCCGGCTCGCCCCGGGCGCGGCCGGCGGGGTCGCCGTGGTCCCGCCGGACCTGGCGGAACGTTTTTACCCATGACCTGGGCGGCTTCGTTAAACCATTGTCATCGCCCGGGGGATAGCCTAATTTTCGCTCGACACGCCCGCAATGCTGTTCCAGGGCCGGGACCGGGTTGCGCGCGGCGTCCGCGGCCGATGCGCCGCGCGACGCCGTTGCAACAGGAAAAAGCACCATGGACTCTGCCGAACAGTGCACCGTCGACTGCAATTACGCCGTCGCCCGCCATCCGATCTACCATCTGGAAGGCGGGGTCTTCGGCTATGAACTGCTCTACCGCACGGTAGGCGGCCCCAACGCCGCCGAACTGCCCAGCGACGCCGAGGCCACCCTGGCCGTGCTGGCTAACGGCATCGAGGCCATCTCCCGGGACATCGACCCGAAAAAGAAGATCTTCATCAATTTTTCCAAGGAAATCCTGGAGAGGGGCTACCACACCTTCCTCGACCCCGAGCGCTTCGTCATCGAGGTGCTCGAGCACGTGACCTGCGACGCCGCCTTCACGGAACTCGTTCGCTCCATCCGGGAGGCCGGCTTCGTCCTGGCCCTGGACGACTACGTGGGCGACCCGTCCTTCGACCCGATCCTGCCCTTCGTGACCTATATCAAGATCGACTTCCTGATCCTGCGCGACGATCCCGGCCGCCTGGAGGCGGTCGTGGCGGCCTGCCTGGACTCGGGCAAGACGGTGCTGGCCGAGAAGGTGGAAACCGAGTCCGACGTCGCCTTCTGCCGGGCCCGCGGCATCCCTCTGGCCCAGGGCTACTACTACAGCCGGCCGCAGGTGATCACGGCCCGGGCCCTGCCGGCCAACCAGACGACCAAGCTGGCCCTGCTGGCCGAGGTGTCGCGCCCTGAGATCGACGAACGCAAGGTCCGGGAGATCCTCGGCGCGGACGTGTCCCTGGCCTACAAGCTGCTGCGCCACGTCAACACGGCGCGCTTCTACCGGGGCCAGGCCGTGGAGTCCCTCGACTACGCCATCCGGCTTCTGGGCAGAAGCGCGCTCATCAGCTGGCTGTCCGTCAACATCCTGGCCTCCCTCGGCTCCACGCCCAGGGACCGCGAGCTGGCCTTCGCCTCGGCCGTGCGCGGCCGCTTCCTGGCGCTGATCGACCGGGCCAGGGGCGGGGCATGCCGCCACGGCCAGAACATCTGCCTGCTCGGCCTGTTGTCGCTGCTCGACGCCATGCTGGGCGTGCCCATGGACAAAGCCCTGGCCGACGTGACCATCGACGCGGGCATCCGTCAGGCCCTGCTCGGCCTGCCGAGCCCGGCGGCTCCCTGCCTGGCCCTGTGCCGGGGCTTCGACGGCAGCTCGGACCCCCGGGCCGCCAAGGCCCTGGAGCGCTTCGGCCTTGCGCCCGAGGTCGCCTCGAAAGCCCATTTCGAGGCGCTGGCCTGGGCGGCCGAAATGTTCCACGGCTAGGCGCGGCGTCCCCCTGAAAAACGGCCGCCCGGTTCAGATCACGTAGGGCGGCTCCGCCGCCTCCAGTTCCGTGCGCCGCTTCTCCCGGACCAGGTCCCTGAGGGAGCGGGCGTCGTAGACCCGCTCCAGGGCTTGGCGCGCCTCGTCCCAGACCCCCTTGAACACGCACTCCCCCCGCAGGGGGCAGCCCTGCCCCGGCCGCTCCTTGTGGCAGTCCACGGGGCCCAAGGGGCCGTCCATGAACCGGATGACCTCGCCCACGGTCACGTCCTCGGCCGGCCGGGCCAGGTAGAAGCCGCCGTCCTTGCCGCGCTGGGAATCCACGAATCCGCCCTGGCGCAGCTGGTGCAGGATCACTTCCAGAAACCGCCTGGGAATGGCTTGGCGCTCGGCGATGCCGCCGGCCGGAATCGGTCCGTCGCCCTTGCGCCGGGCCAGTTCGAACAGGGCCCGCAGGGCGTACTGGCATTTCTGGGTCACGGCCATGGCCTGCCTCCTTGAAACGACGCCGGCTCGTCGGCCGGGTGAAAACCGCGCCGCCTGGACGCGGGACCACGGCCGGCGACGTTGCCGGCCCCCGCGCGACGCGGTACAGGGAGCAATCTGATCGGTTCAGTGCTGATTATTGCCAAAAAGGCCGACTTGGCGTCAAGAATGTGAAAAAAAGACCGGACAGCGCCGATCCGGGACCACGGAGGGCTAAATGGACGCGGATCATGCCGCTTTGGCCGAGACCGTGCTGCTTTTGGTGGACATCCAGAACGACTATTTCCCCGGCGGGGCCATGGAGCTTTGCGGCGCGACCGCGGCCGGCGGCAGGGCCGCCCTGGTGCTGGAGCGTTTCCGCCGGGCCGGGGCCGGGATCGTGCACGTGCGTCACGAATCGACGCGCCCGGGCGCGACGTTTTTTCTGCCCGGCACGCCCGGCGCGGACATCGCGACCTGCGTCGCGCCCCTGCCCGGCGAGGCCGTGGTGGTCAAGGCCTTTCCCAACAGCTTCCGCGACACGGCGCTCGGCGCGCTGCTCGCGGCCCGGGGCGCCAAACGGCTCGTGGTGTGCGGGATGATGACCCACATGTGCCTGGATGCCACGGTGCGGGCGGCCTTCGACCTGGGCTACGCGGTCACGGTGGCGGCCGACGCCTGCGCCACGCGGGAGCTGATCTTCGAGGGCAGGACCGTGGCCGCCGACGACGTCCAGGCCGCCTTCCTGGCCGCCCTGGCCGCGGTCTACGCCCGGGTGGTCCCGGCCGATGCCGTCTTGTCGGAGTCCTGAAAACCCCGGCGCGCTGGTTGAGGAAACGTCCTTCGGGTCGATTGGGGAACGGGCCGCGCCTGTCCGGGCTTAGCCCATGCGGCGGGCGTAGGTCAGGATGTCGTGCTGGGAGAGCAGGCCGGCCAGGGAGCCGTCCCTGGCCACCACGGCCACCCGGCGCACGCCCTTCTGGCGCATGAACAGGATCACCTTGTAGACCATGCCCTCCTTGGGCACGCTGATGACGGGCGCGTTCATGTGCGCGGACAGCGGCTCGTCCAGGCGTTCGGGCCGGCCCATGATCTTGGAGGTGGCGTCGCGCTCGCTGAAGATGCCCACGGGCCGGCCCTCGGCCACGGCCAGGACGCAGCTTCCGCCCTTGGACCGCATGAGGTCCAGGGCGTCGCGCACCGGGCGCTCGGGCGCGAGGGTCAGGGGGGCGGCGCGCATGATGTCGCTGCACATGGCGCTTTCCACCATGAAATCCACGGCCAGGGCGTCCACCAGCTCCTTTTCCGTGACCAGCCCGAGCATGGAGCCGCCGTGGTCCATCACGGGCAGGTGGCGTTCGCGCCGGTCCAGCATGATCCGGACCGCCTCCTGCACGGTCATGTCCCGGGAAACGCCCCCCGAGGGGCGCACGAGGAGATCCTGGATGCCAGTGTCGGGATCGAGGTCCACGCCGAGGTGGCGGACAAGGGCCGACTCCGTCAGGAACCCCACCACCCTGGCCCCGCGCACCGCCGCCAGGCAACTGATGCCCTCGCGGGCCATCATGACGGCGGCCTGGGTCACCGTGGCGTCCGCGGCGACGATGTGGGGCCTTGCGGCCAGTTCGCCGACCCTTTGCTTGAACATGGGCGTTCCCGAATTGTCGCGTGTAACGTTTCTTTATCCGGCGCGCACGGAATGTCAAGGAATCCGATGGAATCCATAGCTTCTCCGCTTCTTGCCGGTCACGGCGAAATGGGCTAGGCATGGAAAAAGTCGTTACCCAGGGAGCATGCCGCGCCATGTCCGTCATCCCGCCTCCGCCCACGAACAAAGGCAACACGGGGGCCGCCGGCGAGGCTTCGCCGGGCGTCGCCTTCGCCGCCCGGTTTCTGGCCTTCGGCGAACCCCGCCAGCCCGGGATGGCGGTCCGCGCTCCCCTGCATCCGGCCGAGGAGGACCAGTTCTTCGCCGCGCCGGTTTCCCTGGCGGACATCACTCCGCCGCCCCTGCCCGAGGCCTACCTGGCCCTGCGGCGCGTCACGCAAAACCCGATGAGCAGCGACGCGGACGTGGCCGCGGTCATCTCCCGGGACCCGGCCCTGGCCGCCTATGTCCTGCGTCTGGCCAACAGCCCCCTTTTCAGCCCGTCGGCCCGGGTGGAGACCGTCACCCGGGCCGTGGCCGTCATCGGGCTCGGGGAGATCGAGACCATGGCCGCCAGCTCCATGCTGGCCCGGGCCTTCGACAAGACGCCCAAGCCGGAACTCCTGTCCATGGACGATTTCTGGCGGCACGCCGTGGCCGTGGGCCTGCTGGCCAGGGCCCTGGCCGAACGCGTGGGCGAGCGCGGCGGCGAACGCTATTTCGTGGCCGGCCTGCTCCACGACATGGGCCGGCTCATGCTGGCCGTGGCCGAACCGGGCCTGTCCGGGGCGGCGCTTGGCCGCACGCTGGGCCGCAAGCTGTCCATGGACGCGGCCGAGCGCCTGGAGCTCGGCTTCGACCACGCGGCGCTTGGCGGCCGCATCGCCGTGAAGTGGCGGCTGCCCGACACCCTGTGCCAGGCCGTGGCCGCCCACCACGACCCGGGGCTTTGCCCGGAAAATCCCATCGCCGCGGCGGTCCACGCCGCGGACTTCATGGCCAACGCCCTGGGCGTGCGCGTCCTGCCGACAGGCGGCTTTCCCCGCCTGGACGAGCGCGTGCTGCCCCTTTTCAACCTGGTCGAAGCGGAGCCGGAAGCCTTCTGGGAAATCCTGACAGACGGCCTGGCCGCCATGACCGCCCTGGTCGCGCCATGAACGTCGCCGCCTGCCTCCCTTGCCAATCCCACGGCGGGGATATACTAGAGGGAAAAAGGGAGCGACGCGCCATGTCCTCGTCCAATGAAGGTATGATCATCACCCCGCTGACGGGGTCCGCGATCAACAACATGATCCTCGAATACATGTCCCTGGCCGGCGACCGGCGGCGCGCGGAGTTGGCCCATTTCCTGTCCAGCGGACGCAGCGTGCAAAGCGACATCATGGCCGTGACCCTGCGGGGCATGATCCTTTCCGCCTCGGCCTGAAACACCCCCAATCCAATCCGCCCATGAAAACACGCTGCCTCGTCCTGGCCGCCCTGTGCTGCCTGCTCGCCTGCGGCCCCGCCGCGGCCAAGACCTCCCAGACCAAGCACCCGCCCGCGAAGAAGGCCGAACCCGCGACCACGCCCCACGAAACCGTCGAGGTCCCGGGCAAGGTCATCAAGGAACCCAACGCCTTCCACGGCACCAAGTGGGGCACGCCCATGGCCGCCGTGCCCGACCTCACGGTGGTGGAAAAGGACGGCCAGGCCGCCTACGCCACGGTGGAAGGCGTGGTCTACCGCATCGGGGACGCCTTCCTGAGCAACGTGGTCTACGGCTTCTGCCAGGACAAGTTCGCCGCCGTCATGGTGGAATACAAGGGCCGCAAGGCCTACGACGCCATCCGCAAGTTCCTGTCCGCCAAGTACACGGAGCCGGTCCAGGTGGAGGAACACCCGGACGACCTGGGCTGGCCCATCGGCAACGTGCTCATCCGCATGGAATTTTCCAGGGAGAAGGACGCCGGCACCCTGAGCTACTTCTACCAGCCGTTGTACGCGCCCTGCTCCGGCCCGGGCGGGACGGCCCCGCAATGAGGCGGCGCGCCTTCCTCGTCCTGGCCCTGGTGCTGGCCGCCGCCAGCGCCCTGGCCGCCGAGACGGGGCGCAGCCTGCCCTTCAACAAGCAGAACGTGTACAATTATTTCAAGCAGGTGGACGAAGGAAAGCGCGCCCTGCCCGAGGACATCTCCGGCAAGGAGTATGAGGAGCGTTCCTGCGTCCTCTACGCCACGACCCTCAGGAAAGCGGGCTACGATTTCGAGGCCACGGTGCAAAACGCCTTGCAGGGGGGGCTCAAGGGCGCGGACAGGATGAACGATCCGCGCTTTTTGTTCCTGGCCGGGGTGTTCCAGACCCACCCCGACGTCTTCCTGCGTCTCAAGCTCCTGTCCAAGGCCACGCGCGACGCCGTGGTGACCTACTTCCAGAACTGACCTGCCGCCCCGTTCCGCGGCCCGGCCCCCAGTCAGGGCGACGGCGCAAGGTCTCGAAGCCATTTCGGGAGGAATCGCTTTCCCTCGAAACGGCCGGACGATTCGCTTTCCCGGAATTCGCCAGGGGGCTGATCCAAGAGGGGCCTTTGCCGGGCCGCCCAAGGCGTTTCCCCTAGCCTTCTAGCCTTCGTCGTTTTCGTCCTTGGCCCCGCCCACGGGCCGCGTGTAGCGGCAGGAACGGTTGGGGCAGGCGATGACCTCGCCGGCCCGAGTCTTCTTGCGCACGAGCACCTTGGAGCCGCACACCGGGCAGGGCTCGGGCACGGGCCAGTCCCACAGGGCGAAATCGCACTGGGGATAGGCGTCGCAGGCGTAGAACACCTTGCCGCGCTTGGAGCTTTTCTCCACCAGCGTGCCGGTGCAGCCCTCGCGCGGGCAGGCCACGCCCGTGGAGAAGGGCTTGGTGAACTTGCACTCGGGCCAGCCGGTGCAGGCGATGAAGCGGCTGCCGGTGCGCGATTTCTTGAGCGCCAGATCCTTGCCGCACTGGGGGCAGGTCCCGACCGAGACCGCCTCCTCGGGCTTGCGCTCCCGGGGCACCACCGTCCCGTCCGGGGCCCGGTCGAACTCCTTGGTGTTCTTGCAGTCCGGATAGCCCGAGCAGCCCAGAAACTCGCCGGCCTTGCCGAAGCGGATGACCATGGGCTTGCCGCACAGCTCGCAGGCCACGTCGGTTTCCTTGCCGGCCTTGACCTTGGCCATGTCCTTGGCCGCCTTGGCCAGGGTCGGGTAGAAGTCGCCGGTGAAGTCCTTGAGCAGCCCGACCCAGTCGCCCCGGCCGTCGGCCACGGCGTCGAGGGCCTCTTCCATGCCGGCCGTGAAGCCCACGTCCATGATCTTGACGAAGTGCTCGGCCAGCAGGTCCGACACCGTCTCGCCGAGCTCGGAGGGCACGAAGTGCTTGTCCTCGAGCCTGGCGTAGTCGCGGTCGAGCAGGGTGGAAATGATGGCCGCGTAGGTCGAGGGCCGGCCGATGCCCTTCTCCTCCAGCTCGCGCACCAGCGACGCTTCGGTGTAGCGCGGCGGCGGCTGGGTGAACTTCTGCTCCTTTTTGAGCTCCAGCAGCTCGAGTGCCTGGTCCTTGGCCAGGGGCGGCAGGGACTTGGCCTCGTCTCCGGCCTCCTGGCCGTAGACCTTGAGGTAGCCGGGGAAGATGAGCCGCTGGCCCTTGGACCGGAACAGCCCGGGCCCGGCCGCGATGTCGGCCGTGGTGTCCCAGAACCGGGCCTCGCGCATCTGGGAGGCCACGAAGCGTTCCCAGATGAGCTTGTAAAGCGAAAAGAGGTCCTTGGGCAAAAGCGCCTTGACGTCGGCCGGGGTGAGGTTCACGTCGACCGGCCGGATGGCTTCGTGGGCGTCCTGGGCCCCGGCCTTGGTGCGGAAGTGCCGGGCCTTTTCCGGGTAGTAGTCCGGGCCGAGCGTAGCGACGATGAATTCCCGGGCCGCGTCGCGGGCTTCGTCGGCGATGCGGGTGGAGTCGGTGCGCATGTAGGTTATAAGCGCCACCGTGCCCCGGTCGCCGAGCTCCAGGCCCTCGTAGAGCTTCTGGGCCGCGCCCATGGTGCGCTTGGCGGAATACCCCAGGCGCTGGTTGGCCGCCTGCTGCAGGGTCGAGGTGATGAAAGGCGGCGGCGGGGACTTCTTGCGTTCCTTTTCCGCCACCTCGGCCACCACGAAGGGGTTGCCGGCGATGGCCGCCTCGGCCGCGGCCGCTTCCTCGGCGCTGCCGATCTCGAGCTTCTTGCCCTTGAACTTGACCAGCTCCGCCTCGAACTCCGGCGGGACGTCGGCGGCCAGGCGGGCCTTGAAATTCCAGTACTCCACGGCCACGAAGGCCCGGCGCTCCTTCTCGCGGTCCACCACCAGGCGCAGGGCCACGGACTGGACGCGGCCGGCCGAGATGCCGCTTTTGACCTTCTGCCACAGGATCGGCGACACCTTGTAGCCCACCAGCCGGTCCAGGATGCGGCGGGCCTGCTGGGACAGGAAAAGCTTCTCGTTGATGTCGCGGGGATGGGCCAGGGCCTCGCGCACGGCCTTGGCCGTGATCTCGTTGAACTGGATGCGGTGGATGGGCTTTTGGGCGTCCTTTAAAATCTCGGCCACGTGCCAGGCGATGGCCTCGCCCTCGCGGTCGGGGTCCGGGGCGAGATAGATGGTGGAAGCGGAAGCGGCGGCGTCCTTGAGCTTGGACACCACCTTCTGCTTGCCCGGTATGATTTGGTATTGCGGCGCGAAATCTTCCTTTTCGTCCACCCCGAGCTTTTTCTGGGGCAGATCGCGCACGTGGCCCACCGAGGCTTCCACGGCGTAGGCGTTGCCGAGGAACTTCTTGATGGTTTTGACCTTGGCCGGCGACTCGACGATGATGAGGTCCTTTCCCATGGCAGGCGTGCTATAGCCACCCCAAGGGGCCAAGGCAAGGGTTGCCGTTTGCCCGGCCCCGGGCTACTCCTTGATTTCCGCATTTTCCGTTTGACTTTTTAAGAAATAAAAACGCGGCCGCCCCGCCGGCCGCACCGGAGACGCCCTTGGAGCACGTCCAACGTTTCGGCCGCGTGGTCATGCTCGGCCCCACCAACGCCGGCAAGTCCACACTGCTCAACCGCCTGATCGGCCAGAAGGTTTCCATCGTTTCCCCCAAGCCGCAGACCACGCGCAACAGCATCAGCGGCATCCTGACCGAAGGCGACGCCCAGATCGTGTTCCTGGACACCCCGGGCCTGCACCGTCAGAAACGCGGCATCGCGCCGCTTTTATTGCGCAGCGCCTACGCCGCCCTGGCCCAGGCCGACCTCGTGCTGGTGCTGCTCGACGCGGCCCAGTTCGTGCGCCGGCCCGAGGGGATCGTCCCGGAGTTGCGCCCCATCGCCAAGGCCGTGTCCGCCGGGGGCGTCCCGGTGGCGGCGGCGCTCAACAAGTGCGACCTCATCAAGGAAAAGGCCAGGCTCCTGCCGGTGCTGGCCGCCGTGGGCGAGGCCCTGCCCGGGGCCGAGCTCTTCCCTGTCAGCGCCTTGACAGGCAAGGGCGTCGAAGAATTGTTGGCCGCCCTGACCGCCCGTCTGCCCGAGGGGCCGCACCAGTTCGACCCGGACGAGGTCTCCACCGCGCCGGTGCGCTTTCTGGCCGGGGAGATCGTGCGCGAGAAGCTCTTTTTGGCCCTCGGCGAGGAGCTGCCCTACTCCACGGCCGTGACCGTGGAGAACTGGGACGAGAAGTCCCGGCCGGGACTGACGAAAATCCAGTGTTCCATCCTGGTCGCCCGCGAGAGCCACAAGCCCATGGTCATCGGCAAGGGCGGCGAGCGCATAAAGGACATCGGCCAGAAGGCCCGGATCGAGATCGAGGAGATGCTCGGGTCCAAGGTCTTTCTGGAACTGTGGGTCAAGGTCAAGCCGGACTGGACCGACGACAGGGCCCTGCTGCGGGAGCTCGGGCTCGGCCAATGACCGGCCCGGCCCGAAAGGAAGAAGGTTCGTGGACACGCCTGCCAAAGACCGGCTCGACCGGGTGCGCGCGCGCATCGCGGCGGCCTGCGCCGCCTGCGGGCGCGACCCGGGGGAAGTGACGCTGGTCGCGGTCTCCAAGCTGCACGACGCGGCCGAGGTGGCGGCCCTGGCCGCCTGCGGCCAGCGGATTTTCGGCGAATCCTACATCCAGGAGGCCCTGCCCAAGATGGAGGCCGCGCCGCCCGGGCTTTCCTGGCATTTCATCGGCCACCTCCAGCGCAACAAGGCCCGGTTCGCCGTGGGACGCTTCGATTGCATCCATACCCTGGACAATGTGGATCTGGCCCAGGTATTGCAAAAGCGAAACGGCGACGCCGGCCTGACCCAGACCGTGTGCCTGCAGGTCAACCTGGCCGGCGAAACGCAGAAATCCGGCGTGTCGCCGGACGGGCTGCCGGAACTGGCCGAGGCCGTGGCCGCCATGCCGCGATTGCGGCTGGCCGGGCTCATGGCCATTCCGCCGGTGTTCGACGATCCCGAGGCCGCGCGCCCGGCCTTTTCCCGGCTGCGGGAACTGCGCGACGCCCTGGCCGTGCGCCTGGGGAACCCGCTGCCCATGCTGTCCATGGGCATGAGCGGCGACCTCGAGGCCGCCGTCATGGAAGGAGCCACCCACGTGCGCGTGGGCACGGATCTTTTCGGCGCAAGACAATACTAGGCCGCCAACGCCCGGAGACAGCCATGGCCGACGCTCCCGAAGCCCCCGCAGAGGGCAAGAAGAAAAAGAGCTTCCTCAAATACGTCATCCTGGTCGTCCTGCTGCTGGTTTTGGGCGGCGGCGGCTATTTCGCCTATCTGAAGTTCTTCGCGGCCAAGCCGCCGGCGGCGGCCGAGGCCACGGCCGAGGGCCAGCCCGCCGCCGAGGAGAAGAAGGCCGAAGCCGCGCCCAAGGCCGAGGAGAAAAAGGCCGAGGGCGGACACGGCGAGGCCAAGGGCGGGCACGGCGAGAAAGGCAAGGACAAGGCCCCGTCCAACAACGTTCCCCTGCCGGCCTTCGTGGTCAACCTGGCCGACCCCAGCGCCAGGCGCTACCTCAAGCTCGTGCTCGACGTGGAGATGACCGGCAACCCGGAACTGCTCGAAGCCAACATGCCGAAGATCCGCGACGCCCTGCTCATGCTGCTCTCCTCCAAGACCTCCCAGGACCTGTCCACCCTCGAGGGCAAGATCCTTTTGCGCAAGGAAATCGTCGACCGCCTCAACCAGGCCATCGGCCAGGCCAAGGTGGCCCGGGTCTATTTCACGGATTTCGTCATTCAATAACCCGCCGCGGCGCAAGGACATTCCATGGCTCCGGACGACATCGATCAGGACAAGCTGGCGGCCGAGTGGGCCGCCGCCCTGGATGATCAGGAAGACGACAAGCCGGCCTCCCAATCCGACATCGACGCCCTGTTCGACCAGCCCGCCGCCGGGCCCAAGCCCGGAGAGGACGACGCCCTGGCGGCCGAATGGGCCGCCGCCCTGGCCGACGAGGAAGAACAGTCCATCAAGCGCGAGCGCGACCAGGAGTCCCTGTCGCGCCAGAGCGCCTCGGCCCAGTTCAAGAATCTGACGCAGGAGGCCAAGGCCCCGAGGCCGGAGAACGTCCGCCGCGACCTGGACTTCATCCTGGACATCCCGCTGGACGTGTCGGCCGAGCTCGGCCGCACCAAGCTGCTCATCAACGAACTGCTCCAGCTCGGCCAGGGCTCGGTCATCGAACTCAACAAGCTGGCCGGCGAACCCCTGGAAATCTACGTCAACGGCAAGCTGGTGGCCCGGGGCGAGGCCGTGGTCATCAACGAAAAGTTCGGCGTGCGCCTCACGGACATCATCAGCCCCATCGAGCGGGTGAAGCAGCTTGCCTGATCCCGCCGCCCCCCTCGCCGCGCCCCCGCCCACGGATTTCGGGCTGGCCGGCACGGCCATGCACATGGCCCTGGCCCTGCTTCTGGTCCTGGCCGTCATCTACGCCGCCTACTGGCTGCTGCGGCGCTTCGGCGGCCGCTTCGGCATCGGCCCGGCCGGTCGCGGCGGCCTGCTGCGGCTGCAGGCGCACCTGAGCCTCGGGCCGCGAAAGAGCATTGTCGTGGTCCGATTCCTGCATAAAAACCTCGTTCTCGGCGTGACCGACCACGCCATCACGCTGCTTACCGAGGAACCGGCCGACGATGACGACATTCCCCAGCCCCAGCAAAGTTTCGCCGCAGCCTTGGCCGCCAAGACGCGGCCTCCGGAAGGCGGCGGCCCTGCTTCCTCGCCTTAGCCTGGCCCTGGCCGCCCTGGCCGTGCTGGCGCTTTTTCTCGCCGCGCCGGCCCTGGCCCAGGACGCGCCCACGCTTTCGCTCAACCTCGCCGCCGGCCAGAACCAGCCCGAGCGCGTGGCCACGCTGCTCGAGGTGCTGTTCGCCCTGACCGTGCTGTCGCTTGCGCCGTCGTTCATCCTGACGGTGACGTCGTTTACCCGGATCATCATCGTCTTTTCCTTCCTGCGCCAGGCCATGGGCGTGCAGCAGGTGCCGCCGACCCAGATCCTGGCCAGCCTGGCCATCTTCCTGACCTGCGTCATCATGTACCCCACGGGCAAGGCCATCTACGACGACGCCATCACGCCCTACATGGAAGAGACGATCGGCTTCACCGAAGCCCTCAAGAAGGCCGAGGCGCCGCTTCGGGAGTTTCTCTTCAAGCACACGCGGGAGAAGGACCTGTCGGTCTTTTACACCGTCACCAAGATGGAGCGGCCCAAGGACAAGTCCGAGGTGCCGACGGTCATGCTGGCGGCCGGCTTCATGATCAGCGAGCTGAAGACGGCCTTCACCATCGGCTTTCTGATCTACATCCCGTTTCTCATCCTGGACATGGTCATTTCGAGCATTCTGCTCGCCATGGGCATGATGATGCTGCCGCCGGCGACCATCGCCATGCCGTTCAAGCTGCTGCTGTTCGTGCTGGTGGACGGCTGGGGCCTCATGGTAGGGTCGCTGGTCAACTCGTTCGCGACATGACGTAAAGGGGGAGGCGCAATGACACCGGACATGGTCGTGGCCGTATCCAGACAGGCCATCGAGACGGCGCTTTTCCTGGCCTTGCCGATGCTCGGCGTGTCGCTCGTCGTCGGCGTGGTCATTTCCGTGCTCCAGGCGGCCACGCAGATCCAGGAGATGACGCTGACCTTCGTGCCGAAGATCCTGGCCATGTTCCTGGCCCTGCTCCTGGCCTTCCCCTGGATGATGGACAAGATGATCAACTTCACACGGGATTTGTTCATGAACATCCCGATGTACCTGCGCTGACCCGACATTCCACGCGGCTTTTCCCCGGCGCGTCCCAGCCCGTTCCGGGCGCGGCTTCACTCGTCCGATTTCCCTTCCCGCCCATCCGTCCGCTCCCGTCAGGAAACCGAAATTCCACTCCGCTGTCTGCAGCCGTGACACCGCTGTCTTCTTTCCTTGTCACCCCAGCGGGAATGCATTTTATAACATATTAATATAAAATAATATTTACATGGAACACATGTTGCTCCACCGCCGAAACGCCACGAGGCGTCGCCAACGCCCGTATGGCGACAAGCAAAAGGAGCAATCGCATGGCCAGCAAGCCCGACGTCAAAGTCGCCTGCGTCCAGGCCGCACCGTTCTACTTCGATCTGGATCGGTCCATCGAGAAGGGGATCGGCCTGATCGAGGAAGCGGCGCGCAACGGAGCGCGGCTCATCGCCTTCCCCGAAGTCTGGTTGCCGGGGTATCCGTTCTTTTTCTGGCTCGGCGCGCCCATTGAAGGCCTGGCTCACATACCGGGCTACCGCGACAATTCCCTGGTGATCGGGAGCGAACAGGACCTGGCCCTGCGCCGGGCGGCCGCCGACAACGGCATCTTCGTCTGCATGGGCTACAGCGAGCTCTCCGGCAGCAGCCTCTACATGGGGCAGATGCTGCTCTCTCCCCAGGGCGAGCCCCGCATACTGCGCCGCAAGCTCAAGCCGACCCTGGCGGAACGGTGCGTGTTCGGCGAGGGCGACGGCAGCCATCTGCAGGTCGCCGAGACGGAGATCGGCCGCGTGGGGGCGCTCAACTGCTGGGAACACCTCCAGCCGCTGCTCAAGTACGCGATGTACGCCCAGAACGAGGCGATCCACGTCGCGGCCTGGCCCTGCCTGTCCCTGTACAAGGGCAAGTCCTATGCCCTGGGACCGGAAATGACCTGGGCGACGAGCCAGATCTACGCCCTGGAGGGCCAGTGCTACGTGCTGGCCGCGACCCAGGTCGCCACGCCGGAACTCGTCGCCATGCTGTGCGATACGCCCCTGCGCCGTGAACTCCTGCCCATCGGCGGCGGCTGCTCGATGATTTTCGGCCCGGACGGCGCGCCGCTTTGCGAACCGATCCCGGAGGATCGGGAAGGCATCCTCTACGCCGAAGTCGATTTCGCCGCCATCGGCATCGCCAAAACGGCTGCCGATCCGGCCGGACATTACGCCAGGCCGGACGTGGCGCGGCTCCTGCTCAACACCACGCCCGCCCACCGGATCCTGCCCGCGGATGCGTTCGTGCACACGCCGCCGGCCGCCGGGCCGCGCCCGACGTGCGAGGAAGCCGATCCGGACGCCTGACCCGCGACGTGCGGCCCGGGTCAAACGGCCCGGCTTCCCGCCAGGCCGACCGTGGGACGGTGAAATCAGCCGGCGAAGAAGTCGGGACGGGAGGCGGCGAAGGCCAGGGCGGCCGCGAAGGCGGCCGGCGCGTGGGGCTCGAAGGTGGCCGTGGGGCGAAGGCCCCGGGCCGCAAGGCCGTCGAGAATGGCGGCGAAGGGAATCTCCCCCTGCCCGGGGCCCAGGTGCTGGTCGAAGGACCCATCGTTGTCGTGCAGGTGCAGGTGCAGCAGATACGGGGCCAGGGCGTCCAGCCAGGCGTCGAGGTTGGAAAGCGCCTTGCCGCCGGCGAAGCTGAACCAGTGGCCCACGTCGAAGCAGGCCCCGACCCGGCCGCGCGCCGCCTCGGGCAGCCGCTCCCGAAGCGCGGCCACGGCCCCGGAAACCGTGGCCGGATCGGTCTCGAAGGTGTTCTCCAGACAAAGCGGCGGGTGCCCCGGCCAGGCGGCGAGCGCCTCGGCCCAGGTGTCGGCCGCCCGCTGCGCCCAGTCGTCGAAGGATCGGATGTAGAGGAAGCGGTTGTAGGCGGAGTGGCCCACGAGCCGGTCCGGGGCATAGACGGAGGCCGTTTCCAGGGCCTCGCGCAGGCGATCCAGGCTGGCGGCCCGAATGCGGGCGTCGGCGCTGCCGGGCTGGAGGTCGAAAAAGGGCAGGTGGAGCGTGCGCGGCAGATCGGCTTCGTCCAGCCGGCGGGCCGCCTCCCTGTGCCAGGCCGGGGTCTTGGCGTCCATGAGCACTGGATCGAGCCCCAGTTCCGGCGGCACGCGCCCGTTCAGGTGGCGCGCCCACAAGGCGGGCTCGCGGTCGGCCACGCGCAGGTTCAGGTTCACGTAGAAACGGGACATCGCGACGGGCGCTATTCCTTGGACAGCGGGTAGACCTGGGCGAAGACGACCTTGCCGGAAGGATCGACCACGGAGAGCTTGATCCCGTAGACGTCCCTGGGCTCGATCTTGCCCGGCAGGGGAAGGCTGGCGGCGATTTGCTTGAAGCGCTGGATCTGGAAGGACAGTTCGTCCTTTTCGGGCTTGAGCGGCGTCAGGCTGGCGTCGTTGCCGATGAGCCCGGCCTCGACCCGGCCGACCAGGTTGGTCTGGGGCGTGACGTTGCTCAGGTCGAAATTGAGCTGGAGCTTCTTGTTGTCGATGCGGGCGCGCAGGTTGTCGATGCCGGCCTGGTTGGCGTCCACGCGGGAAAGGAGCCGGGCCAGATCGGGCTTGGCCGTCTCGCGCTCGCGCGGTTCGGGCTTGCCGGGCTTTTCCTCCTCGGCCCGGGGCTTCCACCAGCCCGGGTCGGCGGCGCTGTAGGAGCCGATGAGCGTTTCGAGCCCGGTGACGTCATGGCCGCGCAGGATCATCTCGATGTTCTGGAGCTTGATGAGCCCCTCTCCGGCCGCGTCCAGCTCCCCGTGCATGGCCTTGACCTTGCCGGCCAGTTCCAGGTTGTCCCGGCGCAGGTGATAGCCCACGGCCACGGCCGCGGCCAGAAGCGCCGCCAGGATCAGCGGAAAAATCCAGAGAAAGCGCAGGAACGGGAGCGGGACGCGAAAACGGCGCACCCCGGCCGCGTCGCGCAGGATGAGGATGTCGACCTTTTCACCGGACGCCATCTACAGCCGGCTCCATTTTTCCTCGACAATGGCGAAGCCGTTGCCCGAGGGCGCGAGGTAGAGCGTCTTGAGCCCGCGGTCCCGGCCGCCGTCGCGGCTTTGGTAGTCCTGGACGCAGGTGACCACGAACCCGTCCTTGCGGGGCGCGATCTTGACGTCGGAAAACGTGACCTGACTCGGGGCCTTGTCCTTCCACAGCCCGGCCTTCTGGTCGCGGATGGACTGCCGGCCGCGCCGGTCGCCCTGCACGGCGTCGGCGGCGTAAAAGCCGGCGTAGTCGTCCACTTTGCCCTTTTCCCAGGCCACGCGCCAGGCTTCGAGCATGGACGCGACCTGGGCCGAGCGTTCGGCCTTGGACCTGGCCGGCGGCGGGGTCGGCGCAGCGGCCGGGGACGGCGCGGGAGCCGGCTCGCTCGCCGCCGCCTGGACCGGCGCGGGCGCAGCCGGGCTGGCCGGCGTCGCGGCGACCTGGACCGGGGCCACGTCGGCGACGTCCTCGGGCTTGTTCCTCGTCCAGCGTTCCTGGGCGATGAGCAGCCGGCCGCCCGAGGCAACCAGCGTGATGTTTTTGAATCCCTTGCTCTCGCGGCGGCCCTTGGCCTGGTAATCCTCGGCGCAGACCACGGCGAAGCCCTCGCCGGAGGGGCTGGCGGAAACCACCGTGATGCCCACGCGTCCGGGAGAGCCGCCCCGCCACACGCCCTCCTTCTGCCGCCGGATGGCGTCTTTTCCGCGCAGGTTCCCCTGGCGCGCGCCGTCGGCGTAAAAGGCCATGTAGGCGTTGATGTCCCCGCGCTCCCAGGCGGCGCGCCAGCCTTCCATGACCGAGGCGATCTCGCCCGCCTTGGCCGGGGACACCGGCGCGCCCGCGGCCTTGGCCGGCGCGGCGACGGGCGGGGCCGCCGGCGCGGATTCGGCCTTGGCTGGCGACACGGCGGCCACCTGGACCGACGCGACGGCCGGTGCAGAGGCGGTGGCCTTTTCCGGCGCGGATTCGGGAGCGGCGGCCGGGGCGGCCTTGGCCGGCTGGGCAACGGGAACGGCCGACAGGGTCGGCGCGGCGGCGGGAACGGGCGGCAGCGAAGCCGGCGCGGGCGGGGCCGGACGCGCGGCGTCTGTGGCGAAGGGCGAAACCCCCGGCTTGACCGCGCCCGTGGCCGCGACCTCCATGATGGCCTGGTCCTCGGGCGTGGGCTGGGGCTTGAGATTGAGGGTGGCGAAGGCTTTCTGGGCCACGCGCTCCATGGCCGCGTGCTGGGCGTCCACGAGCTGGCGGACCTGGACCTCCTCCTCGCTGGGGGCGTCGGGCTTTCGGGTGTCGGTCTCGACCTCGTCCGGGGAGGGCTTGCGGCCGGACGTGACCGTGTTGGCGGCCAGGGTCACCGGCATCTCCTCGTATTCCATGCCGATGATGCGGAAACGCCCGTCCGCGCCGCGCTGCCAGTACAGGCGCTTGAGGCCCTGGGAGGCCAGGGTCGGCGAGCGGTAGAGCTGGACGAAATAGGTCACCCAGTAGTCCGGGCCGGGAATGGCCCGCACCTCGGACAGGTCCACCTTGATCCAGGGCAGGGACTTGAACAGGCGTTCCTTGTGACTTTTGAAGGAGACGAAGGACTTGCCCTCTGTCAGGGCGAATTTTTCCGGATCGTGGTAGTTGAAAAAAGCGTCCGAGCGGTTTTCCCAGGCCTTGGCCCAGCCCTTGGTGGCTTCCACCACCTCGGTGGCCTCGGAGCGCAGCTTGGCGGCCTCCGGGCCGCCGATGCGGACCTCGTCGGCGATGACCACGGGCATGCCTTCGGCCAGTTCCGTGTCCATGCGGTGGATGTCCGGGGTGCTGAGCGCCACGCAGCCCTGGGTCTCGTAGGGGATGATGGAATGGCCCCGGCCGTGGATCCAGATGCCGTGGCCGGACTTGCGCCGCACCACGTCGGCCGGGTTGGGGAAATTGAGGGGAAAGGCCAGATCGCCGTAAAGCTCGTAATTGAGCCCGGCGGTCTTGCGCCGGGTGATGAAATAGACGCCTTCGGGCGTCTTGAGATCGCCTTCCTTGAACTTGTCGCCGAGTTCCTGGCCCGTGGCGCAGGGGATGGCCTCAAGCACCCGCAAGGGGCTCTGGCGGGACAGCAGGGCGAAGGACTGGGCCTTTTTGTCCACGGCCACGAACCGCGACGGGGACCACTCCATGTCCACGATGTCGGCCGCCCATTCCCCGGCCGCCGGCCGACAGGGAAGCAGGAGCAGGCTGGCAAGGAGGGCGGCGCGGCCCAGTCGTTTCATGTCGCCTCGCGTCAGGACGCCTGTTGCGGGTTGGCCGCGGCAAGGAGCGCGTCGCGGGTGAAGACCGACAGCAGCGGATAGCCGCGCTCGGCCAAAAGCTCGGTCCCGCCTTCCTTGCGGTCGAGGACCGTGACCACGGCCCCCACCGTGAGCCCGGCATCGACCACCCGGTCGATGACCGTCGAAAGCGTGCCGGCCGTGGTGACCACGTCCTCGAGCAAGGCCACCCTGGCTCCGGGGGCGAAGTTGGAAAGCCCCTCCAGGAACTGGTTGGTGCCGTGGCCCTTGGCCGCCTTGCGCACGATAAACGCCGGCAGGGGCCGGCCGCGCAAGAACGAAACCAGGCTCACGGCCGTGACCAGGGGATCGGCCCCGAGGGTCATGCCGCCGACGCCGACCACGTCGGCCGGCAGGAGGTCGAACAGCAGGTTGCCGATGAGCCAGGCCCCTTCGGGGTGGAGCGCGGTCTGCTTGCAGTCGAAATAATAATCGCTCTTGCGGCCCGAGGTCAAAACGACCTCGCCGGCCCTATAGGATTTCTCGAGAAGCAGGCTGGCCAGACGGCCGCGCATGACGGCGGCGTCCTGACCTTCGATTGGAAAGGACATGGAACTCCCCGCGTGCCCCTTTTCATCCCCATACAAAAGGCGGCCCGGTTTGAAAAGTGATTCCGCGCCCCGGCCGGGGGAAGAGGCGAAAAAATGCGCCCGCAGCCGGGTTGTATCTTCCTTGGACGCCGCGCCCGGAGTCAGGACGCCGCGCCGAAGACCCGACCGTAGATCAGGTCCTCGTGGGCGAGATAGTAGTTCGGGTCGAAGAGCGCGTCCAGCGCCGCCGGAGACAGTTTTTCACCGATGGCGGCGTCGGCGCGCACAGCGTCGGGAAAGGACTTGCGGCCCTCCCAGCAGGCCATGGCCACGCGCTGCACGGCCTCGTAGGCCTTCTGGCGGTCCATGCCCGTCTCGATAAGCGCCAGAAGCACGCGCTGGGAATAGAAAAGCCCGTAGGAGGCCATCATGTTGCGGGCCATGTTGTCGGGGTTGACCTTGAGGTTTTTGAGGATGCCGGTCAGCCGGGCCACGGTGTAGTCGGCCAGGATGGTGGAATCGGGCATGATGACGCGTTCCACGGAGGAATGCGAGATGTCGCGCTCGTGCCAAAGCGCCATGTTCTCCATGGCCGCCAGGGCGTTGGTGCGCACCAGGCGCGAGAGACCGCAGATGTTCTCGGCGGAGATGGGGTTCTTCTTGTGGGGCATGGCCGAGGAGCCTTTCTGGCCCTTGGCGAAGCCCTCTTCGGCCTCGAGCACCTCGGTGCGCTGGAGATGGCGCAACTCGGTGGCCATGCGCTCCACGCCCCCGGCCAGAAGCGCCAGGGAGGTGAAGAAGGCGGCATGGCGGTCGCGCTGCACGATCTGCGTGGAAACCGGGTCCACGGCCAGGCCCAGGCGGGCCAGGGCGATGGACTCCACACGGGGATCGAGGTGGGCGTAGCCGCCCACGGCCCCGGAAATCTTGCCCACCTTCACGCCCGCCGTGGCCACGGCCACGCGCTCGCGGTGGCGGGTGAACTCGGCGTAGAAGGAGGCCATCTTCATGCCGAAGCTCAAGGGCTCTGCATGGATGCCGTGGGTGCGGCCGATCATGAGCTGGCCCTTGAAGCGCATGGCCAGGTCCTTGATGACCGCGAGCAGCCCGTCGATGGTATCGAGCGTCACGTCGCCGGCCCGGCCGAGGAGCAGGCCGTTGGCGGTGTCCACGATGTCCGAGGAGGTGCAGCCGAGGTGGATGAAGCGGGCCGGCGGGCCCACGCGTTCCTCCACGGCGGTGAGAAAGGCGATGACGTCGTGGCGGGTGGTCTCCTCGATCTCGAGGATGCGGGCCACGTCGAATCCGGCCTTGGCGCGAATGGCGGCCATGTCCGCGGCCGGGATGCGGCCGAGTTCGGCCCAGGCCTCGCACACGGCGATCTCCACCTCGAGCCAGGCGGCGAAGCGGTTTTCCTGGGACCACAGCGCGCCCATGGCCTTGCGGGTATAGCGCTCGATCATGCGCCCTCCTTGGCGTGTCCCCCGCCCGCCTCGTCCTCCTCGTCCTCCGCCTTGGGCAGGGGGACCGAGGGATCGCGGGCGAGCTGGGGCACGGGCACTTCCGTGCCCTTTATCGTGCCCTTGCCGTCCTTCTGGAAGGAGCCGGGGCGTCGCTTGACGTAATCTGTGGCGTAGAAGCCTTGGCCTTTGAGGGCGAAGGCGGAAAGGGAGACGATGCGTCCGGCCGCGACGCCGCACTCGGGGCACGTCGCCGGGGACTCGTCGCCGGCGCGGCGCAGCTCCTCGAACACGCGACCGCAGTCGGGGCATTCGTATTCATACAAGGGCATGGGAGGCCCCCCAGGGAATGATGCGCAAGGCCGGGCAAGGAAGGTCCCCTGCCCGGTCGGCGTACGCGTCGCAATAAATCCGGGTCGCCGTCCCCGCGCGGGACGGGAAACTGGAAGCAAGGAACAGGCCTGGGCGTCCCTCGAAACACATGGCGACATTTTTCAGCAAATAATAGAACACGTCATATTATCGCGAAATCCGCCGGCGCGAATTTCAGGGACGCGGCGCTTAGGCTTTCTTGGCGGCGATGGCCTGACGAACGCGCTCCTTGAGGCGCTCCTTGCGGCGCTTGCGGCGGCGGTCCAGTTCCTTGTGGCGTTCGTGCTTCTTATGCTTGGCCATGGTGGTTTCCTCCTGTCGGGTGAAAGAACCCGATGCCGTATCCCAATACGGGACGCTTGTCCAGCCCGCCAGAGCGGCGAAACAGTCCGCCCGGCCGCGTTCCGCCGGGCGAAGCCGCCGCCTCAGTGCGATTCGATGGGCTCCACGGGCTCGGTCAGCAGAAATTTTCCTTGCTGCAGCCAACTCTTGAGCGTCTCGGCCACTTCCAGGGACATGGTCAGGCTGGTCATGGGCACGGCCTGGGTCGGCTTGCCGTTGATCATCACCTCGCCGCAGCGGCATTCGGCGTAGGTGACGTAGCCGAGCACCCGGCCGACGCCGTTGGGATAGTCGTGCCCGTAGTCCTTGACCGGCATCTGGATGTCCGCGTCGGACACGCCGGTGAAAAAGGCCATGTCCTCGTTCAAAACGGGAATGGGGATGCCCACGCCCACGGCCAGGGACACGCCGTAGCCGAGGATGGACACGGCCCGGACGTAGCGCGGGTTCATGCCCTTCATATCGCCCTTGAGCATGAGCGTGCCCGAGGCGGACAGCGGGATGCCCCGTTCGTTGCGCTTGGGTCGGGGATCGTGCTGGGTGCCCGCGCCGATGACGTAGCCCACGCCGCCGCCGAGGAAGATGCGGGTGCCAAGGCCTATGGTCTTCAAATACGGATCGTTGAAAAGCGGCGACAGCTCGCCGGCCGTGGCGAAGTTGGCGTTGCGGGCGTTGGGCTTGAGCGGCCCCATGTAGGTGTAGACGATGCGGCTGGTGAGGTTCACGGCCACATTGTAGTTCTGGTAGCAGTTGCGCGGGTTAAGCAGCGCCGCGTACTTGAGCTGGGCCAGGGTCACGTCCTTGTCGAGCTCCCGGCGCGGGTAGCAGTCCGTGCCGTAGGCCTCGCAGGCCAGGCGCACGGCCTTGCCGCGCAGCAGATCCTCGATGACGTGGGCCCCGCCGTACTTGAAGCGGCCGGGGTGGATCTTGTTGAGGGGATCTTCCTTGGGAAGCTCCGTCGCGCCGAGATAGGCGTCCACGGCGGCCAGGCCGGCATGGCACGGGATGTTGTTGAGCCGGACCTTTTGCGCCTTGATGACCGGCGGCTCCTGGCCGAAGTTGAACAGCATGCCCGAGGAGCACATGGGCGAGAAGGTGCCCGTGGCCACCACGTCCACTTCCTTGGCCGCCTTGACCTTGCCCAGCCGGCGGACGGTCTCGACCATTTCGGCGGCCGTGAGCACCACGGCCTTGCCCTGCTCGATGCGCCGGTTGATCTCGGCGACGGTTTTTTTCACCTCGTGGCTCATGCCGATCCCCCCTCCTGGCCGCGTCGGCGCGGCCGGCAGGCGCTTTTCTTGGCCCATTTTAGGCCCGATGGCAACACAGCCGGGCTTCCCCTTGGCTTCAGAGGCGAAATGGGCTATGAAGGACTTTCCTCGCGACCTTGGGGAGGGGTCCGGGGTCCTCTTTACAACATACCGATATGACGAAACAATTTGTACCGGTCGGATGCCGCCCATGCCCCTGACCGCTTCCGGTGAAGGCGTGCTCAAGGACGATTTCCGCCAGCACCTCGCGCGCACCTGCCCCGAGCAGGAACTGCGCCGCTGGTTCGATCCCCTTGACCTTTCGGTCAGCGAATCGGATCGATCCTGCCGCGTCCGCTTTCCTCACGCCTACTTCGCCGCCTGGTTCGAGGCCTCGGCCAAGGAGCTCTTCGAGAAGGAAGTCCGCCAGTTCCTCGGCCCGGGCTACGCCGTGCATTACCAGAACCGCACCGGCGGCAACGGCCACGCCGCGGCGCCCCTGGAATTGCCCACGGCGGCTGCGGATTTCCCCTTCGGCCACCGCTTCACCTTCGACACCTTCCTGGCCAACGAGAAGAACCACTTCCCCCTGGCCCTGGCCCGGGAAGCGGCCCAGGACGGCGAGGTGCGCTACAACCCCTTCCTGGTCTGCGGTCCGCCCGGCTCGGGCAAGTCCCATCTGCTGCGCGCCATGGCCAACGCCGCCGCCCGGCTGCACCCGACGAAATCCGTCTTTTTCGGTTCCCTGGCCGACATCCAGAACCGCTTCGCCGACGCCGGGGCCAACCGCCACGAGGCCCGGGCGGCCATCGCCTCGAGCCAATGGCTCTTCATCGACGAGTTGACCGACCTCAAGCGCATGCCGGAACTGGAGCAGGAGCTGGTGGTCCTTTTCAACGCCTTCCACGACGCCGGCAAGCAGATGGTCTTTTCCAGCCGCGAGCGGGTGGGCGCCTGCGACTTCTTCTCCCCGACCCTCAAGTCGCGCCTGGAATGGGGGCTCATGGTCCACCTCAAGGCCCCGGACCTCGACGTGCGCATCGCCTCTGTCGAGACGGCCAACCGCGAGAAGCGCCTGGGCCTGGCCCGGGACCAGGTCGTCACCCTGGCCAGCCGGTTCGACGGCTTCCGCCAGCTCGAAGGGGTGCTCCTTCGCATCGAGGCCTTCCGCCGCCACGGCGGCAAGGAACTCACCGAGGCCGAGTTCAACAAGCACGTCCGCCTGTCCGAGGACCAGGCCCTGCCGGAACTGACGCCCGAGCGCATCCTGGCCGTGTGCGCCGAGCATTTTTCCCTGGCCGTGGCCGATCTCGTCGGCCAGTCGCGGCGCAAGGAGCTCGTCTTCGCCAGACAGGCGGCCATGACCCTTTGCCGCACCCTGCTCGGCATGTCCTACCCGGCGCTTGGCAAGGTCTTCGGCGGCAAGGACCACAGCACGGTCCTGTACTCCATCAGAAAGTTTCAAAAAATTCAGGATGATGACAGAGAAACGAAACTTCTTTTCCGGCAATTGGCGAAAAAATGCCGCCAAGGCGCGCCGTCTTGACCCCGCAGGGCCCGCGGCTGTTCCCCCGCGCCTTGGCCGTTCCCAGGGAATTCCTTTTTTTTATGAGTAAAAACAAAATGGTACATGGAAAAGCGACATACGGCCCCCCCTCTACTGATCCCACAAACCTTCTTTTCCATCCAAGAGGAATAATACCTCCTCAACTTCGAATTTCCCGGAACGGGCACCCGGGGAGCGTCGGCCCTTCGGCCGCCGGAGGCTTTTCCCCCGCCCCGTTTCGCCACTTCCCCAAGAGCACGAGAGGCGCGCTGGCGCGCCGGCCAAGGAGACGCCCATGCAACTGAAGGTTTTCCGCAACGACATCATCGACGGCCTGCAGAAATCGTCGGCCATCATCCCGGCCAAGACCGGGGCGGCGTTTTTGCGCACCATCTGGCTCGAGGCCGCCTCGGGCGTGCTGCGCATCCTGTCCACGGACTCGAGCCTCGAATTCACCGGCCAGTACGCGGCCAAGGTCACCGAGGAGGGCCTTTGCGGCGTGCAGGGCAAGAACTTCTTCGAACTGGTCAGGAAGCTCCCCCCCGGCGAGATCGGCCTCACCCTGGACGCCGCCTCGGGCAACCTGCTCATCAAGCAGGGCACGCGCCGCTACAAGCTGCCCGTGTCCGACCGCAACTGGTTCCAGAGCTTCTCGCCCTTCCCGGCGGCCGAGGCCGTCACCTGGTCCGGCGACTTCCTCCAGGAGCTCATCGACCGCGTGGCCTACTGCATCTCCGACGAGGACACCATGGAGGCCATGGCCTGCATGTTCCTCAAGCCCGCGGCCGAGGCCAAGGTGGAAGTCTGCGGCCTCAACGGCCACCAGTTTTCCCTGGTCGGGTTTCTCAACGACGACGTCCACGCCCTGCTCCCGGCCGAGGGCATCCTCATCCAGAAGAAGTACGTGGCCGAACTCAAGCGCTGGCTCACGGCCGACGAGATCGAGCTGGCCATCAGCCAGAAGCGGCTTTTCTTCCGCACCCAGCAAAAGGATGCGGCCGACGAGGAGGCCGCGCCGAAAATCGAGACCTTCAGCCTGCCCTTGAGCTATTACCAATATCCGGATTACAACACCTTCGTTTCCAAGCTCACGACCGAGGGCGTGTCCACGCTGTCCATCGACCGCCTGGAGCTTATCGACGCCCTGGAGCGCGTGGCCATCTTCAACACGGACAACAATCGCTGCGCCTACTTCCTGTTCGAGGGCCCAAACGAGCTTTCGCTGCGCAGCCAGGGCCAGGAGGCCGGCGAGGCCACGGAAACGCTGGAATGCGCCTTCTCGGGAGACCTCGAGAAGGTGGCCTTCCCCACCAAGGACATCATCGACATCCTCGGGCATTTCCACTCCCCCCGCGTGACCCTGACGCTGACCGGAGCAGAGGGCCCCTGCGGCATCACCGGCGACGAGGACGCCGACTGCCTGGTCATCATCATGCCCATGAAGATTGTGGAAGAGACGTATTATAGCGAGGAAGACATCGCATGAGTCAGGACAAGACGTCGTACGACGCCAGTTCCATCACCGTTCTCGAGGGCCTGTCGGCCGTGCGCAAGCGCCCGGCCATGTACATCGGCTCGACGGATTACCGGGGCCTGCACCACCTGGTCTACGAAGTCGTGGACAACTCCATCGACGAGTCCATGGCCGGTTTTTGCGACCGCATCACCGTGACCATCCACCTGGACAACTCCGTGACCGTCTCGGACAACGGCCGCGGCATCCCCGTGGACATGCATCCCAAGGAGCACCGGCCGGCGGTCGAGGTCGTCATGACCGTGCTGCACGCCGGCGGCAAGTTCGACAACGAGACCTACAAGGTTTCGGGCGGCCTGCATGGCGTCGGCGTGTCCGTGGTCAACGCCCTGTCGGAATACCTCGAGGTCACGGTGCGCCGGGGCGGCCAGAGGCACCACCAGCGCTACGAGCGCGGCGTGCCCGTCACCAAGCTCACCGTCATCGGCGAGGCCGAATCCACCGGCACCACCGTGCGCTTCAAGCCCGACGACGAGATCTTCGAGACCAACCAGTTCTCCCACGAGACCCTGGCCAAGCGCTTCGAGGAACTGGCCTATTTGAACCGGGGCCTGGAGATCGATTTTCGCGACGAACGCACGAACGAACGCGTGACCTACCGCTTCGACGGCGGCCTCAAGCGGTTCGTGGCCGACCTCAACGCCGGCGAGCAGCCCATCCACGACATCATCGAGGGCCTGGGCGAGATCGACGGCGTGGTCACGGACTTCGCCCTGCAGTACAACGCCAACTACAAGGAAGAAGTCCTCACCTTCGCCAACAACATCCGTACCCGCGAGGGCGGCACGCACCTGGCCGGCTTCAAGACGGCGCTGACGCGCGCCATCAACGTCTACATCGAGAAGGCGGACATCCCCAAGAAGTTCAAGCAGAAGCTGACCGGCGACGACGTGCGCGAGGGACTGACCGCCGTGGTCTCCGTCAAGCTCCCCAGCCCGCAGTTCGAGGGCCAGACCAAGACCAAGCTCGGCAACTCCGAAGTGGCCGGCATCGTGGCCAAGGTCGTCTTCGAGGCCATCAACGTCCACTTCGAGGAAAACCCCAAGGACGCCAAGGCCATCGTGGAAAAGGCCGTGGACGCGGCCAGGGCCCGCGAGGCCGCGCGCAAGGCCAAGGAGCTGGTGCGCCGCAAGGGGGCGCTCTCCGACCATTCCCTGCCCGGCAAGCTCGCCGACTGCCAGAGCAAGAACCCCGAGGAATCCGAGCTCTTCATCGTCGAGGGCGACTCGGCCGGCGGCTCGGCCAAGCAGGGGCGCGACCCGCGCTTCCAGGCCATTTTGCCCCTGCGCGGCAAGATCCTCAACGTCGAGCGCACCCGCACGGACAAGATGCTCGGCAACAAGGAAATCCGAAACCTCATCACCGCCATGGGACCCACCCCCAGCATGGGCGACGACGAGAACGAGGAGAAGGAAGCGGAGAACTACGCCCGCCTGCGCTACCACAAGATCGTCATCATGACCGACGCCGACGTGGACGGCGCGCACATCCGCACCCTGCTCCTCACCTTCTTCTACCGGCGCTACGAGAAGCTTCTCCAAAGCGGCTACATCTACATCGCCCAGCCGCCGCTCTACCGCGTGTTCAAGGGCGACTTCGAGCGCTTCATCAAGGACGACGAGGAGCTCTCCCAGTTCCTCATGAGCCGCATCGGCCAGGACGTGACCGTTTCGTCCGGCGAAAAAGCCTTCGCTGGCGAAGAACTGACCGGCCTGCTCGACCGCATCCGGTTCCTGGAGGCGCGCATCCACGAGGCGGCCAGCTACGGCCTGCCCGACGACCTGCTGACGGCGCTGCTCGGCTACGCCCGCCTGGCGCCGTCCGACTTCGCCGGCGACGCCGTGTCCCCGGCCCTGACCGCCTACCTGGCCGAGAAAGGCTACCACCTGGAGATCGAGACCGAGGAGCTCGAGGACGAAAAGCGCCTGTTCGCGGTCTTCATCAGCCAGAACCAGGCCCGGCACCGCATCGCCGTGGAGTTCTTCAGCTCCAAGATCTACCGCCGCGCCCACGAGACCTACGGCCAACTCCTGGCCGACTGCCCGGAGCTGCCCCTGCGCATCGCCCGCAAGGAGGAATCCCGCGAAGTCACCGGCTTCTTCGACCTCTACAAGGCCCTCATGGACGACGCCTTAAAGGGCATCAACATCCAGCGCTACAAGGGCCTGGGCGAAATGAACCCGGAACAGCTCTGGGAAACCACCATGAACCCGGAAAAGCGCAGTTTCCTTCAGGTCTCCATCGACGACGCCGGCGAAGCCAACGACATCTTCTCCCAGCTCATGGGCGAAAAGGTCGAAGGTCGCCGCGACTTCATCGAACGCAACGCGCTGTCGGTGCGGGAGTTGGATATTTAAAATTGAAGATTGGGGGAAACCTTTCTGAAGAAAGGTTTCCCCCAAACCCCCTTCCAAAGACTTTTCAAGGGGGTTTAGGGGCGAGAGGCCATTTTGATGTCCATCGCCGACCATTGCCCCTTGCCGGGGGTCCGGGGGGATGATCCCCCCGGCGGGGTCCAGGGGCCGAGCCCCTGGCCGCCGGAGGCATCCGCATACCCATGGAGCATACTGTGAGCAACGTGATCAACATCGAGGAAGAGCTCAAGAAGTCCTATCTGGAATACTCCTTGAGCGTCATCATCGGCCGGGCCATCCCGGACGTGCGCGACGGACTCAAGCCCGTGCACCGGCGCATCCTTTTCGCCATGCACGAGCTGTCCAACTCGTTCAACCGGCCGTACAAGAAATCCGCCCGCGTCGTCGGCGACGTCATCGGTAAATACCACCCCCACGGCGACCAGTCCGTGTACGACGCCTTGGTGCGCATGGCCCAGGATTTTTCCATGCGCGACCCCATCGTGGACGGCCAGGGCAACTTCGGCTCCATCGACGGCGACGCCGCGGCGGCCATGCGATACACCGAAGTGCGCATGTCCCGCCTGGCCGGGGAATTCCTGGCCGACATCGAAAAGGAGACCGTCGACTTTCGGCCCAACTACGACAACTCCTTGAACGAACCCGCGGTCCTGCCGACCAAGGTGCCGAACCTGCTCTTAAACGGCTCCTCGGGCATCGCCGTGGGCATGGCCACCAACATTCCGCCCCACAACCTGGGCGAATTGTGCGACGGCCTGCTCCACCAGCTCGACAACCCCCATTGCGACGTCAAGGAGATCATCGGCCTGATCAAAGGCCCGGATTTCCCCACCGGCGCTTCCATTTACGGCGGCAAGGGCCTTATGGAGGCCTACACCACCGGTCGCGGCACCATCAAGATCCGGGGCAAGGTCGAGATCGAGGACCGCAAGAAGGATCTGCAGGCCGTGGTCATCCGGCAGATTCCCTATGCCCTCAACAAGTCCTCGCTGGTGGAAAAGATCGCGGCGCTTATTAACGACGGCCGCATCGAGGGCGTGTCCGACCTGCGCGACGAGTCCGACCGCAAGGGCATCCGCATCGTCCTCGACCTGAAAAAGGGCGTCATCCCGGACATCGTCATAAACGCCCTGTACAAGTACACGCCGCTCGAGACCTCGTTCGGCATCAACATGATGGTGGTGGCCGACAACCGGCCGGCCACCCTCAACATCCAGCAGGTCCTGGAGCACTTCCTGTCCCACCGTCGGGAAGTGGTCCTGCGGCGCACGGCCTTCGACCTGCGCAAGTCCGAGGAGCGCGCCCACATCCTCGAGGGCCTGCGCATCGCGCTGGACAACATCGACGAGGTCGTCTCCATCATCCGTTCCTCCAAGACCGTGGTGGAAGCCCGGGAACGGCTCATGGAGCGCTTCTCCCTGTCCGAGCGCCAGGCCCAGGCGATCCTCGACATGCGCCTGCAGCGCCTGACCAACCTGGAGCGCCAGAAGCTCATCGACGAGTACAACGAACTCATCAAACTCATCGAATACCTGCGTTCCATCCTCGAAAACGAGGAGGTCCTTCGCGGCGTCATCCGCGACGAGATCAGGGAAATCAAGGAACGCTACGCCACGCCGCGCAAGACCGAAATCCTCGAGGATCTGGAAGGCATCAACATCCTCGACCTCATTCCCGACGAGGACGTGGTCATCACCCTCTCCCGGCGCGGCTACATCAAGCGCACCAAGATCGACAACTACCAGCAGCAAAAGCGCGGCGGCAAGGGCGTGGCCGGCGTGTCCACCTCGGCCGACGACTTCGTCCAGTCCTTCTGCGCCACCACCAACCACCAGCAGCTGCTGCTCTTCACCAACCTCGGCCGCATGTTCATGCTGCCCGTGCACCAGATTCCCGAGGGACAGCGCACGGCCAAGGGCGCGCACATCGCCAACCTGCTCCCCATGGACAAAGAGGAGTTCGTGGCCACGGCCCTGGCCATCCGCGAATTCTCCTTCGAGCGCTATTTCCTGTTCGTGACCAAGCGCGGCATGGTCAAGCGCTCCTGCACCGACCTGTACAAGAACTGCCGCAGCACGGGCATCATCGCCGTCACCCTCAAGGAAGGCGACGAACTGCTCACGGTCAAGGAGATCGACGATGCCGCCGAGGTGCTGCTGGCCACCCAGCAAGGCCTGTCCAACCGCTTCCACATCTCCGGCATCCGGCCCACGGGCCGCGCCGCCGCCGGCGTCAAGGGCATTGCGCTTAAAGGGGCCGACCGCGTGGCCGCCGGCGTCATCATGACCGGCAACGGCCGCGACGAGGTGCTGACCATATCGGCCAACGGCTACGGCAAGCGCACCAGCATCGAGCATTATCCGGTGCGCAACCGCGGCGGCCTCGGCGTCATCAACATGCGCGTGACGCCCAAGACCGGCCAGGTCATCGGCGCGGTCATGGTCAACCCCGACGACGAGCTGCTGCTTCTGACCTCCGCCAACAAGATCATCCGGCTGTCGGTTTCCGGCATCAGCTCCGTGGGCCGCGCCACCCAAGGCGTCATGCTCGTGCGCATGGAGGACGACGTCACGGTGACCGGCTTCGACCTGGTCGATCCCAACGATCCCACCCAGTGCCCGCCTTCCGACGCTTCTTAAACCTCGCGGCTTTTGCCGGCCTGGCGCTTTTCCTCTGCTGCCAGGCCGGCTGCCGCGATCAGGCCCAGGACGCGGAAAACGCCGCTCTCACCGCCGCCAGGACGGCCTTCATCGACGGCGACTACCTTGCCTCGGAAACCGGGTACCAGAATTATCTGCAAGCCTATCCGATCGGGAAAGGACGCCTCGAAGCCTGGCAACGACTCGCCGACGTCAACCAGTTCGCCAGAAACGCCCCGGCCAAGGCGGCGACCATCCTGGAAACCGCTTTCCTCGAATTCGGCTCCGATCCCGATGTCGGTCCGGACATCGGGCTGCGCGCCGCCCGCATTCGCCTTGCCCTTCGCGATTACGAGCATGCCTCCAAGCTTCTGGAAAAATTGCTCAAGAGAGAAGCGCTGTCTTCCACTTTCCGCGCCGAGGCCATGGATGTCTTGCTGCAATCCAAAATCGACGCCAACGATCTTTCCGGCGCGACGGCATTACTCCAACAAGCCGTTTCTTTGGAAACCGATGCTTCGGTGCTTGCGCAACTCCATTTTCGATTGGCATTGCTCTATTTGCAACTCGATGCCTCGGACAAGGCCGAGGCGCTCTTGCGTTCGCTCTACGACAACCCGGGCACTCCCCAAAAACTCCGGGCCAGGGCCGGTTTTTTCCTGGCTTCGATTCTCGAAGCCAGGCGGCAAACGGATGAGGCCGACCGTATTTACGCCTCTTTGTTGGGCATTTATCCCAATTCCCTGGTCATTGAAAAGAAAATCAAAAAAAATAATTAGTTGGAGTAAATTCACATAATACCTACCGGGTCCCCTTGATTATCCTTTTCCTTCGCCCCTTTGACCTTTGTTTCCATCTTTTTTCTCACATTTTCGTAACATGCAGAATTTATTTATTTTAGCTGATTATTGTCGGAATCCCCCTGGCGGAAGTCGCGATTTTCCAGCATAACCTTTCCGAGTTCCTGGCCCGTATCATAGAACCTCTTGCGGATTGGTTTTTTCGAGTTTGCGACCCTTAACGCATCTGTGCGATTTTTTCACAGATACTTGACGCACCATGGTTCTCGACATGTTCCGGAAACTGACTTCCTCCAAGGAAGAAGAACAGCAGAAGCAAAAATATGCGGCTATTCTCGATCTTGCGTTGGTGCAACGATCGAAGATTCATATTCAATTCGACGAACGATTCTCCAGTTTAAAGGGCATTAGCGGAACAATAGTTGCTCTCAATTCAAATAATCTCGTTCTGGAACTCAGTGGACTTTCCCATATCAAAGAGCATTTCATAAATCAAAAGATTATATGTTTCTTCCGTGTTGTTGAACGTGAAGACAGACATCGTGAAATTTTTTATAATTTTCAGACCACTATTCTGAAAGTACGACAAGAACCAGAAAAACTGCCGCAAATCGCCGTTTCCTTTCCAACCAGACTGCAAGGTGCGCAACGTCGAAAAAGCCTGCGCATGAAACCGCAGTTTGAACAATTTTCTCATATTGCCATCTGGAAGTACGATTCCAGCGGCGGCTTCGACATTTCCAAGCCCACCGTTGCGTTCGGACATTTCAAAAACAACCATGCCGTCATCGACAACCTTTCCGCCGGCGGATTGCGGCTTTCTCTCAAACGGCCTTTGCTCAAGGAACAACATCTCGAACCACAGAAAGGCGACCGCTACATCTTTTTTTCCACTTTCACCGAGGAAATCCCGAAATTACGCCAGGAATACTGGCTTGTCAGCAAGATCAACAACGTCCAGCGCGACCCCATCAGCGGCGACGTCGTCATGGGCCTGGAATTCATCGCCAATGGCGTGCGGCAATTGGAAACCGGCAAAGTCGAGTGGTCCAAGATCATGGACAATGTCATCGACGATCTGGCCCAACGCATCTACCAGTGGCATATCGAACTCTACCGCAGCAAAGGCCTGGCCGGCTGAATCCACTACCGCTCGCGGGGTTCCCTCATGAACAATTCCCACTGCCGCTTCACCGGCTACCACGGCCGCCGGGTGCAACTCGGCGTCACCGGCTCCATCGCCGCCTTCAAGGCCATTTCCCTCATGCGCCGCCTTCTGGAAACCGGCGTTTCCGTAGGCGTCACCCTGACCGAGGCCGCCTGCCGGTTCGTCACTCCGCTCTCCTTCGAATCCCTGGGCGCGGACCCCGTCTTGACCGACATGTTCGACACCCGCGTCGCCTCCTTCGCCCACCTCGGCCCGGCCCAGGCGGCCCATGCCTTCGCCGTGGTCCCGGCCACGGCCAATACCCTTGCCCGCATGGCCCACGGCCTGGCCGACAATCTGCTTTGCTGCCAGTTGCTGGCCTTTGAGGGGCCCGTCATCGTCGCTCCGGCCATGAACCCCAGGTTGTGGGCCGCACCGGCCACCAAAGCCAACTGGCATACGCTCCTGTCGCGCGGCATCCTTCCCGTCGCGCCCGAATGCGGCGACATGGCCTGCGGCGAATCCGGCCAGGGCCGTCTGGCCGAGGAAACCCCCATCCTCATGGCCATTCTCAAGGCCCTGACCCCTCAGGATCTGGCCGGGAAGGAGGTTCTGGTCAACCTCGGCCCCACCCGCGAATATTTCGACGCCGCCCGTTTCTGGTCCAACCCTTCCACCGGACTCATGGGCGCGTGCGTGGCCATGGCCGCCTGGCTGCGCGGCGCGTCCGTCACGGTGGTGCACGGTCCCGTTTCCTGGTGGTTCCCGGAGACGGTACGTACCATCGGCGTGACTTCGGCCGCCCAGATGTACGAAGCCTGCCTCGAGGTCTGGCCGGAGTGCGACTACGGCGTCATGACCGCCGCCGTGGCCGACTTTTCCCCGGAGCCTTTTCCCGGCGGCGGCAAATACAAGAAAGACGCCGCGACCGGCGGCCCGCCCCTGGTGTTTTCCCCCACCCGCGACATCCTGGCCGCCCTGGGCAAGGCCAAGGCACCTGGGCAGACCCTGGTGGGCTTTTGCGCCGAATCCGACAATCTGCGGGAAAACGCCCTGGGGAAGCTGACGCGCAAAAACTGCGACGTGATCATCGCCAATCCCATCGGCCGCGTTGACGTTGGATTCGCCGCTTCCCGCAACACGGCCCTGGCCCTGGCCGCCGACGGCCGCGAGGAAGCCTGGGAGAACCTGCCCAAACCGGAAATAGCCTGGAAGATATGGGACTTCACGATTCCGTCCTAGACGTTCCCGAGCGCCTGCGCATCTGGCATCTGGCCGGGGTCCGCTATTTCTACCTCGATCCCGAGGCACGCTCTTCTGAGGCGACGGATGAGGCCGCTGTCGCGCACGAGCAAGCCGCCAACCAGGAACCGCAAGTCGTCGAAGCTGCCCCGCCTTCTCCGACCCGCATCGTGGTGCGGGACGATCCGGCCACCTGGCCAGACCCATGGCCGGCGATCTTCGCCAAGGCTCCGACGCGGCCGCTTCTCGTCATCACGTACCCCGCCCTTGGTCTGGACATGACCGGACGGCCTGACCCCCGGCGCGGCCCCATGTGGCGCAGGTTGCTGCAGGACTGCGGCCTGGCCGGCAAGAATTTTGTGGCTTTCTGGCCCCTGAATTTGCCTGACAGCCCTGACCTGGAACGCGACAAAGCCATCTTTCTGGCTGGTATTCGCCTTTTCCGCCCTCGTACCGTGGCCTTTTTTCACGACTCGGCAACGACGTTGCCCCTTGACTTGGACTCCCTCCCGTCGGAAATGAAGATAGTGTCCCTGCCAGATCCAGATACCCTGCTTCAAAGCGACAAGGAGGTCTGGGATGCTGTCGTGGCGAGTTTTGCTGCCTTGTAGTCTTCTCCTGACCCTTTCCCTTTTTTCGTCGGCTTTAGCCGCCCCTCCGGTCGCGTCGACCGTCGATCACCCCCATGTCGTGGTCTCCCTTGATCTTGACGGAGCCATTTCTCCGGCCGTGGCGGACCTCCTGGACGCGGCCTTGAAGCAGGCCGGCCAGGACGGCGCGCTTATGCTCCTTGTCCGCCTGGACACGCCCGGCGGCAGCGTGGAGGTCATGCGTCGCATGGTCAGGACCATCCGCCAGTCGTCCGTTCCCGTCGTCCTTTTCGTCGCGCCGTCCGGAGCGCGCGCCGCCTCGGCCGGCGTGTTCCTCATGGCCGCCGCCCAGGTCAACGCCATGGCCCCGCAAACGACCATCGGTTCGGCCTCGCCCGTGGCCGTGGGCGGCGAGGACATAGGCAAGACCATGGACACGAAGGTCAAAAACGACCTGTCGAGCCTTATCCGTTCCCTGGCCGAGGCCACAGGCCGCAATGCCGCCTGGTACCAGCGCGCCGTGCTCGAAGCGGAAAAGAGCACCGCCGCCCAGGCGGTTCGGGAGCGGGTGGTCGATTACCTGGCCACGGACACTGCCGATCTCCTGGAGCAGATAGGCAAGCGCGGCCTGCCCGCTGGGGACGGCAACGTGCGTTTTTCCCCTTCCCAACTGCGCATCGTCGCGCACGAGCCCTCCTGGCGGCATTTTTTTCTGGCCTGGCTGCTCGATCCGCAAATCGCCTATATCCTGCTCCTCATCGGCGTGGCCGGCGTCTTTTTCGAGCTTTCCACTCCGGGCGTCATCCTGCCCGGCGTGGTGGGCGGCCTGTGCCTCCTGCTGGCCCTGTACGCCCTCTCCGTGCTGCCGACCAATGCCGCCGGACTCTTGCTGCTTCTTTTCGGCGGCGGCCTGTTCCTGCTCGAAGTCCATGTCACCAGCTACGGCCTGCTGAGCCTTTCCGGCTTGGCGGCGCTTTTTATCGGCTCCTTGCTGCTTTTTCGAAACGACGGCGTCAGCGCCCTGCCCTTGCGTCTCATCGCGCCCACGGTGCTTGGCGTGTGCGCCCTGCTTTCCGCGGCTGTCTGGCTTTTGGCCAAGGCGCAGCGCCTGAAGCCCCGGGTGGGCGTCCAGGCCCTTGTGGGCAGCATCGCCGAAGTCCGTCAATGGGCCGGTTCGAACGGCAAGGTCTTCGTCCACGGGGAAATTTGGAACGCCGCCCTGGACAGGCCCGATGCCGCCGCACCGCCCCCAAAAACGGGCGACGCGGTCGTGGTCGTCGCTGTCAAAGACATGCTGCTCGTCGTCTCCGCCCAGGGAGAAACCCGAAATCCGGCTTGATCCGGAGGGAGGCTTTTATGCTCGCCCTGCTGCCGTTTGCGGCCATCGTCGTCTTTTTGCTCATGGCTTCGCTTCGGGTGCTCAACGAATACGAACGCGGCGTCATCTTCCGTCTCGGCCGCGTCATCGGGGCCAAGGGCCCGGGCCTGATCCTCCTTTTCCCGGTCATCGACCGCATGATCAAGGTGTCGTTGCGCACCTTCGCCATGGACGTGCCCAACCAGGACGTCATCACCCGCGACAACGTGAGCATCAAGGTCAATGCCGTGGTCTACTTCCGGGTCGTTGACCCCATCAAGGCAATCCTCGAAGTCGAGGACTACATGTATGCCACGTCGCAGATTTCCCAGACCACCTTGCGCAGCGTCTGCGGCGGCGTGGAACTCGACGAGATCCTGGCCCACCGGGACAAGGTCAACGAACAGGTGCAGTCCATCCTGGACCAACACGCCGGCCCCTGGGGCATCAAGGTGGCCAACGTCGAACTCAAGTACATCGACCTGCCCCAGGAGATGCAGCGGGCCATGGCCAAGCAGGCCGAAGCCGAACGCGAACGCCGGGCCAAGATCATCAACGCCGAGGGCGAATTCCAGGCCTCCACCCGCCTGGCCCAGGCCGCCGAGATCATCGCCGTGCGGCCCGAGGCCCTGCAGCTGCGCTACCTCCAGACCATGCGCGAAATGGCCGCCGAGAGCCATGCCGCCACAATTTTACCCATTCCCCTTGATTTTATCCGGGCTTTTTTTCATGTTCCAGCCCACGGCGGACAGGACGGGAACGAGCCAGCCCCGAGCGCCGCTTCCCTGACGCCGACCTCCGCCACGGAAACCACAACCAGCGTGCAGGACACGACTCAAGACGGCGACGCGTGATCCCGCCGCCGGGGCCAAGAACGCTTCGCAAAGCGCGAGTTCGCAGCCGCCACTCAAAGGAACCATGAACATCCTTGTCACCGGCGCGGCCGGATTTATCGGCTTCCATCTGTGTCGCCGCTTCCTTTCCATGGGCTATACCGTCACCGGCCTCGACAACCTGAGCCCTTATTATTCCGTCGAACTCAAGCAGGACCGCCTGAATATCCTCGGCCAGAACCCGTCATTCACCTTCGTGAAAGCCGAGATGGCCGATCGTGCCGCCGTAAACGCCGTCTTCGACGCAGGCGGCTTCACGCATGTCGTCAACCTGGCCGCCCAGGCCGGGGTGCGCCATAGCCTGACCCACCCGGACGACTACATCAACGCCAATGTTCTTGGATACTACCATATTCTGGAGAACTGCCGGCACCACAGCGTGGAGCATTTTGTTTTCGCTTCGTCCAGTTCCGTGTACGGACTCAACACGACCATGCCCTTTTCCGTGCACGACAATGTGGACCATCCCATAAGCCTTTATGCCGCCTCCAAGAAGTCCAACGAATTGATGGCCCATTCGTACAGCTATCTTTTCGGACTGCCGTGCACGGGGCTGCGTTTCTTCACCGTGTACGGTCCCTGGGGTCGACCGGACATGGCTCTCTTTTTATTCACTAAAGCCATTCTTGAAGACCAACCGATCCAGGTCTTCAACGAAGGACGCATGGAACGCGACTTCACGTATATCGACGATATAGTCGAAGGTGTGGTCCGTGTCACACTCAACACCGCCTCTCCCAATCCCGATTGGAATCCGGCCCAGCCCGATCCCAGCTCCAGCGTCGCGCCGTACAGACTCTACAACATCGGCAACAACAACAGCGTCTCTCTCATGCGTTTCATTGAATGCATCGAGGAAGCCCTGGGCAAGAAGGCCGTCAAACACATGATGCCGCTGCAACCCGGCGACGTACCGGCGACCCGGGCCAATGTGGACGACCTTGTTCGCGACGTCGGTTTTCAGCCCGGTACCCCCCTGGAAACCGGCATCGCCCGTTTCATCGAATGGTACAGGGAATATTATCTCTCTTGATATTGACATGTTGCGGGCAGTCCTCTAACCACTTTTCCACAAACTAGAAAACCGCCTCAAGGACGGACTCGGGAGATGGAATTCCAGACCACGAAACGTGATCTCGAAAAGGTCTTCACGCAAATCCAGAGCCAGGTCGCGGAAGCGAACCTGCCGGACGAGGA
>NZ_JARKOZ010000070.1 GCF_029978005.1 Solidesulfovibrio sp. | reverse complement strand
CCAAGGTCGCCGTGCAGAAGCTGCGCGCCGAGCTGGCCGACGCCGTGGTCGGGGCCGCCACGACCATGCTCGAGAAGAAGCTGACCGCCAAGGACCAGGAAAAGCTTGTGGATGAATACTTAACAAAGGTGGTGTTCAATTGACCGGCAACATCGTCGCGCGCCGTTACGCCAAGGCGCTCTTCGCGCTGGCCAAGAAGGCCGGCAAGAAGGCGCCGGCGGAGTTCGGCAAGGACCTGGAGGCCTTCGCCTCCGTCCTTGAGGCGTCCCCGGACCTGCTGAAGGTCTTTGCCAACCCCGTCATCGCCGCCGCGGACAAGAAGGCGGTGCTGGCCGGCGTGGTGGGCAAGCTGGACCTGAAGCCCATGGTGGTCAACTTCCTGTCGCTTCTGGCCGACAAGGAGCGCCTGTCCTTCGTCCTCGAGGTGTCCGCCTACTACCGGACCCTGCTGGACGAGGCCGAAGGCGTCATGCGCGGGCGGCTCGTCACCGCCTACGCCCTGTCCGATCAGCGTCAGGATCAGATCAAGGCCAAGCTCGAAAAACAGTCCGGCAAAAAGCTGGTGCTGTCCTTCGGCGTCGATCCCGCCATCCTCGGCGGCGTGCTCCTCAAGGTCGGCGACAAGGTGTTGGACGCGAGCCTTCGCGCCCAACTTGAAATATTGAAAGAACAAATCAAGAGGGGTGAGTAGGGCCATGCAAATCAAAGCGGAAGAGATCAGCCAGATCATCGAACAGCAGATCCAGAACTACGAGTCTCGCGTAGAAATGAGCGAGACCGGCACTGTGCTGTCCGTCGGCGACCAGATCGCCCGCGTCTATGGCGTGCAGAACGCCATGGCCATGGAGCTGCTGGAATTCCCGGGCGGCGTCATGGGTCTGGTGCTCAACCTGGAAGAGGACAACGTCGGTGTGGCCCTTCTCGGTGAAGACACCCACATCAAGGAAGGCGACCCGGTCAAGCGCACCGGCAAGATCTTCTCGGTGCCCGTCGGCGACGCCGTCGCCGGCCGCGTCATCGACCCCCTGGGCAATCCCATCGACGGCCTGGGACCTATTGACGCCAAGGAGACTCGCGAGGTCGAAATCAAGGCGCCCGGCATCATCGCCCGTAAGTCGGTCCACCAGCCGATGAACACGGGCCTCAAGGCCATCGACGCCATGACGCCCATCGGCCGCGGCCAGCGCGAGCTGATCATCGGCGACCGCCAGACCGGCAAGACCGCCGTCTGCCTCGACGCCATCCTGGCCCAGAAGGGACAGGGCGTGTACTGCTTCTACGTCGCCATCGGCCAGAAGAAGTCCACCGTCGCCCTGGTCGCCGAGACCCTGCGCCGCTATGGGGCCATGGAATACACCACCATCATTTCGGCCACCGCCTCCGAACCGGCCTCGCTCCAGTTCATCGCCGCCTACTCCGGCTGCACCATGGCCGAGTACCACCGCGACAACAGCCGGCACGCGCTGATCATTTACGATGACCTTTCCAAGCAGGCCGTGGCTTATCGCCAGATGTCCCTGCTGCTGCGCCGTCCCCCCGGACGTGAGGCTTACCCGGGCGACGTCTTCTACCTGCACTCGCGCCTGCTTGAGCGCGCCGCCAAGCTGTCCGACAAGCTCGGCGCCGGCTCGCTGACCGCGCTGCCCATCATCGAGACCCAGGCGGGCGACGTGTCGGCCTACATCCCGACCAACGTCATCTCCATCACCGACGGACAGGTCTACCTCGAGCCGAACCTGTTCAACGCCGGCATCCGCCCGGCCATCAACGTCGGTCTGTCCGTCTCCCGCGTCGGCGGCGCCGCTCAGATCAAGGCCATGAAGCAGGTCGCCGGCACCCTGCGCCTTGACCTGGCCCAGTACCGCGAACTGGCCGCCTTCGCCCAGTTCGGTTCCGACCTGGACAAGGCCACCCAGCTCAAGCTCAACCGCGGCGTGCGCATGGTGGAGCTGCTCAAGCAGCCCCAGTACAAGCCCATGGCCGTTGAGGAGCAGGTGCTGTCCCTGTTCGCCGGCACCCGCGGCTTCATGGACGACGTGCCCGTCGAGGCGGTGCGCAAGTTCGAGGAAGGCATGCAGGAGTACTTCCACAACGCCAAGAGCGACATCCTGGCCGAAATCCGGGACAAGAAGGCGCTTGACGACGGCCTGATCGCCAAAATGGGCGCGGCCATCGAAGAGTTCAAAAAGGGCTTCAAGGCTTAATCGGGCTGTTGCCGAAAACAATCGCGTTTTTCGCAACGCAACGACAGGCCTAAAGGGGGAGCCATGCCTGCGCTCAAAGACGTAAAAAACAAGATCACCGCGGTCAAAAAGACCAAGCAGATCACCAAGGCCATGAACATGGTGGCCTCGGCCAAGCTGCGCGGCGCCCAGGCGCGCATCGAGCGGTTTCGCCCCTATGCCGACAAGTTCTACGAAATGCTCGGCGAACTGGCCAAGGGGGCCGATCCCTCGGTCCATCCGCTGCTCGAAGCCCGCGAGGAAGTGAAGACCGTCCTGCTGGTCGTCATCACTTCCGACCGCGGCCTGTGCGGCGCTTTCAACCACAACATCGCCTCGGCCGCCCTCAAGTTGGCCAAGACCAAAGCCGCCGAAGGCAAAACCGTCAAGGTGCTGTGCGTGGGCCGCAAGGGCCGCGACGTGTTCCGCCGCACCGAGTTCGAGATCGTGGCGGCCTACGTCAACGAGATGAGCTCGTTCGACTTCTCGCTGGCCAGCCGCATCGGCAGCGAAGTCATCGGCGGGTACGTCGGCGGCGCCTATGACGAAGTGACCATGGCCTTCGGCAAGTTCGTGAGCCTTGCCCGGCAGGAAGCCACCCTGCTGCCGGTTTTGCCCCTGTCCCCGGCCGAGGCCGGCGAGGTGGCGGCGGAGCCGGCCGGTCCCAAGGCCGAGTACCTCTACGAACCGTCGGTGGAAGGCCTGTTGGCCGAGCTCCTGCCTCGGTTCATCAATGTCCAGATCTACCGCGGGCTGCTTGACACCTCGGCCAGCGAGCATGCCGCCCGCATGCGGTCCATGGACAATGCCACCAGGAACTGCGACGACCTCGTCAGCTCGCTGACCCTGGTCTACAACAAGGCCCGGCAGGCGGCCATCACCAAGGAACTGATGGACATCGTCGGCGGTTCCGAAGCACTCAAGGGATAACCAAGGGGGCATCATACAATGAGCGCGACAAGCGGAAATGTCGGAAAAATCGTTCAGGTCATCGGCGCCGTTCTCGACGTCGAATTTCCTGAAGGCAAATTGCCGAGCATTTTGAATGCTCTCGAGATCAAAAACACCAACAACCCCTACGCCGAAGACCTCGTGGTCGAAGTGGCGCAGCACCTCGGCGACAACGTCGTGCGCTGCATCGCCATGGACTCCACCGACGGTCTGGTGCGCGGCATGGAAGCCAAGGATACCGGCGCTCCCATCAGCGTCCCGGTCGGCAAGGGCACCCTTGGCCGCATCCTGAACGTCGTCGGCCGTCCGGTGGACGAAATGGGCCCGGTCGAGGCGACCAGCTCTCTGCCCATTCACCGCCAGGCCCCGCCGTTCATCGACCAGTCCACGAGCATCCAGCTGCTCGAAACCGGCATCAAGGTCGTCGACCTGCTGATTCCCTTCCCCAAGGGCGGCAAGATGGGCCTTTTTGGCGGCGCCGGCGTCGGCAAGACCGTCATTCTCATGGAGCTGATCAACAACATCGCCAAGCACCACGGCGGCCTCTCGGTCTTCGCCGGCGTCGGCGAGCGCACCCGTGAGGGCAACGACCTCTACAACGAGTTCAAGGAAGCCGACATTCTGGGCAAAGCCTGCCTTGTCTACGGCCAGATGAACGAGCCCCCCGGAGCCCGTTCGCGCGTCGCCCTGACCGGCCTGACCTGCGCCGAGTACTTCCGCGACGAGGAAGGCCAGGACGTGTTGCTCTTCATCGACAACATCTTCCGCTTCACCCAGGCCGGCTCCGAAGTGTCCGCGCTTCTTGGCCGTATGCCTTCCGCGGTCGGTTACCAGCCGACGCTCGGCACCGACCTCGGCGCTCTGCAGGAACGCATCACCTCCACCAAGAAGGGTTCCATCACTTCGGTGCAGGCCGTTTACGTGCCCGCCGACGACTTGACCGACCCCGCGCCGGCCACCACGTTTTCGCACTTGGACGGCACGCTGGTCCTTTCGCGTCAGATCGCCGAGCTCGGCATCTACCCCGCGGTGGATCCCCTCGACTCCACGTCGCGCATCCTGGACCCGCAGGTCCTCGGCGGCGAGCACTACGCCACGGCCCGCGAAGTCCAGCAGATCCTGCAGAAGTACAAGGACCTCCAGGACATCATCGCGATTCTGGGCATGGACGAGCTTTCCGACGAGGACAAGCTCACCGTGTCCCGGGCCCGCAAGATCCAGCGCTTCCTGTCGCAGCCCTTCTTCGTCGCCGCGCAGTTCACCGGCAAGGAAGGCCGCTACGTGAAGCTCGAGGACACCGTCAAAGGCTTCAAGGAAATCATCGAAGGCAAGCACGACGACATTCCCGAAGGCGCCTTCTACATGGTGGGCGACATCAACGAGGCCGTTGAGAAGGCCCAGAAAGGTTAATCGCCATGGCCCAACTCCTCCTTGAAATCGTCACTCCGGACAAGCTCGTCTTGTCCCAGGACGTGGAGTACGTGGGCGCGCCGGGTCTGCTTGGCGAATTCGGCGTGATGGCCAACCACATTCCGTTTCTGTCCGCCCTTGGCATCGGCAGCCTGATGTACAAGGTCGGCGGCAAGGCGAACTACGTCTTCGTCTCCGGCGGCTTCGCCGAGGTGTCCGGCAACAAGGTGACGGTCCTGGCCGAAGTGGCCGAGCGTCCCGAGGACATCGACGTCGAACGCGCCCGCAAGGCCCAGGAGCGCGCCAAGCAGCGCCTGGAACGCGAAAAGGAGAAGGTGGACTTCGCCCGGGCTCAGGCCGCGATGCAGCGCGCCTTCTACCGCATGAAAGTGCGCGAGACCGCCGGCTCCGTCGCCTCCACGGCCCACTAGCCGAAACGGAACACGCTTGATGTACGAGCGGGCGGGTCTTCGGATCCGCCCGTTTTTTACGTCCGGCCCCGTCTTTCAACCCGGGCCGATCCCTGATAGGGTGCGGCCGACCGATGCACGTACGTTGAAGGAAGCACCATGGCCAAGACCCTTGCTGTCGAAATCGTCACGCCGGATCGCCTGGTCCTCGGCCAAGAGGCGGATTCCGTCACCATGAGCGGCGTGGCCGGTGAATTCACCGTGCTGCCGCTGCACATCCCTTTTCTCTCCGCCCTGGCGATCGGGACCGTGGTGATCCGCCGCGCCGGCGCGGCCAAGTCCGTCTTCGTGTCCGGCGGTTTCGCCGACGTGACGGCGGACAGGGTGCTGATCCTGGCCGAGGCGGCGGAGCTGCCCGAGGAGATCGACGCGGAGCGCGCCCGCAAGGCCAGGGAACGGGCCGAGGCGCGCCTGGCCGTCCAGCACCGCGAAGACGTCGATTTTACCCGGGCCAAGGCGGCGTTGCAGCGCGCCCTCCTGCGCCTCAAGCTTCATGGATCGAGCGGCAAGGGCCTGGGCGGCGTCTCTGCCGGCCTCGCCCGATGATGACGGCCCGAGCGGCCTGTTTTCCCCATCCCTACGACATCCTTCCCGGAGACGACCCATGCACGAGCGCATCGGCGCACTGATCCTGGCCGCGGGCAAGGGCACGCGCATGAAAAGCGACGCGCCCAAGGTGCTCAAGACCCTGCTTGGCGAACCCATGCTCTGGTACGGGCAAAACGCCCTGGCCGGGCTTTTCGGCCGGCGCGTGCTGACCGTGGTCGGCCATCGGGCGGACCTGGTCGCGGCGGCTTTTCCGCATCTGACCGACCGGTTCGTGCTCCAGGCCGAGCAGCTCGGCACGGGCCATGCCCTGGCCCAGGCCATGCCGCGCCTTTTGGAAGAAGGCTACGAACACGTGCTGGTGGCCAACGGCGACGCCCCCCTGGTGACCGCCGGGAGCCTGGCCGCCTTCATGGAGGCGGCTCTGTCGGCCCGAAGCGACGTGGCCTTCGTCTCCATCGAGCTGCCCGAAGCCGGGGCCTACGGCCGGGTGGTGCGCCGGGACGGGGCCGTGCGCATCGTCGAGGCCAAGGACTATGACGCCTCGCGCCACGGGCCGGCCACCGGGGAAATCAACGCCGGGGTCTACCTCTTGCGCCTGGCCGCCGTCGCGCCCCTGCTCTCCAGGCTCTCCAACGACAACAAGAGCGGCGAATACTACATCACGGACCTGGTCGGCCTGGCCCAGGCCGAGGGCCTGACCGTCCTGGCCGTCAACCGGGGCGACGACCCGGCCTATTGCGGCATCAACAGCCCGACCGAGCTCGTGGCGGCCGAGGAGGTCCTGCGCCGGCGCATCGTGGCCGGACTGCTCGAGGCCGGCGTGGTCGTGCGGGCCGCGGACAGCGTGCGCGTGGGGCCGCGCGCGGCCGTCGCGCCCGGGGTCGAGCTGTGCGGCCCCCTGGAGCTCTACGGCGCGACGAGCATCGCCGCCGGCGCTTGCGTTTCGTCGCACAACGTCCTCGTCGACGCCGCAATCGGCGAAAACGTCACCGTGCATCCGTTTTGTCACCTGCAGGGCGCGCGCGTGGCCCGGGGAGCCCAGGTCGGGCCCTTCGCCCGGCTGCGGCCCGGGGCGGTGCTGGAAGAGGACAGCCGGGTCGGCAATTTCGTGGAAATGAAGAAGTCCACCCTGGGCAAGGGGGCCAAGGCCGGCCACCTGACCTACCTTGGCGACGCCAAGGTGGGGGCGGGCAGCAACATCGGGGCCGGCACCATCACCTGCAACTACGACGGGGTGAACAAGCACGCCACGACCATCGGCGAGGGGGCCTTCATCGGCTCCAACAGCTCCCTGGTCGCGCCGGTGACCGTCGGGGCGGGGGCCCTTGTCGGAGCCGGATCGGTGATTACCTCCGATGTGCCGGACGGCGCGCTGGCGCTGGGGCGCGGCCGGCAGGTGGTCAAGCCGCGCAAATGAGGCGGCGGCTTGCTTTCCAGGACGTTCCAGGATAGGAATGGGCATGGACATTTTTGATACGCTTGAAGACCGGGTGGAAAAGCTTCTGGCCCGTAAAAAGGCCCTGGAAGAGGAAAACGCCGCCCTTCGGGCCGAGGCGTCGCGGCTTGCCGACGAGAAGAAGGCCGTGGCTGACAGGATCGACGGTCTCCTGGAAAAGCTCCAGGCGGAACTCGATTCGTAAACGCCAGGCCGGTTGGCCGGTCGGGCAGGATTTCCCGGTACGCCGATGCCCAGCTACAATTTGTCCATTTTGGGCCTTGAATTGTCGTTTAAGACGGACGCGCCGCAGGAGCGCGTCGATTCCGCCAAGGAATTGGTGGAACAACGATACAACATGTTGAAGGCGGGCGGGAAAGCTCTCGGCAAGGAGAAATTGCTGGCCTTTGTCGCATTGGGTCTGGCCGATGACGTGCTCATGTCGCACCGGCAGCTTGGCGACCTCGAATCGCGGGTCTCGCGGCTGCTGACAAAGATAGATTGAAGCCCGTCGCCTAGCGGCGGCAAAATGGAAAAGTTCCCTGGAGTGTGCGTGATCGTTAATTTATTTTTGAGCCGATACTCAAAAATAGGATGCCGCGACGCGTGGCCGGTGAGCGTGCCCGGCATCGTCCGGGTGGCCTGAAGGTCAAACAGGGGCGTCCACCTTGGTTGCCAAGGTTCAAAAGAATTGACGACACGGCGCTCCGGGGCTTTTACATAAACCAGGATGCACGCCTCTGTCGGCCCGAAGCGGCGGCCGGCGGACGCAAAAGGCCTGGAATCGCGCCATTCCCCGTGCGGCCGCGCAAGGCCCGCAACCAGGATTGCCCCGGAATCCTGACTCTTTTCATGCGTGCCCTTTCCCCTCCCCGCTTCGGGAGAACCAATGGAATTCTCGACCATATTCATGGGCATCTTCGGCCTCGGACTCGGCGTGCCCGCCGGCTACTTCCTCGACAAGTGGATTTCCCAGAAGACCCTCAACGAAGCCAAGACCCTGGCCGACCGCATCCTCGACGAGGCCCGCAAGGAAGCCTCGGCCCACAAGAAGGAAGTCGTGCTGGCCGCCCAGGACGACCTCTTCCGCCAGAAGCAGGAACTCGAAAAGGAGTACCGCGACAAGGTCTCGGCCGTGGAGGAGAAGGAGGAGCAGGTGCTGCGCCGCCGCGAGCGCCTGGAGGAGAAGCAGGAGCAGATCGTCCAGAAGGAATCCGAACTCCTGGCCGTGGAGAAGCGCCTCACCGGCAAGGAGCGGGAACTCGACGAGAAAGGCGAGGAACTCTCCCGCCTGGCCGAGGAACACGACAAGCGCCTGCAGGAGATTTCCGGCCTGACCATGGAAGAGGCCAAAAAGCGCCTCATGACCGAGATCGAGTCCAAGACCCGCCACGACGCCGCCCGCATGATCCGCCAGATCGAGATGGAAGCCAAGGAGACCGCCGACAAGAACGGCAAGAAGATCCTCGCCCTGGCCATCCAGCGCTACGCCGGCGACTTCGTGGCCGAGCAGACCGTCACCGCCGTGACCCTGCCTTCCGAGGAGATGAAGGGCCGCATCATCGGCCGCGAGGGCCGCAACATCCGCGCCCTGGAAGCGGCCACCGGCGTGGACCTCATCATCGACGACACGCCCGAGACCGTCATCCTCTCGGCCTTTTCCCCGCTCAAGCGGCAAATCGCCAAGATGGCCCTGGAGCGCCTCATCACCGACGGCCGCATCCATCCCGCCCGCATCGAGGACATCGTGAAAAAGTGCGAGCAGGAGCTCGACGTCAAGGTCCGCGAGATCGGCGAGCAGGCCACCTTCGACTGCGGCGTCCACGGCATCCACCCCGAGCTCGTGCGCCTGCTCGGCCAGCTCCAGTACCGCACCAGCTATTCGCAAAACGTGCTCCAGCATTCCCTCGAAGTGGCCACGCTGGCCGGCATCATGGCCGCCGAGCTCGGCCTCGACGTCAAGCGGGCCAAGCGGGCCGGCCTGCTCCACGACATCGGCAAGGCCGTGGACCACGAGATCGAAGGCCCCCACGCCGTCATTGGCGCGGATCTGGCCAAGAAGTTCGGCGAACCCGGCGACATCCTCCACGCCATCCAGGCCCACCACGAGGACGTGCCGCCCAAGTCCGTGCTGGCGACCCTGGTCCAGGCCGCGGACAGCCTCTCCGGCGCCCGCCCCGGCGCGCGCAAGGAGCTGCTGGAAAGCTACGTCAAGCGCCTGGAGGAGCTCGAGAACCTGGCCCTGGACTTCAACGGCGTGGCCAAGGCCTACGCCATCCAGGCCGGCCGCGAGATCCGCGTGGTGGTCGATTCCGAGAACGTGGACGACGACAAGACGTTTCTGCTCTGCAAGGACATCGCCAAGCGCATCGAGGACAA
>NZ_JARKOZ010000040.1 GCF_029978005.1 Solidesulfovibrio sp. | reverse complement strand
AAAGGTTCCCTCCCCGCGCCCCTCCCTCCCAAAAAACTTTCCAAGGGGGATATAGGAAACGGCCTCGAAAGTCGAAGCTTTCGAGGCCGTTCCAAGACGTTTTTGTCGTAACGGGGACGTCCCCGCGACATACTGCAAAGGAGCGCCCCAAAAAAACCTCCCCCCTTGCGGGGTGGTCCAGGAGGGGCCACTGGCCCCTCCTGGCCGCCGGAGGCATTCCCTTCTCTTCTCTTCCCTTCCCTTATTTCACGCTATACGCGGCCTTGATCTTGGCGGCCAGGGCTTCGGGGGTGAAGCCGTAGGCTTCGGCCAGCTTGCCGGCCGGGGCCGAGGCCCCGAAGTGGGAGATGCCGTGCACCCGGTCGAGGCGGCCGGTGTACTGGCACCACAGCTCGGGCCGGCCGGCCTCCACGGCGTAGCGGAAGGGGACTTCCGGCGGCAGCACGGCCTTTTTGTAGTCCTCGGGCTGCTCGTTGAACAGTTCCAGGCAGGGCATGCTGACCACGCGGATGGCGATCTCGGGCAGGAGCTTGGCCGCGGCCTGGGCCAGGGAAACTTCCGAGCCCGAGGCCAGGAGCAGCATGTCGGGCTTGCCGCCCGGGGCTTCGTCCAGCACGTAGGCGCCGCGGGAAACCCCTTCCTTGAGGCCGGGATACGCGGCCGGGTCCAGGATGGGCAGGTTTTGGCGGGTGAGCAGCAGGCAGGTGGGGCGCGAGGTCTGCTGCAGCGCCGTATCCACGCAGGCCGAGGTCTCGTTGGCGTCGGCCGGGCGCATGACGAGCATGTTGGGGATCAGCCGCAGCGAGCTCGTCTGCTCGATGGGCTCGTGGGTCGGGCCGTCCTCGCCCACGTAGAAGGAGTCGTGGGTGTAGACGTGCAGGGCCGGCGTCTGTTGGAGGGCGGCCATGCGCAGGGCGTTTCGGGCGTAGTCCGAGAAGATGAGGAAAGTGGCGCTGAAAGGCATGAGCCCGCCGTGCAGGGCGATGCCGTTGACGATGGCCGTCATGGGGAATTCGCGCACGCCGAAGCACAGGGACCGGCCCAGGCGGTTGGCCTTGCCGAAGATGCCCGTGATGTCGCGGAACTTCTCGGTCATGTTGGAGGGGTCGAGGTCGGCCGAGCCGCCGACGAAAAGCGGCAACTGGTCGATGAGGCCGTTGAGGGCCGCGCCCCAGGCCGAGCGAGTGGCCACGGCCTTGGCCGGCTCGAACACCGGCCAGGACAGGGAGCGTTCGCCGCGCGGCCGGGTCGCCTCGCGCCACAGGGCCTCGAAGGCGGCGTCGCCGGCGAGCTTGCCGTCCAGGGTCCGGTCCCAGGCGGCCCGGGCGGCGGCAAGTTCCGGGAACCGGGACTGGAAATGGGCCAGGACGTCGTCCGGGGCGTAAAAGGCCTCCTCCTCGGGCAGGCCCAGGAGCTTTTTGGTCGCCGTGATCTCGCCCTCTTTGAACGGTGCGCCGTGGGCCTCGTGGTTGCCTTCCATGGTGGCCGAGCCCTTGGCGATGAGGGTGTTGCCGATGATGATGGAGGGCTTGGCCGTCTCGGCCCGGGCCGCGTCCAGGGCGGCCCGGATGGCCTCGTGGTCGTTGCCGTCGATTTCCACGACGTGCCAGCCGAGGCTCGTGAAGAGCTTGGCGTGGTCCGTGGCGTCGCACACGCTGGTGGCGCTGGCCAGCTGGGCCTTGTTCTTGTCGAAAAGGACGATGAGCCGGCCCAGGCCCCACAGGCCGGCCAGGGCGGCCGAGCCCAGGAACACCGGGGCCTGGACGTCGCCGTCCGAGGATATGACGTAGGTGTAGTGCCCGGCCACGTCGTCGCCCAGGCGCGCCCGGAGCATCTCCTCGGCCACGGCCATGCCCACGGACATGGAAAAACCCTGGCCCAGGGGGCCGGTGGTGCACTCGACGCCCGGGGTCTCGTTGTTTTCCGGGTGGCCCGGGGTACGGCTGTGGAACTGGCGGAACTGCTTGAGGTCGTCCATGGTCAGCACGCCGCGCAGGAAGAGCAGGACGTACTGGAGCATGGACTCGTGGCCGGCCGAGAGCACGAACCGGTCGCGGCCGAACCAGGCCGGGTCGGCCGGGTCGAAGCGCAGGTAGTCCTTGAACAGGATGTAGGCCATGTCGGCCGAGGACATGGCGCCGCCCGGGTGGCCGGACTTGGCCTTGAAGGTGGCGTCCATGATGAGGCCCTTGACGACGTTCACGGCCTTGGCGTCTTTGGCGGCGGCGGTGGCTTGCATGATGTCCCTCGATGCGGGGTTGGGGTTAAAGCGGCGCGGCCAGTCCGCACGACTCGATGAGGTCCACGCGGCGCTGGTGGCGGCCGCCTTCGAAGGCCGTTTCCAGGAACACGTCGGCGATGGAGACGGCAAGCCCCGTGCCGATGACGCGCTCACCCAGGCACAGCACGTTGGCGTCGTTGTGCAGGCGCGTCATGCGGGCCAGGTATTCGTTGACGCAAAGGGCGGCCCGGATGCCCGGGACGCGGTTGGCGGCCATGGACATGCCGATGCCCGTGCCGCAGACCAGGATGCCGACGCTGTCCGGCGTGTCCAGGACTTTGTTGCACACGAGCTTGGCGAAATCGGGGTAGTCGACGCTTTTGGCCTCGGTGGGGCCAAGGTCGGCCACGTCGTGTCCGGCGGCGGCGAGATGGGCGCACAGGGCGGCCTTGAGCGTCAATCCGGCATGGTCCGAGCCGAGGAAGATGGTCTTGGGCATGGGAAGGGGGGCCTCCGGGTTTGGCGATGGACGCGCGGCCCCGGGCCGCGCGGGACGGGGCTACAATTCCGGCAGGGACGGCTCGTCCCCGGCTCCGTCCAAGGCGTGTTCCGCGGCGTTGGGGGGCACGGGCAGTTCCAGGTCGGCGGCCGGGTAGGGCGACGGGCGCGGCTGCACCGTCTTGACGCGAACGACGAGGGTCGCACCGCCGGGCGTGGTCAGCGTGATCCGGCGGGCCACGGGCGCGGTCAGGCCGGGCCCGGCCTCGTCGTCGGCGAAGTCGATGCGCCAGGGCTCTATCCCAACTCCAACCAGATGGCGCGGATTGCCAGCGAAGTCAAGGGTCAGGGACGACAGGCGGGTCCCGCCGGAAAAGGCGTATTCGTAGCCCTCGGCGGTCTTTTTCGCCGAGGCGTAGCGCGCCGGGGCCAGGGCCTCGAAGCGGCCCGAGGTCACGGCCGCCATTTCGCTTAAGCTAAACGGCAGCGGCATGCCGAGCTTGGCCGCGCCCTGGCGGGAGTCGCTGTGGCGGTAGACCGCGTTCTTGTCCGGGACGAAGGCGTAAAAGCCCCGGTTGTCTTCGAACAGCGACGCGTAGGCCCCGCCCACGGGCGTGGTCAGGTCCAGGCGGGTGGCCCCGCCGGCGTTGCCGAACAGGCGATAGTTGAGCCGGCCCGAGCGGTTGGCCCGGGAAAAGCTCATGGACCCGGACAGGGAGAAGGCCGGGGCGGTGTTTTGGCGGTCGCGGGCGAGAAAGGTTCCGTAGACGGCCTTGGCCTCGTCGGCGGTCGGCGGGCCGGGTTGTTTGGCGGCGCAGCCGGCCAGGGCGGAAATCAGGGCCAGGACGGCGACGGCGCGGCAAAGGGCGGGCAGTCGGCGCATTTCAGAGGGCTCCGAGTTTTTTCTTCACGTCCCCGGGGTTTTCCGGGCCGAGCTCCAGCGCGGTGCGGTAGGCTTTCTGGGCCACGGCCTTATGGCCGGCGGCGGCGGCGATGTCGCCGTAATGCTCCCAGATGATGGCGTCTTTCACCCCCTGGCCGATGGACCGCTCCATGGCGGCCAGAGCCTCGTCGTTGCGCCCCAGCTTGTGCAGCGTCCAGGCCAGGGAATCCAGGAAGAAGGGGTTGTCCGGCTCCTTGGCCAGGGCGGTGCGGATCATGTCCAGGGCCTTGTCCAGGTCGCGGCCTTCCTCGGCCATGGAGTAGCCGAGGTAGTTGAGGGCGTCGGGATGGACCGGGTCCTTGTCCACGATCTTTTCCATCACGGCCTTGGCCTCGGCCCGACGCTTGAGCTTTTCCAGGGCCACGCCGTAGCGGTAGAGCAGGTCCGTGTCGTCGGGCGCGGCGGCCACGGCCTTTTCCAGCACGGCGGCGGCCTTGTCGGTCTGGCCTCGCTTGTCGAGCAGCGCGGCCTCCATGGTCAAAAATTCCTTCTTGTCGGGAAAGCGCCGCCTGGCCTCGGCCACCAGGGCCTGGGCCTGGGCCATGTCGCCGATCTCCGAGGCGATCTGGACGCGAAAGCCCAGAGCCTTGTCGTAATTGGGATTTTCCGGCTTCACCTTGGCCAGGATGGCCAGGGCCTCCTTGGGCTTCTTTTCGCCTTCGTAGGCGATGACCGCCCGATAGAAGGGCAGGTCCGGGCTCTCGGGAATGGCCGCGGACAGCATGTCCAGGACCTGCCGGGCCTGCTTGGGTTGGCCCGCCTCGATGAGGGCCGCGATGGCGTCGAGCATGCGCGCCTTGTCCGGCGGCCCCTCGCCCAGGAACTTGACGGCCTGGGCGAGCTTCTTCTCCTTGATGAGCACCCGCACGAGCCTGGCCCGGACTTCCGGAGCCTCCTCGCCCAGGGCCAGCATGCGGCGGTAGCATTCCTCGGCCCCGGCCAGGTCGCCCTTGTCCTCGAGCAGCGTCGCCAGGTCGGACCAGGCGGCCATGAGCGCGTTGTCCGCAGCCACGGCCCGGCGCAGCAGGGCGATGGCCTCGTCGTTTTTCTTCAGCCCCGCCGTGGCCTTGGCCATGAGGAAAAGGGTGGTGGCGTCGCGTTCGGACTCGGAGATGCGCCTGAGCGTATCGAGGGCTTCCTGGTGCTTCCCGGACTCGTCGAGCAGCGACGCCAGTTCGCGCAAGGCGGCGGCGTCGCCCGGATGGCCGGCCACGAAGCGCGTCAGCGCGGCTTCGGCCGCCTCCGGCATGCGGCGCATCTGGTAGGCGCTGGCCAGGTAGAGCGTCAGCTGTCGCGAATCGGGAAAGGTCTTGATCGCCTCTTCCAGGGTCTTGGTGGCCGCTTCCCGGTCGTTTTGGCTCCATTGGAGGTTGGCCAGCTCCACGGCCAGTTCCGGCGAGGGATGGGCGCGGGTGAGGGCGGCCAGGGCCTTGGCCGCCTCGTCCTTGTTCCCCTGGCGCAGGTAGTCCTGGTAGATGAGGAACTGGTAAGCCCCTTCGGCGTCGGGGCTCAGGGACTTCCCGGCGTAGGCCAGCCTGGCCGAGCGGCTGGAGGCGCAGGAATTGGACAGCAGGCAAGGCAGAAGCGCCAGGACGAGCAGTAGGGGCAGGCGCGCGGGAGCGGCGCGTTTGGTCGGTTCGGGCATGGCCGGTATCCGGTGCGGCGCACGGCGCGTCCCCTCCCGGCTCCGGCCGGAAGCGTCCCGCCGCGGCGATCGCCGCTATTCTTCCTTATGAATCCAATCCGAGGAAAAGTCCTCGATGCGCCTGGAAAGATGTTCCTTGAGCTTCTCAAGCAGCCTGGCCTCGATCTGGCGCACGCGCTCCCGGGTGATGCCGTATTTCGCCCCGATCTCCCGCAACGTCACCGGCGAATCGGACAGGATGCGGCTGTCCAGGAGGTCGAGCTCCTTTTCGTTGAGCGTGGGCCGGATGGACTGGATGTGCTTCTCGAGCTGGTGCGAGATCTCGTCCCCGGCCAGGATCTCCTCGATGCCCGGCGTCAGCGCCGGCAGGAAGTCCAGGCGGGTGGACGAGGAATCGTCGCCGAGCGTCACGTCCAGGGACAGGTCGTTGCCGCTTAAGCGCTGGTCCATCTCCACGATGTCCGACTCGGTCACGTTGAGCGCCTCGGAGAGCTGGGAGGCGCTGGGGTCGAAGCCCAGGGACTGGAGCCGGTGGCGCTCCTTGTTGAGGTTGTAGAACAGTTTGCGCTGGGCCTGCGTGGTCCCGATCTTGACCATGCGCCAGTTGTCCATGATGTACTTGAGGATGTAGGCCTTGATCCAGTAGGCGGCGTAGTAGGAGAACTTGATGCCCTTGTCGGGGTCGAACTTGGTCACGGCGCGCATGAGACCCACGTTGCCTTCCTGGATGAGATCAAGCACGTTTTGCATCCAGCGCCGCTGAAAGTCCATGGCGATTTTGACCACCAGGCGCAGGTGGGAGGAGATCAGGCGGAAGGCGGCCTTCTGGTCGCCGGCGTCGCGCACGCGCCGGGCCAGCTCCTGCTCCTCCTCCGGGGCGAGCATGGGGAATTTCGAGATTTCCCGCAGGTAGAGCTGCAACGGGTCGCGCGTGGTCAGCGAACCGCCGGAGGACGGCCTCGGGGCCGGCAGCCGGAAGTCGTCGGCGGGCCCGACGGGCTCGACGTCCATGGCGTCGCCGGTCTCTGCGGGCTCGACGTCGATGGCGTCGTCGGTCTCGGAGGGGTCGAACTCCTCGGGATCGTGTTGGTCCAGGTCCGCGTCGCTCGGGGAAAAGTCTTGATCGTCTCGCTGTTCCATCGGATAATGACCGGGTTATGAGGCGTGGTCTGGCCGCTTGGGTGGTTAAGGCGAATCGGAGCGCCACCGCCCGGAAGCGCCGTCTCGCACGTCTACCTTCCGGTGTAAAGTTTTGGTTTGTCCTTTTCAATGTTTTTCAGTAGACGGGCCGCGTTTCGGCGCGCCGTCCCGGCGGCCGGCGGCACACAAGGAGCATGCGTGGGCGATTTCAGACAGGCGCTTGGCGATTCGGGCATCCTCGTCTTCGACGGGGCCATGGGCACCCTGCTCCAGGGCCGCGGCCTGGCCGCCGGCCAGTCCCCGGAACTTTTCGGCCTCGCGCATCCCGAGGCCATCGTCGCCACCCACCGGGAATACATCGAGGCCGGCGCGCGCGTGGTCACCTCCAACACCTTCGGCGGCACGCGCTTCAAGCTGCCGGCCGGCACGGACGTCAAGGCGCTCAACCGCGAGATGGCGCGCCTGGCCCGCCGGGCCGCCGGGGACGCCGCCTACGTCGCCGGCTCCGTGGGCCCCACCGGCCAGTTCGTCGCGCCCCTCGGCAAGGTGGCGCTGGCCGAACTGGTGGACGCCTTCGCCGAGCAGATCGCCGGCCTGGCCGAGGGCGGCTGCGACCTCGTCGTCGGCGAGACGCACTTCGACGTGGCCGAGGCCAAGGCCCTGGTCCTGGCCTGCCGCCGGGTCTGCACGCTCCCCGTGGCCGTGTGCATGACCTTCGAGGGCGCGGCCAGCCTCACCGGCTCCTCGCCCGAGGTGTTCGCCGACGTCATGGAAAACCTCGGCGTGGACCTCGTCGGCGTCAACTGCGGCGCCGGCCCGGACGACATGCGCCAGGTGGTCGAGGCCTTCGCGCGTCGCCTGAAGACACCCTTTTTCGTCAAGCCCAACGCCGGCATGCCGCGCCTGGAAAACGGCCGCACCGTCTTTCCCATGGGGCCCGAGGAATTCGCCGAGAAGACCGCCCGCTTCGCAGCAGCCGGGGCCAAGGCCCTGTCCGGCTGCGGCGGCACCACCCCGGCCCACATCGCCGCCCTGGCCAGGGCGCTGGCCGGCCGCTCCTGGACGCCAAGCGACGCCCCGGACCGCCCGGTCCTGGCCGTGGCCTCCCGGGCCGCGACCGTGGGCCTTGGCGGGAAAAATCCCTGCGTGATCATCGGCGAGCGCATCAACCCCACGGGCAAGGCGGAGCTCGCCGCCGAGCTGGCCGCCGGGGAGTTCACCCGCGCCCTGGCCTTCGCCGAGGAGCAGGTGGCGGCCGGGGCCGGCATCCTCGACGTCAACGTGGGCGCGCCCATGGTGGACGAGGTCGCCGTGCTGCCCGGCCTGGCCCTGGAACTCACCAAGCGCCAGCGCCTGCCCCTTTGCCTCGACTCCAACAACGCCGAGGCCCTGACCGCCGGGTTGTGGGCCTCGCCGGCGACGCCCCTGGTCAACTCCATCAGCGGCGAGCCCGGCCGCATGGAACTGCTCGGCCCCATCTGCCGCGACCACGGCGCGCCGTTCATCCTGCTGCCGCTCAAGGGCCGCAAGCTGCCGGTCACGGCCGCGGAGCGCCTCGGGATCATCGAGGAGCTGCTGGCCCAGGCCGAGTCTCTCGGCATCCCGCGCCGGCTCATCCTGGTGGACGCCCTGGCGCTGACCGTCTCCTCCAAGCCCGAGGCGGCCCTGGCCTGCCTGGAGGTCATCCGCCACTGCCGCGACGCCTGGGGCCTGCCCACGGTGCTCGGGCTGTCCAACATCTCCTTCGGCCTGCCGGCGCGGGAACTCGTCAACGCCGCCTTTTTCGCCATGTGCCTGGGGGCCGGCCTGTCCGCCGCCATCGCCAACCCCAACGTCGCGCGCCTCATGGAGACCTCCGGGGCCTGCGAGGTGCTGCTCGGCCGCGACGCCCAGGCCGGCCGCTTCATCGGACGCTACGCCGGCTGGAAGGCCGCCGCGCCCACGGGCGGGACCGCGCCCGCGTCCGGCGGTTCCACCGCCCCGGGCGAGGGGGGCGGCCCCCTGCGCCTGGCCGTGATCCACGGCCGCAAGGCCGAGCTGGCCGGGCTCATCGAGACCGCCCTGGCCGAAGGCCGCGACCCGGCCGCCATCCTGAGCGAGGAGCTCATCCCCGGCATCATGGAGGTGGGCGAGCGCTACGAGCGCAAGGAATTCTTCCTGCCCCAGCTGCTCGTCGCGGCCGAGGCCATGCGCTCGGGCTTCGAGCGCCTGGAACCGCTTCTGGCCGAGACCGCCGGCGCGGAAAAGGCCCGCATCGTCATGGCCACGGTGGAGGGCGACATCCATGACCTCGGCAAGAACATCGTGTGCCTGATGCTCAAAAACCACGGCTTCGAGGTCATCGACCTCGGCAAGGACGTGCCGGCCGCGCGCATCGTGGACGAGGCGGCCGGCCGCGACGCCGACGTCATCGGGCTTTCGGCGCTGATGACCACCACCATGGTGCGCATGGAGGACACGGTGCGCCTGGTGCGGGAGCGGGGCCTGCGGGCCAAGGTCATGGTGGGCGGGGCCGTGGTCACCGAGGCTTTCGCCAGGTCCATCGGGGCCGACGCCCACGCCGTGGACGCCGTGGACGCCGTGCGGCAAGCCAAGGCCCTTGTCGTCGGCAATGCTTAAAAAACGCTGGCTAGCGCCGGCCGCTTTGGATTAAACCGGCCCTGACGGCCGTGTCCGCGGCCGTCGCCAACCGAGCGCGGAGGTTTTTCGTTGCGCCTACGTACCCTCGTCTTATTGCTGGCTCTTCTCGCCTGGCCGGCCGGCCGGGCCGCCGCCCAGGACGCCGGCCCCATAACCGGCCAGGCCGTGCTCGACGCCATCGTGGCGGCCCAGGGCAAGGTGGTGGTGGTGGACTTCTTCGCCTCCTGGTGCCGGCCCTGCCTCATGGAGATTCCGGACTTCATCGAGGCCCGGAAGCATTATCCGGCCGACAAGGTCGTCTTCATCGGCATCTCGCTGGACCAGGACCAGGGCGAGTACTTCCGCTTCGTCAAGCAGACGCCGTTCAATTTCCCGGTCCACCTGGCCGATCCCGACGTGATGGCCACCTTCGGCGTCAAGATGATCCCCAAGACGCTCATCTACGACGTCGCGGGGCAGCAGGCCGTGAACCACTCCGGGTACATGCCCGGCGAGCAGCTGCGGCGGGCCGTGGACGGCCTGCTGGCCGACCCACCGAAATGACGGGCCTTTTCATCCGCAAGGCGCGCATCCAGGACGTCAAGCAGATCCACGCCCTGCTCATGCACTGCGCCCGCCAGGAATTCCTGCTGCCGCGCTCGTTCAACCAGCTCTACAGCCACCTGCGGGACTTCTTCGTCCTGGCCGGCCACGACGAGCCGGGCATCCTCGGCTGCTGCGCCCTGTCCATCACCTGGGAGGACATCGCCGAGATCCGCTCCCTGGCCGTGGACGAAAGCATCCAGAAGCAGGGCTGGGGCGGCAAGCTGGTCGAGGCCTGCCTGTCCGACGCGGTGACGCTCGGCATCTACAAGGTCTTCACCCTGACCTACCGGCCGCATTTCTTCGAGCGCCTGGGCTTCGCCCCGGTGGAGAAGGAGAAGCTGCCCCAGAAGGTCTGGGCCGATTGCATCAACTGCCCCAAGTTCCCGGAGTGCGACGAGAACGCGCTCCTCATGGAAATGTAGGGCGCCCGGGCCGAAAGGCCGGAACCGGAGAGTGCGGGGAGACATGTCGGAAACGTTGCGAGAGGTGTTCGGAGAGGCGGCGGTGGCCGCCCGGGTGGCCGAGCTCGGCCGCCAGGTGTCGGCCCATTACGCCGGCCTCGGCGTCGGCGACGGCGACGTGGTCATGGTCGGCGTGCTCAAGGGCGCGCTGCCGTTTATGGCCGACCTGCTGCGGGCGCTTTCCTTTTGCCCCAGCCTCGATTTCGTGCGCGTGGCCAGCTACGGCGCGGGCACGGCCCCGGGCGAGCTGCGCTTCCTCATGGACCTCGAAACCGACGTCGCCGGCCGCCACGTTCTCGTGGTGGAGGACATCGTGGACACCGGCCGCTCCCTGGCCTATCTCCTTTCCATGCTCGAGGCGCGTTCCCCGGCCAGCGTCAAGGTCTGCGCCCTGTTGGACAAGGCCTACCGCCGCGAGGTCGACGTGAAGGTGGACTTCGTCGGCTTCGAGGCCCCGCCGGTCTTTCTGGTCGGCTACGGCATGGACGTGGGGGAGCGGCTGCGGCGTCTTCGCGGCGTGTACGAACTGGTTCGGTAAGAAACGGCCCCTGATTTGCATGAGCGGTGGCCAAAACCGTAACCGACAGTGGGAAAAGCGCCATGATCGTTGCCTGCCCGAATTGCCAGTCCAAGTTCAACCTGCCTGACGACAAGATCGGCGCCTCCGGGGCCAAGCTGCGTTGCGGCAAATGCCGCCATGTCTTCCACGTCGATCCGCCGGGCCCGGCCGATGCCGGCGGGCTCACCGATTTCGACTTCCCGGACGACCTCGCCCCCACGCCCCCCGGCCGCCAGGAACGGCCGGCCACGCCGGCCGCGCCCCGCGCCAGCATGCCCGACGACGACGTGCCGCCGGACCTGTTCCATTCCGAGACCTACGAGGGCAAGGGCGGAGCCGACGACGCCGACGACGACCACGACGCCGGACCGGTCAAGCCGGGGTTCAGCCTCGACGACGTGGCCAATCTTTCCCTGCCCGGCAGTTCGGTGTCAAAAGAACGACGCAAACGGGTCGCCGTCATCATGGGCGCGGTGCTGCTCGTCGTCGTCGTCGCCATCGCCGCCGTGTATTTCCTCGACCTGTGGCCCGGCAGGAAGGCGGCCAAGGACGCCGCTCAGCCGCCGGCGGCCACGGCTCCGGGCGCGCCGGAAAAGCCGGCCCCGGACAAGGCCGCGGCCAAGCCCGCCGACAAGCCGGCCGCTCCGGCCGCCGACGCGGGCGCGAAAAAGCCCGAGGAGACGGCCAAGGTCAAGGACATCATGCTGCAAAACGTCCGCCAGTACTACGTTTCCAACGAGAAGGCCGGGCAGCTCTTCGTCATCGAGGGCAAGGCCGTCAATAACTTCAAGACGCCCAAGGAAATGATCCGCATCGAGGCCTCGCTCTTCGACGAGAAGGGCGGCTCCCTGGCCAGCCAGGAAGACCTGGCCGGCAACACGGTCTCGCTTTTCCAGCTCCAGGTCATGACCCGCGACGAGCTCAAAAACGCCCTGACCTCCCAGGTCGGCGTGCTCACCAACAACACCAACATCGCCCCGGGCGGCGAAACCCCGTTCATGGTCGTCTTTTTCGATCCGCCCGAGGCCGTCAAGGAGTTCGGGGTCAAGGTGGTGGACGCCAAGGACCCGCCGCGGCAGTAGCATGGCGGGCAAGGCCAAGCGCATCTTCACCTGCTCGGACTGCGGCGGCGTTTCGCCGTCCTGGCGGGGGCAGTGTCCGCGTTGCGGCGCCTGGAACACCCTGGTCGAGGGCGTGGCCGGTCGCGGCGGCAAGGCCGGCGGCGCGGCCGTGCCCTCGGGCGCGCCCATTCCTTTGGGCGAGCATCCGGGCGAAGATTTCCGTCCCTTTCCCACGGGCATCGAGGGCCTGGATCGGGTGCTCGGCGGCGGGCTGACCCCGGGCGGGGCGGTGCTGCTCGGCGGCGAGCCGGGCATCGGCAAGTCCACGCTGCTGTTGCAGCTGGCCGGCATGGCCGCCGCCGGCCGCCGGGTGGTCTACGTCTCGGGCGAGGAATCCCTGCCCCAGCTCAAGGCCCGGGCCGAGCGCCTGGGCGTCCTTCATGAGGGCCTGCTCGCCGCCGCCACCACCGATGCCGGCGCGGCCGTGGACGTCCTCGGCGCATCGCCCGCCCCGGACCTCGTCATCGTCGATTCCGTCCAGACCATGCACGTCGCCGGCATCGAGGGCGCGGCCGGGTCCGTGTCCCAGGTGCGCTCGGTGGCCGCCTCGTGCGTGGAGGCGGCCAAACGCGGCCAGGCCTGCCTCGTGCTCGTCGGCCACGTGACCAAGGACGGCCAGATCGCCGGACCCAAGCTCCTCGAGCACATGGTGGACACGGTGCTCTACCTCGAGGGCGAGCGCCGCCATCTCTTTCGCATCCTGCGCGTGCTGAAAAACCGCTACGGCCCCACGGACGAGCTTCTCGTCATGGAGATGCGCGAGCAGGGTCTGGCCGAGGTGCCCGATCCCTCGACTTTTTTCCTGGGCGACCGCGACCCGGCCGTGTCCGGTTCGGCCGTGGTCATGGCCGTGGAGGGGAGGCGGCCCTTCGCCGTGGAGGTCCAGGCCCTGGCCGCCAAGTCGTTTCTCGCCGTGCCGCGCCGAGCGGCGCTCGGGCTCGACGTGGGCCGGCTGCACCTTTTGCTGGCGGTCCTGGAAAAGCGCCTGCGCCTCAACCTCGGCCAGGTGGACATCTACGCCAAGATCGGCGGCGGGCTCAAAATCCAGGACCCGGGCCTGGACTGCGGCGTCGCCGCCGCCGTGCTGTCCTCGTTCTACGACCGGCCCCTGCCCGCCGGCGCGGTCTTCTGGGGCGAGGTGGACCTTTCCGGCCGCATACGCCCCGTCTCCGGGCACGATGCCCGGCTCAAGCAGGCCGAGCGCCTGGGCTACGGCCCGGCGGTCTGTCCCGATCCCGGCCGGCTGGGACCGAAGGTGGGCGATCTCTCGGAGCTGGCGCGCCTGCTTTTTTCGAAATCGTAATGTTGATGCGACATATGCCGCATTCGCGGTTTGACCGAGGTTGGAGAATGGGGCATACAAAATGGTATGCAACGAATTCTCCCCAGGTCGTTGCCGGTCGGCCCGCAAAAAACCGGCCCATCCTCCTGGCGTTTCACCGTCTGGGCCCCCAATCGCAAACGCCTTGACCTGCTTCTCGAAGACACTGGCCGCGCCGTGCCCATGGAACCGCTGCCCGGCGGCCATTTCACGGTCGAGGTTTCGGGTGCGGCCGACGGCGCGCGCTACTGGTTCGTGCTGGACGGCAAGACCCGCCGGGCCGATCCGGCCTCGCGCTTTCAGCCGGACAACGTCCACGGCCCCTCGGCCCTGGTCGACACGGACGCCTTCGCCCGGACCGCCGCCGCCTTCGCGCCGCCGCCCCCTGACCGGCGCGTCTATTACGAGATCCACGTCGGCACGTTCACCCCGCAAGGGACCTTCGACGCCGTCGTCGAGCGCCTGCCGCACCTGCGCGAGCTTGGCGTCACCTGCCTGGAACTCATGCCCGTGGCCCAGTTCCCGGGCGGACGCAACTGGGGCTACGACGGCGTCTTCCCCTTCGCCGTAAGCCTTGCCTACGGCGGCCCGGCAGGACTGGCCAGGCTTGTAAACGCCTGCCACGCGCAGGGTTTGGCCCTGGTCCTCGACGTGGTCTACAACCACCTCGGCCCCGAGGGAAACTACCTGCGCGACTTCGGGCCGTACTTCACCGACCGCTACCGCACGCCCTGGGGCGAGGCCGTCAACTTCGACGGCCCCGGCAGCGCGGCCGTGCGGGAGTTCTTCATCCAAAACGCGCTGTACTGGCTGCGCGACTACCGCATCGACGGCCTGCGCCTGGACGCCGTGCACGCCATTTACGACCAGGGTCCCGTGCATTTCGTGGACGAACTGGCCGGGGCCGTGGCCGACTGGGAGGAGCGCGCCGGCCGGCGGACGTTTCTCGTGGCCGAGACGCATCTCAACGACCCGGCGGTCGTCACCGAAAAGGCGGCCGGCGGCATGGGCCTCGACGGCCTGTGGAACGACGACTTCCACCACGCCGTCCACGCCATCCTGACCGGCGAACGGCGGGGCTATTACGCGGACTACGGCTCCCGGGACGACCTGATCGCGGCCATGGCCGACGGCTTCGCCTACGCCGGCCGGCCCAGCGCCTTTTTCGGCCATGTGCGCGGGAGCTGCGCCGCCCATCTGCCGGCCGACCGCTTCGTCAACTGCCTTCAAAACCATGACCAGGTCGGCAACCGGGCCAGGGGCGAGCGCCTCGTCTCCCTGGTCGGGCCGCGGGCCGGGCGCGTGGCCGCCGCGTTGCTGCTCCTTTCCCCGGGCTCGCCGCTCCTTTTCATGGGCGAGGAGTGGGGCGAGACGCGGCCTTTCCTGTACTTTATCAGCCACCTGGACGCCGGGCTGGTGGATGCCGTGCGCCGGGGCCGCAAGCGGGAATTCGCGAGCTTCCGCTGGCGCGGCGAGGTCCCCGACCCCTTCGATCCGGCCACCTTCGAGGCCAGCCGGCCGGACTGGGACAAGCCCGACGCGGCCGGCCACGCGGCCATGCTCGCCTGGCACAAGGCTCTGCTGGCCCTTCGCGCCGCAAGCCCGGCCCTGCGGGGAACGCACCGGCCGCGCACCCGGGTCTGGCCCCTGGACGGGGCCTTGGCCCTGGCCATGGAGCGCCGGGGCGAGGACGGCCGTTTCCTGTGCCTTTTCAACCTCGGCCGGCGGGCCACGCGCGCAAGCGTCGGCGCGTCCGCCCCGGTCAAGGGCTACGCGCGCCTTCTGGACAGCGACGAGGCCCGCTTCGGCGGCGAGGGCGCGGTCTTGCCCGAGCGCCTGGTCGCGACGCTCACCCTGCCGCCCCTTCGGGCGGTGGTCTACAAATGCGGGGAGGAACGAGCGAAATGAACCGCTACGTCTGCATCCATGGGCATTTCTACCAGCCGCCCCGGGAAAACCCCTGGCTCGAGGAGGTCGAGGTCCAGGACTCGGCCCACCCGTACCACGATTGGAACGAGCGCATCACGGCCGAGTGCTACGGCCCCAATTCCGGCTCGCGCATCCTGGACGGCGACGGCTACATCATCGACATCGTCAACAACTACTCCAAGATCAGCTTCAATTTCGGCCCCACGCTCCTGTCCTTTCTCGAACGCCGTCACCCCCGGCTGCACCAGGCCATCGTGGACGCGGACAGGCAGTCCATGGAGCGCTACGCCGGCCACGGCTCGGCCCTGGCCCAGGCCTACGGCCATCTGATCATGCCCCTGGCCAGCCGGCGCGACAAGATCACCCAGGTCGCCTGGGGCGTGGCCGACTTCCGGGCCCGCTTCGGCCGCGACCCGGAAGGCATGTGGCTGCCCGAGACCGCCGTGGACCTGGAGACGCTGGCCATCCTGGCCGACGCCGGCATCCGCTTCACCATCCTGGCCCCGCGCCAGGCCGCCCGCGCGCGTCGCCTGGGAGACGAGGAGTGGCAGGACGTGTCCGAGTCGCGCGTGGACCCCACCGCCCCCTACCTGGTGCGCCTGCCCGACGGGCGCGACTTCAACGTGTTCTTCTACGACGGCCCCATCTCCCAGGACATGGCCTTCGGCGACCTCCTCGACCGGGGCGAGGCCTACCGCGACCGGCTCATGGCCGCCTTCAACGACGACCGCGACTGGCCCCAACTCGTGCACGTGGCCACCGACGGCGAGACCTACGGTCACCACCACACCTACGGCGAGATGGCGCTCACCTACTGCCTTTCCCTCATCGAGGCCGACCCCACCGTGGAACTCATCAATTATGCCGCCTACCTCGACCGCCACCCGCCCGTCCACGAGGCGGAACTCTTCGAGAACTCCTCCTGGAGCTGCATCCACGGCGTGGAGCGCTGGCGGGCGGACTGCGGCTGCAATTCCGGCATGCACGGCAACTGGCATCAGCGCTGGCGGCAGCCGCTGCGCGAGGCCATGGACTGGCTGCGCGACCGCTGCGCCGCAATCGTCGAGGCCGAAGGGGCGAAGCTCTTTAAGGACCCCTGGCAGGCGCGCGACGCGTACATCGCCGTGGTCAACGACAGAAGCGAGGCAAGCCGGGACGCCTTCCTGAACGCCCAGGCCAACGGGAAACTCTCTCCCGAGCGGCGCGTGCGGGCGCTGAAACTCATGGAGCTCTCGCGCCAGGCCATGCTGATCTTCACCAGCTGCGGCTGGTTTTTCGACGAGGTCACCGGCATCGAGACCGTGCAGGTGCTGCAGTACGCCGCCCGCGCCATCCAGCTGGCCGGGGAGCTCGGCGGCGGCGACCTGGAGGGGCCTTTCGCCGCCATCCTGGAAAAAGCCCCGAGCAACGTCCTGGCCAACGGCCGGGAGGCCTACGAACGCTACGCCAAGCCGGCCGCCGTGGACATCATGCGGGTGGGCGCGCACTACGCCATCTCCTCGGTTTTCACGCCCCCGGACGAAGATTACCGATACGGCTGCTACCGCGCCCACGGCCGCGACGAGAAGCGCGAGACGGCCGGTCGGGCCAGCCTCTTGACCGGCCGGGCGGACATCGCCTCCGAGGTCACGGGCGAGCGCCTCGACGCCGCCTTCGCCGTGTTTCACGCCGGCGGGCACAACCTGACCTGCGGCCTGCGGCCCTTCCGCGACGCGGCCAGCCTCGCCGCCATGCAGGTCGATCTGCGCCAGGCCTTCGAGCGCGGCGACCTGGCCGAAACCATCCGCGTCCTGGACGCCCATTTCGACACCCACACCTTCTCCATCCGCCACCTCTTCCGCGACGAGCAACGCAAGGTGGTGGCCGAGGCCCTGGCCCCGGAATTCGAAAGCGCCGAGGCCATGTACCGCCAGATCTACGAGAGCAACTACCCGATCCTCAATTTTCTCCAGTGGATCGATATGCCGGTGCCCCGGCACATCCTGGAAGCCGCCGCGTTCGTGGTGGAAACCGACATCCGGCGGCAGCTTTCCGGGGAAGTCCTCGACCTCGAGCGGCTGGACGGCCGCATCGAGGACGCCCGGCGCTTCGGGCTTTCCCTGGACTACGAGGGCCTGGGCCTGGAAGGCGCGGACTGGATCAACCGCCGGGCGCAGGCCTTCGGCGCGGACCACGGCAACATCGAGCTTCTGTCCAGCGTCAAGGAATCCCTGGAGAGGCTTCGCGCCCTGCCCATGGGGCTCAACCTCTTCAAGGCCCAGAACGTGATCTTCGAGCTGTCCCGGGGACGCTACGCCGAAAAACGCCAGGCCGCCGCCGGAGGCGACGCAGAAGCCGGGCGTTGGCTGGAACTCTTCGCCGAACTGGCCGAGGCGCTCAAGGTGAGGCTGCCCCAATGAACGCGCCGATCGCCACCTACCGTATCCAGTTCTGCCAGGACTTCGATTTCGCGCGCTGCCAGGGTGTCCTCGACTACCTTGCGGCGCTCGGCGTCTCCCATATCTACGCCTCTCCCATCTTCCGGGCCCGGCCCGGTTCGTCCCACGGCTACGACGTCTGCGACCACAAGGAGATCAACCCCGAGCTCGGCGGCGAGGAGGGCTTCCGGGCCCTGGTCGCCGCCGCCCGCAAGCGGGACATCGGCTGGATTCAAGACATCGTGCCCAACCACATGGCCGTGTCCGGAGACAACCGCATGCTGGTGGACGTGCTGGAAAACGGCCCGTCGTCGCGCTACTACCAGTTCTTCGACATCGACTGGGATCATCCCTACGAGAGCATCAAGGGCCGCATGCTGGCCCCGTTTCTGGGCAATTTCTACGGCAGTGTGCTGGAGGCCGGGGAGATCTCCCTGGGGTTCGACGCCGACGGCTTTTTCGTGCGTTACTACGCCCTGCGCTTTCCGCTGCGCATCGATTCCTACCTCCGCCTGCTCACGCTCGGCCTCGACCGGCTGCGCGAGGCCATCGGCCGGGACTCCCCGGACTACATCAAGCTCCTGGGGCTTCTCTACACCATCAAGTCCCTTCCTGCCGACGACGTCCAGGACGAGCGTTACGACCAGATCTTCTTCGTCAAGCAGATGCTCTTCGAACTCTATGGGAAAAGCGCGGCCGTGCGCGCCCACATTGAGGCCAACCTGGCCAGGGTCAACGGCACGGCCCCGGACGGCGAGGCCGAAGGCGAGGACCGGCGGGCGCTTTTGGAAAGCTTCCTGGCCGAGCAGTACTTCCGGCTGTCCTACTGGAAGGTGGCCGGCGAGGAGATCAACTACCGCCGGTTTTTTTCCATCAATGACCTCATTTCCCTGCGGGTCGAGGAGGAGGCGGTCTTCCGGCACTCCCACGGCAAGATCTTCGAGCTGGTCCGGGAGGGGCTCTTCTCGGGCCTGCGCGTGGACCACATCGACGGGCTCTACGACCCGGCCCGCTACCTGCGGCGGCTGCGCGAGGCCATCGGCGACGCCTACCTGGTGGTCGAGAAGATCTGCGTGGCCGACGAACCCCTGCCGGCGCTGTGGCCCGTGGCCGGCTCCACGGGGTACGATTTTCTCAACGCCGCGTGCGGGCTTTTCGTGGACACGGACCAGGAGAAGACCTTCGAACGCGTCTACGCCGGCTTCACCGGCCGCAACCAGCGCGCCGAGGACGTGGCCGTCTGGAAAAAGCGCCGCATCATCGAGACGCACATGTACGGCGACGTGGAAAACCTGGCCCGACTGATAAACGCCGTCTCCAGCCTCGACCGTCTGGGCTTCGACATCACCCTGCGCTCGACCAAGCGGGCCCTGGCCGAAGTGTTGGCCCACTTCCCGGTCTACAGGACCTACATTTCGCCCGACGCCATCCGGCCGGCGGACATCGGCTATGTGCGCACGGCCATCCGCCGGGCCAAGCGCCACAATGCCGACCTGGCCTACGAGCTCGATTTCCTGGAGCGCTTCCTGCTCCTGCAATACGACGCCAGCCTGGGCGAGGCGCAAAAGGACCAGTGGACCCGGTTCGCCATGCGCTTCCAGCAGGTCAGCGGGCCGCTGATGGCCAAGGGCGTGGAGGACACCGCCTTCTACGTGTTGGGCCGCCTGCTTTGCCTCAACGAGGTGGGGGCCGAGCCCGGGGCCTTCGGGATGGCTGCCGAGGCCTTCCATGCGGCCATGGCCGAGCGGGCCGGGCAGTGGCCGCGGAGCATGAGCGCCACCGCCACCCACGACGCCAAGCGCGGCGAGGACGCCCGGCTGCGCCTGGCCGCCCTGTCCGAGATGCCGGCCGACTGGCGCGCCGCCCTGGGCGCGATGCACCGCGCCGGCCGGCGGCGCAAGACGCTCGTCGGGGACAAGCCCGCGCCGGAACGAAACGACGAATACATGCTCTACCAGGCCATGCTCGCCCATTATCCGGCCCGGGCCGAGGAGCTGCCGGGATTCGGCGAACGGCTGGCCGCCTATCTGCTCAAGGCCGTGCGCGAGGGCAAGGAGCGCTCCAACTGGCTGAGCCCGGACGCGGTCTACGAAAAGGCCCTGACGGACTACGCGGCGAAGCTGTTGCGCGACGGCCCCAAAAGCGCCTTCATGACCGCCTTCGCGCCTCTGTGCCGCCGGCTGGCCCGAATCGGCTACGCCTACGGCCTGGGGCAGGTCGTGCTCAAGATGGCCTGTCCGGGCACGCCTGACATCTACCAGGGCACGGAGGACTGGGACCTGTCCTTCGTCGATCCGGACAACCGTCGGCCGGTGGATTTCGCGGCCCGGGAAAAGGCGCTGACGATCCTGGCCGCAGCCTTCGCCGCCGATGCGCCGGGGCTTTGCCGCGATCTTGCCGCCTCGCCCGAGGACGGCCGGATCAAGCAGTTCACGTTGTGGCGGGCCCTGGCCGCGCGCCGGGCCGATCCCGACCTTTTTTCCGTGGGGGCCTACGCGCCGGCGCGCTTCACCGGCAGCCTGGCCCGCCATGCCTTCGGCTTCTGGCGGACTTTCGAAGACAAGGCGGCCCTGGCGGTCGTGCCCCGATGCATGGCCACGTTCGGGGCCGGGCAGGGGGACTTCGTCTGCGGCGAGGCCTGGGAGGACGTGCGCGTGGCCGAGGTCCCGGCCGGCGTGGGGGCGCTCACGGACGCCATGACCGGGCGGACCTTTTCCGGGGACGGTCTGGCGCTGCGGGAAGTGCTGCGGGATTTCCCCGTGGCCCTGCTCACGGGCGGGCTTTCGGTGGGGGTCTGAACCTTCAGGGGATTTCCAGCGCGTCGCCGGGCCGGGTGTAGGCGAAGACCGTCGTGCCGGGGCGGCGCAGCCGGTCGGCGAAGCGCCTGATGTATTCCACGTGGCCGCCCAGGTGCATGGGCGTAAATACGGTGGGCCCGAGCTTTTCCACGAACTGCGGCGCGCCGGACAGGCTCGGCAGGCGCGGGTCCATGTTGGAGAAGGCCACGTCGAGCGGCCGGGCGGACAGGGCCTTGAGCGCGCGCCGCCAGGACATGCCCACGGCGCGGCGGGCGGCCGGCGTCTGCCCCGGCCAGTCCCAAAGGGCCAAATCCCCGCCGAAATAGACCGAAAGCCCCGCGACCTCGACGCGGTAGGCGACGCCCATGTCGTTGCTCTCCAGGGCGGCGACGGACAGACCGTCTTGTTCCCGCACATCTTCCGGTTCCATGACCACCGTATCCGGCGGCAACCGGTCGCCGTGCAGGTCGGCCACGTCGTCGGACACGACGAACCGGCGCGACCCGGCCATGGCCGTCGCCCGGACGAGGTCCGGATCGAAATGGTCGTCGTGGCCGTGGGAAACGAAGACGGTCAGGTCCGCGCCGGCGATGTGCGCCGCAGCGGCCTGCGCGGCCTCGGAGGGCAGGTAGGCCGGGGCCGGGTAGTCGAAGAGCAGCGTCCTGCCGCCGGCGCGCAGGATGAAGCAGTCGTGGTGGATGTAGACGATGCTGGCGGCCATGCGAACAACCTGACTTCTGCGGCGTATCGGCGAAAGTCCGCCTCCCCGCTGCGGGCGTTCCCCTTCGGGGAGGTCCAGGAGGGGATCATCCCCTCCTGGCCGCCGGAGGCGTTCTTCCCCTTCCTGCCTCTACGCCACGTCCCAGCGGGGGCCGGCCGGGGTGTCCATGACGGTGACGCCAAGTCCGGCCAGTTCGTCGCGGATGGCGTCGGAGCGGGCGAAATCCTTGTTCTTGCGGGCTTCCTGACGCTCGCCTACAAGCGCTTCCAC
>NZ_JARKOZ010000059.1 GCF_029978005.1 Solidesulfovibrio sp. | reverse complement strand
ACGCTTTTCTCGCCCACGCCGAGACGCTTCGCCGCGAAAAACCCATCGTGGTCTGCGGCGATTTCAACACCGCCCATACCGCCCTGGACCTCAAAAACGCCAAGGCCAACGAAAAGACCTCCGGTTTCCTGCCCGAGGAGCGGGCCTGGCTCGACAAGTTCGTCGCCGCCGGCTACGTGGACACGTTTCGTCTTTTTATGCAGGAAGGCGGGCATTACACGTGGTGGGACTACCGCTTCAAGGCACGCGACCGCAACGTGGGCTGGCGCATCGATTACTTCTTCGTGTCCGAGGAACTCAAGCCCAAGGTGCGGCGGGCCTGGATCGACGCCGCGGTTATGGGCTCGGACCACTGTCCGGTGGGGCTCGAGCTCGACGCTTCGTGACGCATATTCAACCCTTGGCGACACCGCATCGGCTTGCGTCAGGGGCTGTTATCCTCCGGGCATACCGGGTTCGCTTGGGGATCATCGCGGCCTTTCAAGATTTCTTTGACCGCCGCTTCCCTTTTATTGTAAGTTAGTTTCTCTATAACCAGATCGAGGGAGGAACTGCGATGAAACGGCTTTTCACAGCAACGACCATGTTGGCGCTGCTATTGGCGTGCTGCGCCCTGGCCCTGGCCTCTTCCGGCGGCCCGGGGCTGAGCGCGGACGAGGCCCTGGCCAAGCTCAAGGAAGGAAACACACGCTACGTGGCCAAGGCCAGCGTCGCCCCGCACCAGGACGCCGCCCGTCGCCACGAAACCGCGACCGACGGACAGCATCCCTTTGCCACCATCCTTTCCTGCGCCGATTCCCGCGTGCCCCTGGAGATTCTCTTCGACCAGGGCGTGGGCGATATCTTCGCCGTGCGCGTGGCCGGCAACGTGGCTGCCGTGGACGAGATCGGCACCATGGAATACGGGGCCGAGCACCTGGGCGTGCCGCTCATCGTGGTGCTCGGGCACACCAAGTGCGGCGCGGTGACGGCCGTTGTGAAAAACGAGCCCGTGACCGAAAACATCGGCCAACTGGTCGCGCCCATCGTCCCGGCGGTCAAGTCCGTCAAATCCCGCTTCGCCTCCTCGGACGTGGACGAGGTCGTCAGCAAGTCCATCGAGGCCAACATCTGGCAGGCCATAAGCGACATCTACGCCAAGAGCCCGCTGCTCAAGCAGATGGCCGCCGCCGGCAAGGTCAAGGTCGTGGGCGCGCTCTACGACATCGACTCGGGCGAGGTGCGCTGGTTCGGCGAACACCCGAGCGTGGCCACGCTGCTCGGCAAGTAGTCTTTCCCCGCCCGACGACACAGGCGGCTCCTCCGGGGCCGCCTTTTTATTGAGCTGCTGCAGTCCCGGCCAGACATACCTGAAGGGCGCGTACATTGGCCGAGCGCATCCCCTTGCGCCAGACCAGTTCGGTCGTTGCCGCGCCGTAGGGCGGGGCAAGGGCGTGCGTCGTCAGGGTCTGGGGCGCGGGGAAAAGCCGCAGCACCGTCTCGGGCACGACGCCCACGCCCATGCCGGCCGAAACGCCTCCCAGAATGGCATGGTAGGAAGCCAATTCGGCGATCCGGTCGGGTGCGTCGCCATGATCGTGAAACCAGTCGAGGAGCCTGCGTCGGTAGGAACAGCCTTCCCGAAAGGCCAAGGCCGTTTTGTTCCTGATGTCGGCCGGGGTGCGGATGTCGGGATGGCCTTCCGGGGCGATCAGGACCAACTGTTCGGTGAAAACCGCCACGGTTTCCAGGCTGTCGTTTCGCGGCGCGTCCGCGATGAGTGCCGCGTCCAGTCTGTTGGCGAATAATTTTTCGTACAGGGCCTGGCTCGTGCCGGTCGTCAATTCGATCTCCAGCCGGGGATGCTGGGCGTAGAGCTGCGCCAGAGGCTTGGGCAACCGTCCCGCCGCCGTGCTCTCCATGGCGCCGATGCGGAATCTTCCTCCCGGCGCGACGTTTCGGACCTGGCTCTCCGCTTCCTGCGCCAGGGCGACGATCCGTTTGGCATACTCGTAGAAGGTGCGTCCCTCGGGGGTGCACGGCATCTGCTTCCCCTGGCGGGCGAAAAGCCTGACGCCGAGCGCCTCCTCGAGCCGGAGAATCCGCGTGGTGACGCTCGAAGGGACACGGTGCAGGCATGCCGCGGCCCGGGTCACGCCTCCCGCTTCGACAACGGCGATGACCGCGTGCAGGTCGGCCAGCTCCATACGTTCTCCAAAAAAGAATGTTATGTTCATTTATTTTCAATTTTCTTGAATCCATGAGTTAGCTAAATCGAAAGCGGAGAACAAGCCCGCCTCGACGGTCCGGCGGGGGAAAAGGGCCCAGGGTAACGGAAAACCTTCCGCTCTTATATGGGGTTGCCCAGGACGCGAGGAGTCGGCAAGCAAGCGCAGCCGGGAGATGGGCCTTGGAGGTTGGGGCTCGCGTACCCCGTGGCCATGCGACACGCTGGAACGGACGGCGACAAGAACGGGCGGACAAGGGGTTTATGGAAAAACTGTACAAAAACGGCTTGCTGCAAACGTTCGGCGGCGCTTGCGGCCTTTCGATCGTCATGGGCGTCGGGCGCTTCGCCTACACGGCCATGCTACCCTCCATGATGCAGAAAGGGGGCGTCGACGCGGCCGTCGCCGGCAACATGGCTGCGCTCAATCTGGTGGGCTACCTCCTCGGGGTGCTGGCCATGCGGCGGGAAAAGCCCGGAAGGAGGCGCTATGGCCTGTATGCCGCTTTTCTTGTGCTGAGCGTCGCCACGACGGCAGGCATGGGCCTGACGCACGCCGTCCAGGCCTGGCATGCCATCCGCTTCCTTTCCGGCTTCGCCTCCGGAGCCTGCTTCGTGCTGTGTTCGGCCATCGTCCTCGACACGCTCATGGCGCTGCAACGGCCCGCCCTGGCCGGCTTTCTCTACAGCGGCGTCGGCGTCGGCATCGCGCTGGGGGGAATGTTGGCGCAGCCTCTGGAGAACGGCATCGGGCTCGACGGGGCCTGGATCGGCCTGGGCGTTTTGTGCCTTCCCTTGTGCCTCGCCTCCCTGGTCTGCCTGCGGCCGGGCGTGAATCCGACGCTCCGCCCAGCCGCGCGCGGGGCGCAAACGGATCGCGAGAGAGGACGCGGGCAGCGCCGCGACTATTTCCTGCTCCTTGCCTCCTACTTTCTGGAAGGCTTCGGCTATATCATCGGCACGACCTTTCTCGTCTCCCTGGTGCGCGAGACCACCCATTCCGTCTCCCTGGCCAATGTTTCCTGGATCATCACCGGCTGCGCGGCCGCATGCAGCGCCCCCCTGTGGCGTCATGCCGCTCGCGGAAGCTACCTCTCCATGCTGGTGCTCGCTTTCGTCCTGCAAGGGGTGGGGACGCTGCTGCCGGCGCTTTCCGCCGCTCCCGGGGTCATCGCGCTCGGCGGCCTGCTGCTTGGCGGGACGTTTATGGGCATCACGGTGCTCTCGCTCCAGTACGGCGTTGCCTTGAGCGGAAAACCCAGCGCCCACACGGTCGCCGTGATGACGGCCCTCTACGGCGTCGGCCAGATCATCGGACCGTATCTCGCCGGGATCAGCGCCCAGGGAAGGGGATTCGGGCCGGCGTTCATTCTTTCCTCGGCAGCGCTTTTCTCCGCCGCCCTGCTGCTCGGGGTGAACCGTGTCTGCGGCCGGCGCGGCGGCTGGCGGGATTGATGCGATAAAAGGAGGATTGCGGCATGCCGTACGTCAACATCAAGGTGACCGGGGGAAACGAAGCGCCGACCGCCGGACAGAAGGCGGCGCTCATCAAGGGAGTGACGGAACTGCTCTCCGGGGTGTTGGGCAAGAATCCCGCGACCACGGTCGTGGTCATCGACGAGGTCGCCCAGGACAACTGGGGACTCGGGGGAATGAGCGTGACGGAGGTGCGCCAGCGCAACCGGAAGGCTTAGCGCCCCCGGAATTTTGTTCTGGATTTTGCCGGCAAAACTGCTAGGTCCGGGGCGTGCGCGCCATCGTGCTTGTCGTTTTCGTGCTCGTGTACGCGGCCATGGCCCTGGGGCGGCTGCCGGGGCTGGCTCTGGACCGGGCCGGCGCGGCGGTGCTCGGGGCCATCGTCCTGGTCGCCTCGGGCCTGCTCACCGTGCCCGAGGCCCTGGCCGCCGCCGACGCGCCCACCCTGGCCCTGCTCTTCGGCCTCATGGTCGTCTCGGCCCAGTTGCGCCTGGGCGGGTTCTACACGGCCGTCAGCCGCCGCATCATCGCCGCCTCGGCCTCGCCGGCGGGGCTGCTGGCCCACGTCATGCTGGCCGCCGCCGGGCTGTCGGCCGTATTGGCCAACGACATCGTCTGCCTGGCCATGGCCCCGATCCTGACGGAGGCGACCCTGGCCAGGGGGCTTTCCCCCTTGCCGTATCTCCTGGGCTTGGCCCTGGCCGCCAACATCGGCTCGGCCGCCACGCTCATCGGCAATCCCCAGAACATGCTCATCGGCCAGGTGGCCAGGCTCGACTTCGCCGGCTATTTCCTCGACGCGTGGCCGTGCGTGGTCGTTTCGTTGGGCCTGGCCTGGGCCGGCGTGGTCTTCGCCTACCGGGGCCGCTTCGCCGGGCCGCGCCTGACCCTCGCCGTCGATTCCCCGCCCTATCGCGCCTGGCAGTCGGCCAAGGGGCTTGTCGCCCTCGGCGCGTGCATGGCCTTTTTTTGCCTGGGCGGCGCGCCGCGCGAGAACGTGGCCCTGGCCTGCGCCGGGGCGCTGCTTTTAAGCCGCCACATGACCTCGCGCGAGACCCTGTCCATGGTGGACTGGCAGTTGCTGCTCCTTTTCCTGGGCCTTTTCGTGGTCAACAGGGAGGTGGCGGCGGCCGGGTTCCTGACCGACCTCCACCACGGCCTCGGCCGCCTGGGCATCGACCTGGCCAGGCCGGGCTGGCTGTTCGCCGCCACGGCCGTCATCTCCAACATCGTGTCCAACGTGCCGGCCGTGATGCTGCTTTTGCCCGGCCACGAGAGCCACGGCCAGGCCGTGCTCCTGGCCGTGTCCAGCACCCTGGCCGGCAACCTGCTGCTGCCGGGCAGCATCGCCAACCTCATCGTGGCCGACCAGGCGGCGGCTCTCGGCGTGCGCCTGGGATTTTGGGAGCACGCCCGGGTGGGCGTGCCCGTGACCCTGGCCAGCCTGGCCGTGTCCGGGCTCTGGCTGTTGCGGGGGTAGCATGGAGCTTTTGCGCAGGGCCCTCGATGCCGGCATGGTCCGGGAGGCCGACACGGCCTTCGTGCTCTACGACCTGGACCGGCTGGAAAGCCGGCTGGCCGCCGTGGTCGCGGCCTTCGGGGCCGAGAGCCTGGCCGCCGTGGCGGTCAAGGCCAATCCGCTGCCGCCGGTCCTGGCCTTCCTGGCCGGGCTCGGGGCCGGGGCCGAGGCGGCCAGCCTGCCGGAAATCCATCTGGCCCTGGAAGCGGGCTTTCCCCCCGGCCGCATCGTGTTCGACTCCCCGGCCAAGACCGTGGAGGAACTGCGTCTGGCCCTGACGCTCGGCATCCGCGTCAACGCCGACAATTTCGACGAGCTGGCCAGGATCGGCGATCTGGCCGTCGCCCACGGCTTCAGGCCCCGGGCCGGGCTTCGCGTCAACCCGCAAGCCGGGCTCGGCCGCATCCGGGCCACCAGCGTGGCCGGTCGCTATTCCAAGTTCGGCGTGCCCATGGCCGAGCGCGAGGCCATCCTGGCCGCCTTCGCCCGCTATCCGTGGCTCGACGGCCTGCACGTGCACATCGGTTCCCAGGGTTGCCCCCTGGACCTGCTGGTCGCGGGCGTGGGCGCGGTCTACGACCTGGCCGGGGAGGTCGACCGCCGCTGCGGCGAGGGCCGGGTGCGCTGCTTCGACCTCGGGGGCGGGCTGCCCGTGGCCTACCGGGACGGGGACGCGCCGTCCACCCCCCGGGCCTATGCCGCGGCCCTGGCCGACCGCTGCCCGGACCTTTTTTCCGGCCGTTTCGAACTCGTGACGGAATTCGGCCGGTTCCTGCACGCCCCCTGCGCCGTGGCCGGCAGCCGCGTGGAATACGTCAAGCGCCAGCCCGGCCACCGCACCGCCGTGATCCACCTCGGCGCGGACATGTTCGTGCGCGAATGCTACAACCCGCGTAATTGGCCCCACCGCACCCGGGCCCTGACCCCGGACGGGCGCGAGAAGACCGGCCGGACCGCCGTCTGGCATCTGGCCGGGCCGCTGTGCTTCTCCGGGGATTTCCCGGTCCGTCGGGCGCGCCTGCCGGACCTCGCCCCGGGGGACATCGTGGTGATCGAGGACGTGGGGGCCTACACCCTGGCCATGTGGTCGCGCTACAACAGCAGGCAGATTCCCCGGATCATCGGGGCGCGGCAGGGGCGTTTCAGCGTGCTTCGCGAACGCGAGACGCCGCAGGACGTGATGCGGTTCTGGCTCGGGACCTGCCCGCCGCCCCAAGGGGGGGGAAGCTGAGGCGAAAGGGCGTCAGTGGGCCGGCTGGCAGGCGGCGTCCCCGAAGGCGTCGTCACGGCCGAGCAGGAAGTCGATTTCCTCGCGGGTCAGGATGCCCGAGGAGGCTTTGGGGGCCGGGGCAGGCGCAGGCTTGAGCAGCCGGCGCGTTTCCTCGCGAACGGCGGCCACGGTCATGGGCAGGGTGCGCACGGGGCAGGGGAGGCCGTGGCCGGCGCTGTGGCGCGACGCCTCGGAGGGCGGCCGGACCAGGGCCACGACGCAAAGGCGGGGACAGGCTTCCTTGAGCGCCTGGGCCATGGCCAAGCCTCCGGGCGCGTCCCGGCCCGTTTCGCAGAAGGCCAGCCGGCATTCCGGCTGTTCATGCGCCAGGCGCAGGGCTTCGTCCCGGCTTGCGGCCGCCAGCACGACATACTGGTTGCCGAGGGCCCGGGTCAGGAATTCCCGACCGCCGGACCGGGGACTGAGGACGAGCACGCTGGGGAGCAAGGGGACCTCCTTTCCGTCGGGCCGAGCGGCGTTCCGTCGCCGCAGGACGGCATGGCTTTGCGTTGGCGATATCACCAAACGACAAGCAAATGTCATGCCGAGTCTGCAATGGCGATGGGTTGGACGTCGTGTGCTCCGGAGGAGGGAAAGTCCTGCCGCCCTACTTGCGGCAATGCCCTTCAGCCTTGAAGCTGTTGTAGAAGTCGCAGTCGCCCAGGTCGCACGCCTTCTTGTAGTCGACGCAGGCCTTGTCCTGGTTACCCAGGCGTTCGTGGGCCAGACCCCGGTTGGTATAGGCGGCGGCGTCGCCGGCGTGCATGGCCAGGGCCTTGTCGTAGTCGGCCAGGGCGTCGCGGGGGCGGCCCATGTTGTTTAAGACGTTGCCCCGGTTGTTGTAGAGGTCGGCATTGCCGGGATCGGCGGCCAGGGCTTCGTTGAGCAGGGTGAGGGCGGTTTTCGAGTCGCCGGCCTGGACGGCCCTGGCGGCCTGGGCGGCCAGGCCGGAGGCGGTGGCCGTGTCGCGCTGTCCGGAAGGGACGTTGATGGGCGTGCCCGCCGTCTTGCCCGGCGCATTGATGGGCGTTCCCCCCGAAGGGACGGCCGGGGCGTTGATGGGCGTCGATTTGGGCTCGGCGGCCGCATTGATGGGCGTGCCCGTCGCCTTGGCCGGCACGTTGATGGGTGTTGATTTCGCCTCGGCCGGCGCATTGATGGGCGTTCCGGTCGGCTTGGCCGGGGCGTTGATGGGCGTTCCTCCCGCGGAGGCCGTCGAGGCGGCCGGGGCGGGGGCCGGGACGTTGATGGGGACGCCGCCCGAAGGCGCGGGTTGCGGCGCGGCGGGTTCGGCCGTGGCCGGCCGGGGCGCGGAGGCCGGGGCGGCGGTCTTGGCCGGCTGCTGCTGTTGCCACAGACCGCCCTTGGGGTCGGGCGAGGCCGGCCGCACCGGGTCGGGAATGGTCAGGGTCTCGGTCTCGGCCTTGGAAGGCGGAGCGGCCACGGCTGCCGCGTTCTGGCGGTTCAGTTCCTCGCGCTCCTGTTCCTCGGTGCGCATGGCGGGCTCGGACTGGCGCATCTTCTCCAGCCGCCGCTTGAGGATCTCCTCCTGGGTCAGGGCCCTGGCCGGCAAGGCCGCACCCGCAAGCAGCGCGGCCGTGACCGCGCAGGCAATCCATCGCATGACGCCTCGTCCTTTTTTCGCGCAGGTCGCGTCGACCGGCCGCCGGGTTACGGCCGGGCCGGGATGTTGAGCACCTGGCCGTCGCGCAGGGTGTCCGGATTCATGTTGCCATTGGCCCGGGTGATGTCGTCGACGCCGATGCCGAACTTGTGGGCGATGCGCGAGAGGTTGTCCCCGCGCTGCACCGTGTACTGGGTGGCGTCGCCCTTTTTGGCGCTTTCGGCCTTGGGTTTGGCGTCCCTGGTTTCCTTGGCGTCCTTCCTGCCCTTGTCGGGCTTGGCCTTGCCGCCGGATTCGCTGCCCGGCGCGGGAATCTCGATGACTTCCTCGCCGCGGTAGGGCACGGCCATCTGGGTCGGGTCGCCCGGCCGGGACAGGCCGGACGGCGGTGTGGTCGGGGCGCGCGGCGCGGCCGGGGCCGGGGCGGTCTTGGCCGGGGCGGTCTTGGCCGGGGCGGCGGCATCGCCTTTCAGGAAAGCCTTGTATTCCTCTTCCGAAAGGCTGCCGTCGCCGTCCGTGTCCAGGCGCACGAAGTCGTCCGACCGCACGTCGGGAAAGACGAACAGCAGTTCCTCGTAGGAGATCTTGCCGTTTTTGTCGTGGTCGACATTGCGGAAGGAGTCCTTGTCCCCTCCGGAACAGGCGCAAAGCGCGGCGCAAAGGCAAAGCGCCCCGCAGGCGAAAATTGGCCGCATAGGCTCCTCGTTTCAGGCGTTGGGCGGACGGCGTAATCGCCGCATACGAAGCTGGCGCTTACCATGGGGGCAAAGGCCAAGTCACGTGAAAAAAAAGTGCGTTTTCACCGGCGAACCGTCCCGAGCGTCCCGGTGGATGGCCTCGGCATGGGTGCGGGGTTGCCCCCGGAAGGCGGCGGGGATAGGACGGCGGGGGACCGGATCGCCATGGCGCGGTCCGGGACCGTTCCCTATTATCGCCACGGGAGGCATGCGATGGATCTGACGACGTTGCGCAAGAAGGCCAGGGAGGAACTCAAGGGATTTTGCCGGGTGTGCCCGGTGTGCGACGGCCGTGTCTGCGCCGGCGAGGCCCCGGGCATGGGCGGCATGGGCACGGGATCCTCGTTCATGGCCAACCTGAGCGCCCTGGCTTCCTGGCGGCTCAACATGCGCACCCTGCACGACGTGAAGGCCGCCGACACCAGGCTGACGCTCTTTGGCCGGGAGCTCTCCATGCCCGTGCTGGCCGCGCCCATGACCGGCGTGCTCTACAACATGGGCGGCAAGCTCTCCGAGGAGGCCTTCATCCGCATGATCATCGACGGGGCCGCTGCCGCCGGCACCATCGGCATGTGCGGCGACGGGGCCGACCCGGCCATGTACGGCAGCGGCGTGGAGGCCATCAAGGCGCAAGGCGGCTGCGGCATCCCCATCGTCAAGCCCCGGGCCCAGGAGGCGGTCAAGGAGATGCTGGGCAAGGCCGACGCGGCCGGGGCGGCGGCCGTGGGCGTGGACGTGGACGGCGCGGGCCTGCTCGTCATGGCGCTCAAGGGCCAGCCGGTGTCCCCGAAGTCCTTCGCCGAGTTGGCCGAGCTCGTGGCCGTGACCAGCCTGCCCTTCATCGTCAAGGGCGTCATGACCTCGGACGAGGCCGTCATCGCCTGCGACGCCGGCGCGGCCGCCATAGTGGTCTCCAACCACGGCGGCCGGGTGCTGGACCATGCCCCGGGCGCGGCCGAGGTGCTGCCGGAGATCGCCGCCGCGGTCGAGGGACGCTGCGTGATCCTGGCCGACGGCGGCGTGCGCACCGGGGCCGACGTGCTCAAGTGCCTGGCCCTCGGCGCGGACGCGGTGCTCGTCGGCCGGCCGCTGGTGGTCGGAGCCTTCGGCGGCGGGGCCGAGGGCGTGGCCTTCCTGCTGCAAAAGCTCAAGGCCGAATTGACCGCGGCCATGCTCCTGACGGGCACGGCCTCGGTGCGCGCCGTGTCCCCGCGCATCCTGCGCCCGGCCCGTTAATGTCGCGTCTGCCAATGCGTGCATACGCAGTCCTGGGACAACAAGCTTCAGTGATTATGTTTTTTTGAAAAAATACTCTCGTATTTTTCCAGGGATACGACAAAAAGCCCTCCCGGACGGCGACGTCCGGGAGGGCTTTCTTCGCTGCGGGCGTCGGGCCGTTATTCGGCCGCCGGCGCGTCCTCTTCCTTCCAGGCCAGCTCGATGGAGAGCTTGCGCTTGGACTTGCCGGGCTTGACCTTCTGCTTGAAGCTGATCTCCAACTGGGCCGTCAGCGGCAGGTCGACGCAGACCGGCCCGTCTTCGGTGGTTCCGGCCAGCTTGCGCTGGCGCAGGCCTTCCACGATCTTTTCAAGGACGACGGCGGCGTCGTAGGTCAGCATCTTTTCGTCGCAATGGAACAGATCGGACTTCTCGCTCATGCTGCGCTCCTTATGGGGATGGCATCGGGTTGCGGAGGGGTATTCGATCTCCTTAACCACCTTTTCCGTCATTGTCATGACGGGCGCGCGAAAAATCGGCCGCCACACAGGCCGGCGGCGCGTCAGGCCGGCTGGAAGTCGTAGGCCCCCGGGCCCTGGACGAGGAGCAGCTGCGCCGGGGCGTCGCCCCGGTTGGCCACCTCGTGGACGCGCCCCGGCGGCACCGTGGCCCGGTCGCCGGGGGAAAGCAGCAGCGTCTCCTCCGGATCGCTCAGGACCACGGCGGCCGTGCCGGACAGGCAGAAGGTGTGGTCCGTGACCGCGCCGTGCCGGTGGGGCGGGATGCCCTGGCCCGGGTCCAGGGTCATGAGCGTGACCTTGGCTTCGGCCGTGGCCAGGATGGTCTCCTTGCCGGCGATGGCGTAGGGGGCGGGGGCGTCCTTGGACATGGCGGGCTCCCTGGGCGGCGGTCACATCTGGCTGACGATGAGTTTTTTCCAGAGCGAGTAGCCGTTCTTGGTCAGATGGATGCCGTCCTCGGTGAAGTTCGGGCCGAGCTTGCCGTCGTCGGCCAGGAAGGAGTCGTAGAGGTCGAGGTAGTGGACGAAACGGTTCTGGCGGGCGCACAGTTCCTTGAGGCGGTCGTTGGTGGCGACGATGTCGGCGTTGTCGATGTTGCTCGTGCGAGTGGGCAGGATGCTTTGCACGTAGATGAGGGTGTAGGGCGAAAGCTCTTGGATCTTACGGATGATTTTGTCGTAGTTGTCGATGATGCGGTTTTGGGCGGTGATCTCGTTGATGCCGATCATAAGGAAGAGCTTGTGCGGCTTCTTGTGGGCGATGGGTTCGATGCGCTTCAGGATGTCCGCGCTGGTGCAGGATTCGACTCCGTTGACGAAGACCTTCTGCGGCTGGTCGAAAAGGTTGTAGATCTCCCAGCCCTTGGTGATGCTGTCGCCGCAAAAGACGATCTGCATGGCCAAAATCACGGGCAGGGCGGCGTTCACGACGGCGAGTCCTCCGATGGCGCGTTGTCCGGGCAGCCTGCGGCCGACTGGACCCAGGAAAAGCCAAAATAAGGGCGCAGGCGAATCCGGTCAAGCCGGCGCAGGGGCGAACAACGCCATGAAAACGCCCCGCAGCGCTCCGGCTCCCGTGGTCACGGGCCGGAACGTTGCGGGGCGTCGCACGTTTTTCGTCGAACGGACGCGCCCTTGCCGCTTAGCGCTCCAGGGCGACGAGGTCCTCGTAGGTCTCGCGGCGGCGGGCGAGGACGACCTTGTCGCCGTCCACCAGCACCTCGGCCGCCCGGGGCCGGGAGTTGTAGTTCGAGGACATGGTGAAGCCGTAGGCCCCGGCCGAGAACACGGCCAGCAGTTCGCCGGGGGCCACGGCCGGCAGCTCTCGGTCCCGGGCCAGGAAGTCGCCGGACTCGCAGATGGGGCCGACCACGTCCACGTTGAGGTTCTCGCGCCCGGCCGGCCGGACTTCGCGGATGGCGTGGAAGGAATCGTAAAGCGAGGGCCGGATGAGGTCGTTCATGGCCGCGTCCACGATGACGAAGTCCTTGCTCGGGGTTTTTTTGGTGTAGACGACCTCGGTGACCAGGATGCCGGCGTTGCCGACGATGACGCGGCCGGGCTCGAGGATAAGCGTGAGCGGCAGGTCGCCGATGGCCCTGGTCAGGGCCTGGCCGAATTCGCGCGGGTGGGGCGGCTCTTCCTCGTTGTACTGGATGCCCAGGCCGCCGCCGAGATCCAGGTAGCGCGTCTCGATGCCCATGGCCGAAAGCTTGGCCCGGAAAGCCAGGATCTTGTCCAGGGCCTCCAGGAAGGGCTCGATGGAGGTGAGCTGGGAGCCGATGTGGCAATCGATGCCCACGGGCGTCACGCCCGGCAGTTCCTTGGCCCGGGCGTAGGCGGCCAGGGAGTTCTCGATGTCCAGGCCGAATTTGTTCTTTTTCAGGCCCGTGGAGATGTAGGGATGGGTCTTGGGATCGACGTCGGGGTTGATGCGCAGGCTCACGTCTGCGTTCTTGCCCAGGCGCGAGGCGATGGCGCTGATGCGCTCCAGCTCGCCCAGGGACTCGACGTTGAACATGAGGATGCCGGCCGAAAGGGCCTGCTCGATCTCGGCCGCCCGCTTGCCCACGCCCGAGTAGACGATCTTGGCCGGATCGACGCCGGCGGCCAGCGCCCGGTAGAGTTCCCCGCCCGAGACGATGTCCACGCCCGCGCCTTGCCCGGCCAGGGTTTTTAAGACCGACAGGTTGGAATTGGCCTTGACGGAAAAGCAGGTCAGGTGCGGCAGGGAGGCGAAGGCCGAATCGAAGGCCGTGAAGTGCCGGCGCAGCGTGGCGGCGCTGTACACGTAAAGGGGCGTGCCGTAGGCGGCGACCAGGGTGGAAACGGGGACGTCCTCGGCGTAGAGTTCGCCGCCCCGGTACTCGAAATGATGCATGTCGGTCTCCTTAGGATGCGGGGCCGCCGAAGCGGTTTTTCCAGTCGCACAGCTTCGTGAGCGCCTCGAGCGGCGTCATCCGGTCTAGTTCGAGCCGGGAGAGTTCGTCAAGAAGCAGGCTTTCGGCCTGGGGCGGCGCGGCTTCCCCAGGGGCGGCAAGCCCTCCGAGGAGCCCGGGCAGGGCCGGCTGGCCCAGTTCGCGCCCCGCCTGGGCGACCTTGCCCGGCTCACGGCTGCGCTCGAGCTCGGTGAGGATCTCCCGCGCCCGCTTGACCACGTTTCGCGGCACGCCGGCCAGCTTGGCCACCTCCACGCCGTAGCTGCGGTCGGCCGGGCCGGGCAGCAGGCGGCGCAGGAACACGATGTCGCCCTTCCATTCCTTGACCGCGATGTTGGCGTTGCGAAGCCCGGGCAGGCGGCCCTCCAGGGCCGTCAGCTCGTGGTAGTGGGTGGCGAAGAGGGTGCGCACGCCAAGGCCGTCGTCGCGGCCGCACAGGTCCTCGACCACGGCCCAGGCCAGGGCCAGGCCGTCGAAGGTGGCCGTGCCCCGGCCGATCTCGTCGAGGATGACGAGGCTGCGCCGGCCGGCCTGGCGCAGGATGCGGGCCGTCTCCATCATCTCCACCATGAAGGTGGACTGGCCCTGGGCCAGGTTGTCCGAGGCCCCGACCCGGCAGAAGACCCGGTCCACCAGGCCGATCTCCGCCCGGGCCGCCGGCACGAAGGAGCCGATCTGGGCCAGGATGGCGATCAGCGCCGTCTGGCGCAGCACCGTGGACTTGCCGGCCATGTTCGGGCCGGTGATGAGCAGCACCTTGGCCGACTCGGGCAGGGTCACGTCGTTGGGCACGTAGTTGCCCACGCCCTGGACGGCCTCGACCACGGGGTGGCGGCCGGCTTTTATGGCGATGGAAAGGTCCTGGCTAAGCCTGGGCCGGGTCCAGTCGCCGGCCACGGCCGCCGTGGCCAGCCCCTGCCAGATGTCCAGGCGGGCCACTTTGGCGGCGGTGTCCATGACCCGGTCGCGCACGTCGGCGATGCGGCCGCGAAGTTCCGTGAAGAGGTTGTATTCGAGGCTTTTGCGCTTGTCTCCGGCGGCGGTGAGCTTTTCCTCCAGCTCCTTGAGCGCCGGGGTCACGTAGCGCTCGCAGTTGGCGAGCGTCTGGCGGCGCTCGAAGTGCTCGGGCGGATACCCCCCCGAGCGCGACAGCTCGAAATAGTAGCCGAAGACCCGGTTGTAGCCGAGCTTGAGCTTGGGCAGGTTGCAGGCCTCGCGCTCGCTGGCGAAAAGTTCCTGGATGCGGGCCTCGCCGTGCTCGGTGAGCTCCATGAGCTCGTCGAGTTCGGCATGGTAGCCGGGCCGGAAGAGCCCGCCCTCGGTGACCAGGGGCGGCGGGGAGTCCACCAGGGCCCGGTCCAGGAGATCGCGCACGTCGTCCAGGTCGTCCCAGCCGGAAACAAGCTCCCTGGTGGCCCCGGGCGCGGCTTCGCCGGCATTCGCCAGTTTCCGCAGGCCGGGCAGGGCGCGCAGCGACTGGCGCAGGGCGGTGAAATCGCGCGGCGCGGCGCGGTTGAGGAAGATGCGCGTGGTCAGCCGTTCCAGGTCGTGGATGTCGGACAGGGCCGCGCCGAGGGCCTCGCGGCGCTCCACGTCGTCCACGAGCCAGGCCACGGCGTCCTGGGTTTCGGCGATGGGGGCGAGGTCCAGCCAGGGCTGGCGCAGCATGGATTCGAGCAGCCGGCCGCCCATGGGCGTGACCGTGCGGTCCAGGACATGCCACAGCGTGCCGCGGCCCTTGCGGCCGTCCAGGCGGCGGAAGATCTCCAGGTTGCGCTCGGTGACCTCGTCGAGCAGCATGTGCCGGCCCAGGTTGACCGGCCGAAACGGCCGCAGATGGCCCAGGTCGCGCATCTGGGTGGCCGTCAGGTAGGTGAGCAGCGCCCCCATGGCCCGCACGAGCTGGGGCTTGTCGCCCACGTCCAGGGCGTCGAGGTCGGCCACGGCCTGGGCCCGCAGCACCTTGTCGCGGCCGCTGGAGAAGTCGAAGTGGGGCTTTAGGGGGAACCGGCTGAGGTGGATGCCCTCGCGCGGGACGTCGCGGGGCGGCTCCAGGCCTTCGGGCAGGAGCAGTTCCCGTGGGCCGATCTTGACCATCCACTGCCACAGCCGGGCCGCGTCGCGGGAGAAAAGCCCGGACCATTCGCCGGTGGAGAAGTCGACCCAGGCCAGGCCGCCGGCCCGTTCGTCGGCGTCGTAGTAGAGGGCGGCCAGGAAGTTGTGTTCCTTGGCCCGGAGGTTTCCTTCCTCCACGGCCGTGCCCGGAGTGAGCACGCGGGTGACGGCCCGCTTGACCAGCCCCTTGGCTTGCCTGGGGTCCTCCATCTGGTCGCACACGGCGACCTTGAACCCCTTGTCCAGGAGTTCGGCCAGATACCCCTCCACGGCGTGGTGGGGCACGCCGCACATGGGCACGGGGGATGCGGCCTCGGGATTGCGCGAGGTGAGCGTCAGTTGGAGTTCCCGGGCCGCCGTGACGGCGTCCTCGAAGAACATCTCGTAGAAGTCCCCCATGCGATAGAACAGCAATGCGCCAGGATGCTCTTCCTTGAAGCGCAGGTACTGCTCCAGCATGGGGGTCAGCTTGATTTCCCCCACGGCGGCTGGCGCGGCGACGGACTAGGCGTCGGCCTTCTTGTCCGCGGCCGGGACGTCGGCGGCGGGCGCGGGCGAAGCCGGGGTCGCGGCGGCGTAGCTCGGGGCCACGATGGGCGCGGCGACCGTGGACTTCTTCTGGGAGGCCAGCTGCTTTTCCATGGCGTTGACCTTGTTCTGCAGGCTGCGCACGCTCGTGGCCAGGCGGACCTTCTCGGCCAGGAAGTACAGGGTGCAGAACAGGCCGCCGGCGACGAAGGAGATCAGCAGCACCACGTAGAAAGGCACGGCCGGGCTTTGCACCATGTAGCCGAACGCGCCGAGCTTGAGCAGCAGGGGCGTTTCCAGGATGGCGGTGTTCTGCACGAAAAAGAGCATGCAGACGAAGAAGAACACGAGCAGGAAAAGCACCTTGATCACGCGCATGGAGGCCTCCTTGTCACGACGTAACGGTTGCGGGGTAACCCTTGAAAAACGGTTTGAGCCGATCGTAGGTGGAGAGCAGAAGCTGCGGCACGATCCGCGTCTCTCCGAAAACGGCCATGAACGAGGAGTCGCCGTTCCAGCGCGGCACCATCTGGAAGTGCAGATGGGCGGCGATGCCGGCGCCGGCCGCCTCGCCGAGATTGAGCCCGATGTTGATGCCTTGCGGGTGCATGGTCTCGTGCATCGCCTTGGTGCAAAAGGTGAGTCCCTGGGTCAGTTCCAGGGCCTCGTCCGGCGTGAGTTCGGTGAGGCAGCTGGCATGGCGCAGGGGCGTGACCATCAGATGTCCGGAGTTGTACGGAAATTTATTCATGATGACGAAGGTGTGCCGCCCCCGGGCCAGAACCAGGCGTTCCCTGTCTTCACGGGCGTCCTCGGGCAGGCAAAAGACGCAGGCGTCGGGCTTGGGCCCAAGGATGTAATCCATGCGCCAGGGCGCCCACAACACTTCGACCATGCGGATTAAGCTCCCAACCGTTACGATCCGTCGAGCAGGGCGGCGACGGCTTCCGCCGCCTCTTCGGGGTTTGCGACCGCCCGGACTCCGGGCAGGCAGCCGTAGTAGCCGATGGCCGCCACGGGCCGGCCGAGCTTGAGCGCCAAGCCGATCTCCGACAGGGTGCCGGCCCCGCCCGCCACGGCCACGGCCGCCTCGCCGTTGAGTACCACCAAAACGTTGCGCGCGATACCCAGTCCGGTGGCGATGGGCACGTCCACGTAGGGATTGGCCGCGCCGGGGTCGTTTCCCGGCAGGATGCCGATGGTGCGACCGCCGGCCTCCCGGGCTCCCTGGCAGGCGGCCGCCATGACGCCGCCGCCCCCGCCGCACACGACCTCCCAGCCGCGACCGGCGAGAAGCGCCCCGAGCCGTCGGGCCTGGGCCGCCGTGGCCGCGTCGCAGGAAGCCGCGCCGATGACCGAAATCCGCCTGGGTCGCGCCGTCGTCATGTCCGACTGTTCCTACACGCGTCTTTCTCCAAGGGCAAGGGAGCCTTAGCCCGATGACGAAAGGTTGCCGGCCCAAGGCTTGAGTCCGCCGCGCCGCCGGGCTATCCTTAGGGGCCATGTTCGTTTTTACCTCACAAAATTTTCCCACGTCACCGGGCGTTTATCTCATGAAGGGGCCGCGCGGGAAGATTCTCTACGTCGGCAAGGCGAAAAATCTCCGCGCCAGGCTCGGCTCCTATTTTCGCGGCGACGTCGGGCACACCGTCAAGACCGCCGCCCTGGTGGCCCGGGTGGAGGGCGTGGAGGTGCTGCTCACGGCCTCGGAAAAGGAGGCGCTGCTCCTCGAATCGAGCCTGATCAAAAAGCACCGGCCCCGCTACAACGTGGTGCTCAAGGACGACAAGAACTACATCCTTTTCAAGCTCGACAAGCGCTCGCCCTATCCCCGGCTGGCCTTCACCCGACGGGTGGCCCGCGACGGCGCGGCCTATTTCGGCCCCTTCACCTCGGCCGCCGCCGCCCGGGCCACCTGGAAGGAGCTCGGCCGGGTGTTTCCCCTGCGCAAGTGCGGCGACCGGGCCATGGCCAACCGGGTGCGGCCGTGCCTGTACCATTTCATCGGCCAGTGCCTGGCCCCGTGTGTCAAGGCCGTGGACGCCGGCGAATACATGGAGCTGGTGCGCCGGGTGGAGGCCTTTCTCACCGGCCGCTCGGCCGAGATCATAAAGAACGTCCAGAAGGAGATGGAAGCGGCGGCCGAAGCCCTGGCCTTCGAGAAGGCGGCCGGGCTTCGCGACCTGCTGCGGGCCATGCGCCGCACCGTGGAGGGCCAGGCGACCGTGCTCACGCGCCTGGTGGACATGGACGTGGTCGGGTTCGCCGCTACGGAGCACGGGGTGGGCCTTTGCATCCTGTTCGTGCGCCAGGGACGGCTGCTCGACCGCAAGACCTTCTTTTTCCCGGGCCTGGAGGCGGGCGAGGCCGTCTGGGCCGCCGGCAGCGCGCTCACCCAGTTCTACCGGCCCGAGAGCTTCATTCCGTCCCGGGTGGTGGTTCCCGACGCCCTGGCCCCGGCGGCGGCCGGGGAAACGGCCGCCGCCGGCGACGGCGGCCCCGACGCCGACAATGACGGCGGCGAAGGGCAGGGGGACGCCCAGGCCCTGGCCGAGATCCTGGAGGAGCGCCGGGGTGGGGCCGTACGCTTTGGCGCGCCACGGGGCCGCGAGGAGCGCAAGCTTTTGGAACTGGCCGAGGTCAACGCCCGCCGCGCCGCCGAAGAGGCGGCCAAGGCGGCCGAGCGCGACGTGCTGCCGTCGCTTGCCGCCAAGTTCGGCCTGCCGCTGCTTTCCCGCATCGAGGCCGTGGACGTTTCCCACCTGGGCGGGCGCGGCGTGCGGGTGGGACTGGTCGTCTTCGAGGAGGGCGCGCCCAAAAAGCGCGACTACCGGGCCTACGCCTTTCCCGAGGCCGAGGGCACTTCCGACGACTACCTCGCCCTGGCCGCCTTCGCCGCCAAACGCGCCGCTTCCGGCCCGCCCTGGCCGGAGCTGCTCCTCATCGACGGCGGCAAGGGCCAGCTCGAGGCCGTGTCCCGGGCCCTGACCGCAGCCGGCGCGGGCGGGGCCTTCGCCCTGGCCGCCATCTCCAAGGGCGACACGCGCGCCCAGAACGAACTCCACGACGTCGTCCACGTGCCCGGGCGCAAGAACCCCTTGTCCCTGCGGCCCGGCTCGCCGGAACTCCTTTTCCTCCAACGGGTGCGCGATGCGGTGCACGAATTCTCCATCGGCCGCCAGCGCCGGGCCAGGACCAAGACCGGCCTGGCCAGCGATGTACTGGCCCTGCCCGGCATCGGGCCCAAGACGGCCAGGCTCCTCTGGGAGGCCTTCGGCTCGGTGGCGGCCATGAAGGCGGCCGGAGCCGGGGAGATCGCGCAAAAGGCCGGCCTCGGCCCCAAGCGGGCCGCCGCCGTGGCCGAGGCCCTGGCCGGGCTTCCGGACTGAGCCCTTTCTCCTCCGGCCTCGGCCGCACCTCCCAGAGCGCCGCGTCCGCGAAGGGCGCGTACATATTCCGTGCGTATAAATTGTAATAATTGATTTTTGTTAACAAATGCCGGCATATTCCCTATGAATCGCCGCGCGGGCGTCCGGCCCTGGCCGCTGCGACGCCGGCCAGGGTCAGGGCGAACCCGGCCAGTTGCGCGCCGCTTAAGGAGGCGTCGAAGAAAAGCCAGGCCTGGGCCGCGGCCAGGGGCGGGGCCAGGAAGAGCAGCGACACGGTCCGAGCCGCCTCCCCGCGCCGGATCATCCAGACCAGCAGTCCCGCGCCGCCGAGGGAAAGCCCGACCACGCTCCAGCCGAGGGCCGCGAGCACGGTCGTCGTCGGCGCAAAGCGGTTTTCGCCCCAAAACCAGGCCAAAACCAGCGTGACCAGGGTCGCGCCGCCGTGTTGGGTCGCCGCCGCCGCGCGCAGGTCGGCGGCGGCCAGCCGCGAGCGCTGGAGGAGCGTGCCGGCCGTGATGGCGGCCATGGCGCAAAAGGCCAGCCCCAGGGGATAGAGCGCCTGACCCGGCCCGGGCGCGCCCGGTGCGGGCCAGGCGGCCAGGGCCACGCCGGCCAGGGCCGCGGCCATGCCGGCCACGAGGCGCTTGTCGGGCTTTTGCGCGAGAAAAAGCGCCGCCGCGACGGCGGTCAGGGGCGGCTGGAGCGAGCCGATAAGCGCCATCACGCCCGGGGACAGGCCCAGGGCCACGGCCCTGTAGCTGGCGGCCAGGTAGACGCCGTGCAGCACCGCGCCGGCCCCCAGATGGCCGGCCAGCCGCGTCCCCCGGGGCCAGGCCGCCCCGGCCCGCGCGGCCAGCAGGGCCAGGACCACGGCGGCCAGGGCGAAGCGGGCTGTCAGAAACAGGCACGGATCGGCCTGACCGGCGATGGCCCGGGCCACGATGAAGCCCGTGGACCAGAGCACGACGAAGAGGGGCGGGGCGATGCGCGCGAACATGGCAGGACGTTTACGCCCGCTTTCGCATAAGATATAATGAAATGAATCGATGCTTCCATAAAGGATTTTTATGGATATCGCCGGTCTGGACCTGCAAGCCCTGCGCACCCTGGCCACGGTGGCGGACACGGGCAGCTTCACGGCCGCGGCCGGGGCGCTGCACCGGACCCAGGCCGCGGTGAGCGCCGCCGTGGCCGCTCTGGAGCAGGCCGCCGGCTGCCGGCTGCTGGAGCGCTCGCGCCACGGCTGCCGGCCCACGACCCAGGGCGCGGTGCTTCTCGGCTACGCGCGGCGCATGCTGGGACTCGCCTGCGAGGCGGCGAGCGCCCTGGAGGCGACGCGCGCCGGACAGACCCTGCGCCTGGGCGTGACGGACGAATGCCTGGCGACCCAGGCCGCGACGGCGTCGCGGCTGTTGGCCGAGAAGCGGCCCAGGGCCTGCCTGGAGGTCCGGTGCGACCTGTCCGAGCGCCTGGAGGCGGCCCTTTGGGCCGGGGAACTCGATCTGGCCGTGGTGGTGCGCGCCCCGGGGAGCGCGGCCGGGACGCTCCTTTGGCGCGAGCCTCTCGTGTGGTGCCTGCCGGCCGGGAGCGCGGCCCATCGGGTCCGCCCCCTGCCCGTGGCGCTGTTCGCCGAGGGCTGTCGGACGCGGCCCATGGTCCTGGCGGCGCTTCAGGCGGCGGGGCTGGCCCACCGCGAGGCCTGCCGCGCCTCCCACGTGGCGGGGCTGGCGGCCATCGCCGGAGCCGGGGGGGCGGTGGCCGCCCTGATCGGCCGGGCCGTGCCGCCGGACTGGCGGGTGCTCGCGCCCGGCGAGGCCGGACTGCCGGCGCTGCCCGTGTGCGAGGCGGCCCTGCTCCTGCCATCCGAACCCACGCCCCTGGCCGGCTGCCTGGCCCGGGCGCTCGCCGGCATGGAAGCAGGGGAAGCCGAGGAAGCGGGGGGAAGCGGGGAAAAGGAATAAAGCCCGGCTATTCGGCCTTCCACAAGGTCTGGACCGGCGTGAAATAGGCGTCGAGCCGGGGGCTCACTTCCACGGTCACCTCGTCGGCCCGCGCCACCCGGATGTGCTCGTCCGGAACGAGGCCGGCTTCCTCGGCGATGCCGGCCCAGCGCGCCACCTCCTCGGCCACGAGTTCCTCGAAGGCCGGCTCGGGCCGGCACGGCCGGCAGAAACTCGAAACCGTCACCCACTGCGCGCCTGTTTCCTCGGGCTGGCTCATGCCTGCCTCTCCTTTTTGCATAGGTTTGCGGCCAGCCGGCCCAAGCGGCCGGTCAGCCTTCCTCGTCGCCGTTGCGGCCGGCCATGGCGTAATCGTTCCAGGCCGCGGTATGGGGCTCCAGGCTGCCGTCGCCCCGGATGTGGACCACCCTCGCCCCCCGGGCGAGCAGGGCCGGGGCGATGCGGCTTGCCCGGTGGCAACGCCCGGGGTCTTCTTCGGCGCAGAAAAGGGCCAGCCTGAAGGACTGCTTCCAGGCTTCCATGACCCGGTCCACGCCCCGCACGAAAGAGACCGCGTTCACGATGCCGTCGCCCAAGGAATGCCCGCCCAGGTCGCGGCCGAGGTACAGGTAGCCGACTCCCCAGGCCCGTAGCGAGGCTTCCAGCGCCTCCTTGGAAAAGTGCGGCATGTACCGGGAGAAGGGGGCCCTTCGCACGTCCACCAGCAGGTTGACCCCCTGGCAGGCCAGCAGGCTCAGGAACGTCGCGCGCTCGTGGCTGTCGTGGCCGATGGTGAAGATCGGCCCGCGTACGAGGGGTTCCTGATGCACTGGCGTCGCGTCCTCCGGCTTGGGGCGGGCATGCCGCCGCGACATGCCCGGTACGAACGATCAATGGAATGCGGCGGGACGTCAGGGGGCGGCCTTGCCGTCCCCGACGAGCTCTCGGTAGCGGAAGCAGCCCGTCAGGTGGTCGTTGACCAGTCCGGCCGCCTGCATGAAGGCGTAGGCGATGGTCGGGCCGACGAAGCCGAAGCCCCGTTTTCTGAGGTCGCGGCTGAGGGACTCGGCCAGGGGCGTGGTGGGCGGCACCTGGCCCAGGGAGGCGCGGCCGCCGACGATGGGCCGCCCGTCCACGAAGCGCCACAAGTAGGCGTCGAAGGAGCCGAAGGCCTCGCGCACGGCGAGAAAGGCCCGGGCGTTGGCCACCGAGGCCGCGATCTTGGCCCGGTTGCGCACGATGCGGGCGTCCGCGGCCAGGGCGGCCAGCTTGTCCGGGCCGTAGCCGGCCACGACCTCGGGGTCGAAGCCGTCGTAGGCCGCCCGGTAGCCCTGGCGGCGCTTGAGGATGGTGTGCCAGGACAGGCCAGCCTGGGCCCCTTCGAGGATGAGCAGCTCGAAGAGCGCCCGGTCGTCGTGCAAGGGCGCGCCCCATTCCTCGTCGTGGTAGCGCACGTAGAGCGGATCGTCCCCGCACCAGGGGCAGCGCACGAGAGGCTCGCCGGTCACGGCTAGAGCCCCAGCTCGCCCCACAGGGCGTCGATGCGGGCCTTGACCTCGGCGGACATGGCCAGCGAATCGGGCCACTCGCGCATGTGCCCGTCCTCGGGGCCCTTCTTCGTGGCGTCGATGCCCATCTTGCCGCCGTAAAAGGGCATGGGCGCGGCGTGGTCCAGGGCGTCGAGGGGGCCGTCGACCACCACCACGTCGCGGCGGGGGTCGACGTTGTTGCCGAGCCGCCACAGGACCTCGGCCGTGTTGTGGACGTTGACCCCCGCGTCCACCACCACGATGAACTTGGTGAACATCATCTGGCCCAGGCCCCAGATGGCGCACATGACCTTCCGGGTGTGCCCGGGATAGCGCTTGTCGATGGCCACGAAGCAGAAGTTGTGGAACACGCCTTCGAGCGGCAGGCTCATGTCCACGATCTCCGGCAGCTGCTTCTTGATCAGCGGCAAAAAGAGCCGCTCGGTGGCCTTGCCCATGTAGCAGTCCTCCATGGGCGGCGGCCCGACCAGGGTGGCCGGGTAGACGGCGTCGCTGCGGTGGGTCAGGGCCGTCACGTGGAAGACCGGGTAGTCGTCGGCCAGGGAGTAATAGCCCGTGTGGTCGCCGAAGGGGCCTTCGCGGCGCAGTTCGCCCGGCTCCACGTAGCCTTCCAGCACGAACTGGCTCGAGGCCGGCACCTGCAGGTCCACGGTCTTGCACTGCACGAGCTCCACCGGAGCCTGGCGCAGGAAGCCGGCGAAGAGGAATTCGTCGATGTCGTCGGGCAGGGGGGCGGTGGCGGCGTAGGTGCAGGCCGGGTCCGGGCCCAGGGCCACGGCC
>NZ_JARKOZ010000056.1 GCF_029978005.1 Solidesulfovibrio sp. | reverse complement strand
CGACATGCACAACAAGTTCATGCTCCTGGACGTGCCCGGCCACGAGGAGCAGCGGCGCATCTACGTCACCTCCTCCAACCTCGACACGCCGGGCGCGGGCAGCGGCCGGCTGTGGCAGGCCGGGACCATCCTGTCGGCGCGGTCCGGCAGCGGGGCCTGGAGCGGGGAGCGCGCCCGGGGCCCCGGCCTCTTCGCCGCCTACGCCCGTTATTTCGAGATGCTCTGGGCCAGCCGGGAAGGGGAACCCAGGGCCGGCCAGACCGCCTTCCACGAGGTCCTTTCCCGCGAGCACCTGGCCGGGAAAGTCAACTGGATCGAGACCGCGCCCCGGGAAAACCCCGGGGCCGCGCCGCGCGAGGGCGTGGACGCGTTTTTCTTCCCCGTCCCCCGGTCCCATCCGTAGGAGGTTCCATGGCGAACCGTTTTCTCTTGCCCCTGGCCGTGCTGGTCCTGATCTGCGGCTGCCTGGCCGCGCCTGTTCGGGCGCAAGCGCAGCGCGGGCGCTCCGTCTACGACATGCGCGCCGAACGCCTGGGTCCGTTGCGCCTGGGCATGGCGGCGCGGGACGCGGCCAGGAACCTGCCTTGCCGTCCGGTCGTCGGCAGGGAGCGCCTCGAAGGGGCCACGGGCGAATACGTGCAGGAATGGCGTCTGCCCGACTGCGGCCTGACGATCAAGATGTCCGGCCCGCGCCGGAGCGGGCCCAAGACCGTGGCTGCGGTCACGGCCACGGCTCCGTGCCGGCTGGTCACCTCCCGGGGCGTCGGCGTCGGGGCGGACGAGGCGGCGGTGGCGGCCGCCTACGGCCGTTTCAAGGACGAGGACGGACTGTCCGCGCCGGGCCGGACCTTCCTCGTGGGTTCCATCTACGGCGGCCTGGTGTTTTCCTTGGCCGAAGGCCGCGTGACGCGCCTCTTCCTCGGGGCCGGGGCCGAGTGAAAAGCGCGGCGGCGAAGGAGGCCTGACATGGGACGGATCGTGCGATCGCTGCTGCTGTGGGCGGCCTTGTCGCTGACCCTGCCGGGCCTGGCCGGGGCCGTGGACGCCTCCCGTTTCGACGACCCGGTCCTGCCCGGGGACGGCCGCACCTTCCTGGCCCTGGTCCGTGCGGTTTTTCCGGGGATCGCCGAGGAAGACGGCGCCTTGGTCACGACCAGGGACCAGGTGCTGCGCCAACCCGGGACGAAGGAGCGCTTCACCCTGCCGGCCGGGGCGCGCCTGACCGGGGCCGAGGCCCTGGCCGTGCGCGGCGACGGGCAGGCGAACCTGGTCGTCTTGTGGAGCCTGGCGGCCGAGACCGAAAATCCCGGCGGCGGCGCGGCCGTGCTGGCCATCTTTCCGGGCGACGCCGACGTCCCCGCGGACGTGGCCAGCGTGGGCACGGACGTTTACTGCGACCTCGCCGACGGCCGGCTGCTGGCGCTCGGGCCGGACCATGCCTTTTTCATCCGCAACCACCACTTCAATTCCAACCAAAGCTACCTGGACACCGGCCTTTTCCACGTAACGGCCAGCCGGCTGCGGCGCGTCGCCCAGGTGATGACCCTGAGCGTCCGGGGCGCGTGCAACGCGGCCTTCGAGGAGCGCCTGGACTGGGAGACCTCGCCGCGTCCCGGAGCGGTCTATCCGGACGTCACGGCCGTGGTGCGGCTTTCGCCCGGTCCGGGCTGCCGCAAGGGGCCGGCGGGGCTGCCGACCGGGGCGCTGCGGGAAACCTACCGCCACGACCCGGCCTCGGGCCGCTTCACGGCCCGGGGCAAGGGCCTGGCGGCCCTGGACACCTTCAACGAAAGGAATTTCTGAGGGAAAGGGGAGGGCGCGCCGATCAGAAAAGCCAGATGTGGTCCAGCTCCGGGCCGCTGCGGCCCTCGGTGCGCCGCTCGCGCAGCACCTTGGCCGGTCGGCCGGCGGCCACCATGTTGTCCGGCACGTCGTGGGTGACCAGCGCCCCGGCGGCCACGATGGCCTGCCTGCCCACGGTCACGCCGGGCAGAAGCACCGCGCCGGAATAGATCTTGGCGTATTCGCCCACCGCGACCGGGGCATAGGTGCGCTCGATGTGCGAGGCCTCGCCGTGGGTGTGGGTGAAGATGCGCACGTCCTCGGCGATGGCCGCGCCGTCGCCCAGGCTCACGCCGCCCTTGGCGTCGATGTAGACGTTGCGGTTGACGAACACCCGCGAACCCACACGCAGAAGCGGCCCGAAGTTGAAGCGCAGGTTTTCCTCGGCCGTGAAGGCCTCGCCGCAGGCCCCGAACAGCCGCTTGGCGATGAGCCGCCGAAACGGGATGGCGAAGGGCACGACGAGGCACAGCGGCAGCTTGTCGAAGGCGTCCCACAGGAAGTGCAGGTGGCGCTGGGCCGGCGTGAACGGACAGTCCTCGGCCCGGGGCAGGGTCTCGGCGTACAGGCGCATGTGGCACAGCGTCTCCAGCGACATGCGCGGCGCGTCGAGGTCGGCCAGGACGTCCTGGAGCACCTCCGGATCGCCGAGGGCGTCCAGTCGTTCCTCGATGCGCGAGAGCAGGGCATGAAAGCAGGTGTTCATGGCGTCTCCCGGTCGTTTGGCCAGGGGCGCGGTCGCGCCGCCTCATGGAGAATCGTTTATCGCAGGCCCTCGCGGAGCGTCACCACCGTGAAGCCGGCGGCCTTGAGCTTCGTGGCCGCCAGCGGGCTCACCTCGCCCGAGACCACGAGCTTCCTGCTCTTGGCCTTGAGCGTGCCGGCGGAGGCGGCGATGGCCTGGGCGGTGTCGGCCATGGTCGGGGTCCAGGCCAGGTAGTCCAGGGGAAAGACCAGGACCAGGCCGCCCTGGGCGGTCATGGCGGCGACGTGCTTGCCGACCTTGACGAAGCGCGCCAGCTTGTCCGTGGTGGCGCTTACGTTGGCAAAAAGCTCGGCCTGCCGGGTGCGGAACCAGGCGATGTCGTCGTTGTCGGCCAGGATGCTCAGATTGATGAAGATGGTACGGTCCGCCGTCTGGGGCATGCGATCCAGGGCCAGGACGAGCCGGGTCTGCTCGATGGGGGTGTAGTGGACGTTTTCCACGAGCATGTCGGCCGTGTCGGACGTGGCTCCCATGGATTTCAGGCGCTCGCGGTTGGCCGCGAACAGGTCCTCGGGCGGGATGCTCACGTCCACGGGGCTTTGGGGCGCGCCGGTGCGGGAGAGCATGGTCAGGGCCGCGCCGCCGGGGATGGCGGCCGTGGCCGTGAACGAGCCGAAAAAGCCCGCCCCGGCCAGGCGCTTGAGGCTTTCCTGCAGGACCGGGTTTTTCGAGTAGGGGTCCACGCCGTAGGCCTTGGCGTATTCGCGCATGGCCCGGTTGTAGCCGAGCAGTTCGCCCACGGTTCCCTTGTCGTCGCTGGGACGCTGTTCCTTGGAGGAGGCGCTGGCCCGGGAGAAGGACTTGCCCACGCTGGACAGCGTCTCGCCGGGGCTGGTGATGAGGTTGAACACGCCCTTGACGGCGTTGACCCCGGACTGGCCGATGGACTTGCCGATCTCCGCGCCCTTGTTGACCTGGTCCATGGCCGCGGCGGCCTGCATCTCCTTGATGCGGGCATACAGGAGCGAGGTGGACTCCACGTGCAGGTCGCCCTTGGGCGTGTGCACGACGTAGGTGTTCATGTAGCCGTCGTTGACCACCTTGTCGTCCACGGAATAGTTGGAGCCGGACAGGATGTTCTCCGGCAGGAGGGCCTTGGCGGAAAAGACGGGCGGCGTTTCGGTCTGTTCCTGCTTGGGCGCGGCCGCGGCCACGGAGGGCAGCGCGGCGGCCAGGGCGAGAAGGAGCGGCATGAGGAACCGGAAGAGCATGGCGATCTCCAGGCGGGCATGGTTTACGGCCCCGCGGCCATCCGTGCATACGCGTCCGCCCGGTATTTGTCATGGCCGACTTTACAGTCGGCACGGCTTGGATTAGAGGGCCGCGAAATTGCGGGAGGCTTGCCGTGGACATCATCAAGGACCCTCAGGAATTGCGTGCGCGCTGCCGCGACTGGCTGCGCCGGGACGTCGTGACCGGACTCGTGCCCACCATGGGCTCGCTGCACGCCGGGCACGCCAGCCTCTTGCGCCTGGCCCGGGAGCGCGCCGAGCGCGTGGTGGCGAGCGTGTTCGTCAACCCCACCCAGTTCGGACCGGGCGAAGACCTCGCCGCCTATCCCCGCGACCTGGACCGCGACGCGGCCCTGGCGCGCGAGGCCGGCGTGGACGTGCTGTTCGCGCCCGCGCCCGAGGCCATGTACGCGCCCGAGGCGGCCACCTGGGTCGAGGTGCCCGAGCTTGCGGGATATTTGTGCGGCGCTTCGCGGCCGACCCACTTCCGGGGCGTGTGCACCGTGGTGTCCAAGCTTTTCCTGCTCGCCCAGCCGAGCCTGGCCGTGTTCGGGGAAAAGGACTGGCAGCAGTTGGCGATCCTGCGCCGCATGACGGCCGATCTGGGCTTTCCCGTGGAGATCGTGGGCGCGCCCATCGTGCGCGAGGCCGACGGCCTGGCCCTGTCCTCGCGAAACGTCTACCTGACGCGGCAGGAGCGGGCCGAAGCCCCCCACATCAATAAGGGACTGGCCCTGGCCGCCGCGCGCGTGGCGGCCGGGGAAAGGGACGCCGGGCGCATGCTGGCGGAGACCGCCGCCTATTTCGCCCGGGAAATGCCGTCCGCGACCCTGGACTATCTTGCCTGCGTGCATCCCCAGCGCCTTTATTCCCTGGACGTCATCGACGGGCCGGCGCTTTTCGCCACGGCGGTGAAGTTCTCCCGGGCGCGGCTGATCGACAACAGGCTGGCCGGCGTCACCGGATAGCCGGCATGGCGTCGCGGCTTTGCAACTTGCTTTTTGACGGCGCGCCGGCTATCGGACTAAATTTCAATCGTCGTCTACTGTCTTACTGTAATAAAACGCCATGTCCGCCGTGATCGGACCGCTGGCACACGGAGGATATCCTTTATGATCAATGCCAAGGGCCGGTACCTGTTCAGTTCCGAATCCGTGACCGAAGGGCACCCGGACAAGGTCGCCGATCAGATTTCCGACGGCATCCTGGACGCGATCCTGGCTCAGGACCCCGACGCCCACGTGGCTTGCGAGACCCTGGTCACCACCGGCCTGGCGTTCATCGCCGGCGAGATCACCACCAAGGCCTACGCCGACTTCCCCTCCATCGTGCGCGAGACGGTCAAGGAGATCGGCTACAACAGCTCGGCCATGGGCTTCGACTGGGAGACCTGCGCCGTCGTCTCCTCGGTGGACAAACAGTCCGTGGACATCGCCCAGGGCGTTTCCCGCGAGAAGCCCGAGGAGCAGGGCGCGGGCGACCAGGGCATGATGTTCGGCTTCGCCTGCACCGAGACCGAGACCCTCATGCCCGCCCCCATCTACTGGGCCCACAAGCTGTCGCGTCGGCTCTCCTATGTGCGCAAGAACAAGATCCTCGACTTCCTGCGCCCCGACGGCAAGACGCAGGTGGCCGTGGAGTACGTCGACGGCAAGCCGGTGCGCATCGACAACGTGGTGGTGGCCTGCCAGCACGACGAGAACATTTCCTACTCCGACCTCGTGGACGCGGTGCGCCAGGAAGTCATCTTCCATACCCTGCCCGAGTCCCTGGTGGACAAGAACACCAAAGTCTACATCAACACCACCGGCCGGTTCGTCATCGGCGGTCCCATGGGCGACTGCGGCCTGACCGGTCGCAAGATCATCCAGGACACCTACGGCGGCATGGGCAACCATGGCGGCGGCGCGTTCTCGGGCAAGGACCCGTCCAAGGTGGACCGCTCGGGCGCGTACATGGCCCGGTACGTGGCGAAAAACCTGGTGGCCAGCGGCGCGGCCAGCCGTTGCGAAGTCCAGATCGCCTACTGCATCGGCGTGGCCGAGCCCCTGTCGGTGCTGGTCACCTCCATGGGTTCGAGCGACATCCCCGACGAGCAGCTGACCAAGGCCGTGCGCGAGGTCTTCGATCTGCGCCCCTATTACATCTCCAAGCGTCTGGACCTCAAGCGCCCCATCTACAAGCCGACCTCCTGCTACGGCCACTTCGGCCGGGAGCGCCCCGAGTTCACCTGGGAACGCACCGACGCCGCCGCCGACATCAAGACGGCGCTCAAGCTGTAATTCCCTTCGCCGCGCCGGCGGCGTCCGGGCGCGCCCCGGACGCCGCCGGCCGGCGCGAGCCCATCCCATGCTGCGCCGCCTGTCCGAATCCATCGACCGGTTCGTTTCCGGCAAGGAGGCGGCGGCCCGCCATGATTTCGTGGCCGTGTGCCGGCGCTGGGCCGAGATCGTGGGGCCGGAGACGGCGGAATTGGTGCGCCCGCTGGGGCATCGCCGCCGGGATCTGCTCCTTGGCGCGGACGACCCGGTAGTCATGCAGGAGATGCATTTCGCCGCGCCGGAAATTTTGTCGCTGGTCAATGCCGCGTTGGGGCACGAAGCCTTTGACAGAGTGCGGTTCGACTTGCTAGGAGACCAAGTTTCCTTGGATGCGCTGCGGGCCGCGCCTCCCCGTTTTTCCACGCCGCCGGCGAAAAGGCCGGAGAATCTGGGCGGACAGTTGGGGAGGTTCGATCCGGCGACGCCGGTCGGGCGTTGCTATGCGAAGTATGTCGCGTATTTCGAGGCCGGGCCGCAGCCGTCCGGCAAGGTTCGCCGTGGCGGCCGCAAGAAGGCGGGCTAGGCGGCTGAAGACGGCGTAACGATACATTTCTCGTGGAGGCGAATATGAGCGAAGGTTTGCAGCTTGATCTGAAGAAGCCGCTGGACAAGATGACGGCCAAGGAACTTCGTGATCTGGTGCTGAAGCAGATTCCGCAGATCACGGGCGCTTCTGGCCTGGGCAAGGAAGAGCTGCTCGTGCAGATCAAGGAAGTGCTGGGCATCGGCGGCGAGGAAGGCCCGAAGGTCTCTCCGTACAAGACGAAGATTTTGTCCATGAAGGGCAAGATGCGCGAACTGCGCGCCAAGCGCGCCGAGGCTTCCGGCGACGGCAGCCGCAAGCAGAAGGAAATTCTGCGTCGTCAGGTCAACAAGCTCAAGAAGCGGACGCGGCGTCTGGCCAAGGCGTCCTGATTTCCGGGACCGCCAAGAAAGTTCTTGACGGTCCTCCGAATTTTCTGTAAAGAGATTGGCTCTTGATCCTGCTGGGGGATCGTCTAGCGGCAGGACTATGGACTCTGACTCCATCAACCTAGGTTCGAATCCTAGTCCCCCAGCCAAGTTGCAATCTGCGTCCCCATCGTCTAGCCTGGTCCAGGACATCGGCCTTTCACGCCGGTAACAGGGGTTCAAATCCCCTTGGGGACGCCAAGCAAATCCAAGGTTGATCTACGGACGCCGTAAATTTCGCCGTAAATCACCTTCCCATAGCCCTCCAGGTTGCAGCCGGGAGGGCTATTTTTTTACCTCAGACAGATGGTCAATCTGCGGTTTCGAGAAGACGGCCTCGACCGCCTTGCGCAGCTTCTCAGGGTCCAGGCCCAACCTCTTCAGGTATCGTTCCGTGGTCCCCGCGTTCTTGTGTCTGAGCATGGCTTGAATCACGCTGACCGGCTGGCCAGCATGGTACATCATTACCGCTGACAGATGCCGGATAGCGTGGAACCCGAACGGCTTGACGCAAGCCCGCTTGCAGAGCCTGGCCATGTAATGCTGCCGGCTCGTGAAGTCGTCTCCCTCAACCGTGGTGAAGACGGTCATGGAGCGGGGGCCTTTCCTCCTGTGCTCGGCCATGGCCTGCCGAAGTTCCGGCGTCATGGGGATGGCCGCATACTCCATTCCCCCGGTGGCTGTCTTACGTGTCCCGAGCCGGATGGTCCCATTCGCCAAGTCGATGTCCGGCCACGTCAGGCGAAAAAGCTCCCCGCGGCGCGCACCGGTATGGAGGGCCGTAAGAAGGAAGACGCGATCCTCAGGGCCAGCGGCTGCCATGGCCTTGTCAAAATCGGCCGGCGTCGGAACGTAACGCCCCTTTTCATCGTGGGAAAAACGGTCAACCGCCAAGAACGGGTTTTTCTCGTTGAAGGCGAGGTACTTCCTTCCCCAATGCCATGCGGCTGCAAGGTTCTTCCTGTCCTTGTTCGCCGCGTTTCCGCTTCTGGACTTGGCCCTGTTTCGCAAAGCGTCCAGGATTTTTTTCATGGGTATTTCTTCGACAGGAGTGTCTTTTTCGACAAAGCGAATCAAGTTGCGGAAGGCGAAGCGTTTTTCTTCATACGTCTTTTTTGAAAAGCGCTCCTGTGCATAGGAGAGGTATGCGTTACACCACTCCAAGCACGTTATGCACGTCTGGCGTGCGTCCCATACTTCCTCGGTTTGGGCGGCTTCCCATGTGAGAGCTTCCCTTTTTGTTGCACACGTTTTTTCCTTCCTCTTGCCGTTTATCATACGGGTTGCTTTCCACTTCCCGTTCTTCAATGGATAGGGCATTGGATGGCTCCAGAATCTCGTTTATCCGTTTTTCAGAGAACATCAGGCGTCCGCCGGCAACAAGCTGGACCCCTCCAAGCTTCCGCTTCAGCCTGTAGACCGTGTTGATGTGCATGCCAAGCTTTTCGGCTACCTGAGCGGCGGTCATCATCACGCCCACCCGTTCCTTTCGACGATCAGCAGATAGATCGCCATGCCGTCATCTTCCGCCTTCCCTTGGTCCTCGCACTGGCTCATGAAGCGACGCGTCAGCGTCTCCCATGTCATACCCAGATACCGCCAGCAGGCCCGCAGGCCATCCGGATGCCACGTGCAGATGACGTCATGGATCAGCGCGTCCAGGCAGATGAGCCACGCGGCCCAGGTGTCCACGGTCGCACATTTTCCAATGACCGACTTACGAGCCTCATCCACGGCCGCTGACTCGACATCGGCCCGGCGCAGGATGGCGGCGGAAAGCGGCTTTCCTTTGCCGTCAGGAACCCACACGCCATCCACCAGCTTTTGCGCCGGCGCTCCCGTGCTCTCCCAGCAGCGCATGGACCAGCGGCGGATTTTGCGCAGGTGATCCATGGCCCCAGGCTCATGGGCAAAGACCTGCTCAAGCTGCATCAGGGCGATTTCGACGCAGGTCAACTTGATCTGGACGGTGCCGCGTTCGTGGGCGGCCTGCTGACGCAGGGATTTGGGTGGGTAGGTCATGGACGTGCCTCCATCAACATCGATTCGATCAGCATATCCGGCCGGCATTGGGGCGAACGCGGCAAAACACGGCGCGCCATGGCCTGCACATCCATCGCCCGATGGCAAATCATGGCCAACTGCTGCGCTGCCTCCAGCGGATCGGCCAGGATGTCTTCAAACCGCAGCACCAGCGGCTCACCGTGGAGTGCCTGGCGTAGCGCCGCCAACGCACGGGGGCGGTCCTTCTCGCCAGCCCGAGCGATCCGTTTGACGTCACGAGGCTTGACCGGGATTCCAGCCACGCCGCGCAGGAATTTGACCGTGCTCCTGGCCTGCTGCATTAGATTTCTGTCGAGCCAGACGGCCCGGTATTTTGGCCCAACCGGGATGGGATCAAGATGCGGATTAAGCAGCTTAACAGCCTTGCCGTCGAGGCGCGGAATCATGGGCAGCGTGATCGGATTGCAATCCATGTCCTCATAGGCTGGATGCTCGCCAACCACCGGCATGCCGCCGGCCGCCAGCATCTGCATGACCATGGATGATCCACAGCGCCCGAAACCGCAGACGAGAATGACAACCATGGGCCTACCTCTTCCCGCAGAACGGACACTTCCTGAACCCGTGCACCGTCCCGCAGGCCTTGCAGGCGTGCTTTGCGCACCGTCCACCGTGGGGTCCGCCACCCATTTTGACCGAGTTGATGCGCTGGAAGTTCTTCTGCTTGGGCTTCTTCGCCGGGTCTTTCATGCTCTCCTCCATTTTTCTTGACGGTGGCCGGATTCGAACCGGCTTTGCCTGATTCAGCCGGGAAGCAGGAAGCTGGGCTAGTCGCAAGGACCTCGCTCCCCCGCTGATGAAATCCCCACAGGTCTTGAGGCCGTTCGCGCTGTGCTTTTCAACTCGCGCATCAGCGTGTTCCCACCACGCCGCACCGTCTCTCCCCTTCGCCTCATTTCCTGGCCCTCGCGGGACAGGCCAGGTTGGAGACGGGGGGCTAGATAAGCCCCCGGTCCATGGCCAGCCACTCGGGCATGGTGACGGTGATGAGGTCGCCGCAGGCCGCGTCCTCGGGCCATTCAATCTGGCTTTGGGGAAGGCTGACCTCCTCGCCGTCGTACTCGACGATGATGGCCGCCCCGGCCTCGCGCCGGAACTCCAGGTCCTCCACTTCAATCATGTCGTTTCGTCCCATGGCCTACGCCGCCTTCAAGCCCTTGACGGCCCACTGGAGCACGAAGCCGAGCATTGGCCAGATGCGGTCTTTGATGCGCTCGGTGGCGATGCTGACGCCGAGAGCGTGGTCGTAGTTGGCCGGATCGACACAGCTCGAAACTTCGTACTGGCGGAATCCGGTCAGAGTTTCCGCCGTAACGATGGTGGTCTTCTCGTCAAGCTGACTGTCCGTGATCTTGCCGATGAAGGCGTCAACGTCATTCTGGACGATCTTGTTGTTGTGGCCGTCCTCAAGGCAGAAGTAAGCGGCCTCAAACACGTCCTTGGGCGACCAGGAAATGTAGCCGTCCGAATACTTGACCGCGTAGCCGGGTTTTCCGTCCTTTTCCTGTTCCCAGGCCGTCACCATCTTCACGCCGAGGTAGGTCTTTGTCATATCAGCTCCTTTTTTATTCCCAGTTTTGGTCTTGGATTATTCCAAGTGGTACCAATGGTTACGCCGCTTTCTGTGTTTCCTTCCCGGCCAGCCGGACCTTCACCTTGTTGTCGCCCTCGCCCAGGGTGATTTCCTTCACCCCCTTAGCGCGCAGGAGAGCCCCGAAGGCTTCGCCGTCCGCCTTGCCGAACATCTCCGCCAGCGGATCGGGCTCCGGTTCCTGGAGCTTGAGTTGGAAGGCCGCCGCCGACTCGCGCCGCGTGACCACGGTGCCGTCCGAAGCCAGCGTCAGCCGGCCGCCTGTGGGCTGGGCCGGCATCTCGGGGCTGACCTCCCCGGTGATGATCATGGAATCGTAGTCGGTGGGGTCCGGGGAGCAGGTCAGGACCGTCTTCACCTTGCCTTTGTACTTATCCATGAGCCGGGATTTCATGTCGTAAGCCACCGTCTGAATCCCGTTGGCGATAGCCGACACGGTCATGCCTTTGTCGATCTCGATGAGAACCAAGAGGTCCTTGGCTTTACAGTGCAGGTCCGGGGGCAGATTGGCCCGCTTGAGGTCGTCCAGGAGTTCGCCCATCTCGTCGGCATAGGCGGTAACCTCATCGGTGAGCTCGGCAATGCGGGCCAGAAGACCGTCACGGTCCCGGGCGCGTTCGGCCCGGTCCATGACGGACTCGTGCCAGTAGGCCAGGGCCACGTCCTGCTCATAGGGGATCGTGGTCATGACGCCGGCGGCGAACGTGGCCAGGGACAGGTCCTGGGCTGGCTCCTGGGGGGCGTCAGTAACCGCGGCTTCGACCGGGGCAGGCGAGGACTTGGTGGGGACGGTCCCGCCATCGGCCAGCTTGCGGGACTTGGCCTTCGTCGGCACGGAGTGCAGCGGCGGGGCCTTGGCTGTTTCTGTGGTGGGCAGGGTCTCGGGCATGGGAAATATCCTCCTTGAGTTGTTGGCTTGGATGCCGGCCGGGCTGAGGGATTCCCGGCCGGTTCCAAACCCCGACCGCCGGGGTGCGGTCGAGTGGGGTTATGGCCGTGGTGATCGTCCGTTGACGCCGTAGATCAGGGATTCCAGGGCTTCGCGCACGTTGCGTTCCAGTCGGCCTATGGCGGCGTCTATGCCGGTTTGATCCGTTATGACCGGGGCTTCAAAGTCACGGACATAAACCGTCATCTGCCGGCCGCTTCGCGTGGTGGTCTCGAGATTGATGCTGACGCCCATCTTGACGCCCGGGAGAATCATGATGTCTGAGGTGCTCATAGCTACTCCTGCCCGTCCGTGGATGGGCACAGTCCCATCTGACCGCAGGCGGCGCACTCCACGGCGAGGCGCACGACGTTGCCCGTGTTCGGGCACTCGACGGTTTCGGGGAGGTCCTGGGGTGTCTCGGCGGGCTGCTCCTGGTCGGCGGAATCAGCATCGGCCTCGGGATCGGGGACCACGCCAGCGGCGGACAGGGCGTCGGCCGCCAACTTCTTGGCCTGCTCGCATTGGGTGTGGCTCCAGTCCTTGGAGTAAACCCCGAAGTCTTTTTCGATGGCGGCGAGGTCCAGGCCCGCGTCCACAACCGCCTTCGCGGCCCCTTCCCGCATGGAGGCCGTGGCCCGGGGCTTCTTCTGGCCGTTGCCGTTCGCGGCCGGCTGCTTTGTCTGCCAGGTCTCGAAGGCGGCCCAAAAGCTGTCGAAATTGGCAATGGCCTGGGCCTTCACGTCATCAACCGGGCACTTGTTCATGCTGGCCGTGGCCACGGTGAAGCGGGACAGCGCGCCCATGTCCGCGCCGCGTGCTTGGGCCAGCCGGTCGAACTCGGAAACATCAACGGGTGAGGCCGTTACGTCGTATGTGGTGCCCTCGAACTCTTCCCTGTCGGCATCCAGGACTTCCACGACCTCCCGGCTGACCGGAAGCCGCTTCGCCAGCCGCTTGGTAACGGTCTTGATGGCCATTTGGTCCCACCACGTCTTCCAGGGACCATTCTGCGCCGCCGAAACGGCCCTGACTTTCTCGATGTCTTCGACGGTCATTACCTCGCGCTCGCGGTAACCGTCCTTGAAGATGGCGATGGCATAGACGGCAATGGGTTCTCCTCGGTCCTTGAGGACGGGCCGATGCTCCAGACGCTCGTTGTCGCCGAGCTCGTAGACGAAGTGATCATTTTCGTAGACGACGTGCGCCGGGATGCCGTTGAACAGTCCCGTGGCCATGAGCTTTTTGCGCACGCCGCCAATCATCGGCATGTATTGGGGCTGCCCCTTGTAGACCACGAAGGCGGCTTCCCGCTTGTCAGGCATCAAGCCATCCTGGGCGCACTTCATGGCGGCCGCGATCATGGATCGTTGACCCTGATCGGTGTTTAGATGCGGCATCAACGTCGGTTCGGACTGCACGGCCGTCATGACGACGCGGGTAAACGTCTCGGGAGTGACACCCTTGGGAAGGACGAGGGCGAATTCGCCTTCCATTTTCTTCAGGGTGCCCCTGAAGACATCGATGGACGTGGTGGCCATGACCTATCTCCTGAATCTGGTTTCGGTGTGCTCGAAGATGCGAACGCCGGGGATGTTCCGCGCGCCGTCCTTGACCGCCTGCCTGATCCTGGTTTCGCACGGCATCAGGTATTCTCGGGGAATGGCCGCATCGTCCTGGACTTCGAAACGCCATTCCGTGTGCTGGTAGGACGTCCCTTCCGCCGTGCGCACGGGACCGGAAGCCTTGGGCACGACAGGGGCTTCGATCTTGACCGGCTCCACATTGGCGGCCTTGGCCTCGGCATCCAGCTTGGCCTGGAGCTCGGCCGTCTGCCGGCGCGCCTCTTCCTCGACCTTACGCCGCTCCAATTCCTTGCGTTGCTGGTAGTCCCCGATCTTCCGCTTGAGGCCGTATTCGATGGCGGCCAGCTTTTCGCCGAAGCTTTTGGCCAGGGCGTTGATGCCGCGCACGTACTCGTTGGGATCGGCCACGAATGCCTTGCGTGCCTTCTCGATGGCACCCCCCAGCTTCTTGGCCTGCAGACCCATTTCGATGGCCAGCGTGTTGGTTTCGTCGGATTCGATGACAACAGCCGCAGCTTTGGTCTGCATGGCTTCGATCTCGGCCGTATACGGTGCGAGGGCCGCTTTGACCGGAGTCATGTCGTAGGGGTTGGCCTGGGCCGGCGCTGTCGTCGGCATCTCGAAGACAGCCGGAGCAGTCGGCGGCATGCCGGGGGTCGGTTCGCGGAGCGCCGCGCCGAAATCGATAGCAGTCATGTTCAGTTTCCTCCCTTGAAGTATTTCCAGCAGGCCAGGGCGTTGCGGAAGACCGCGAAGTCATGCGCCACCGTAGCCGTGGACTCGTTGACGATGGGGCGGCCCCCGTCTTTCTTGAGGCGCACGGACATCACCCGGCGCACGTCGAGGCCGCGCTTGACAGCCAGTTCCCGGTAAGCGGCAAGCTGTGGCCGCCAAGATTTGGATTTTGCCAGGGGGGTCTTGAAGTCGATGACGGCAAGGGATGCGTCACCCTGGAGACGACAAATCAGGTCAGGATGGCCCATATAGCCGTAATCATGGTCGGCAAGCTCTCCCTCGCAAAGGGCAACGTCAGCCACGATGGGCAACCATTTCTCGAAGGAATCCAGATAGCCCCTGATCTCGGCTGGCACCGGGAAGGACCAAAGTCCGATCAGCCGGCAGGCACAGGCCTGGTGCACGAGCGTTCCCCGCTCTGCCGCATTCGCCAGGACCTCTTCCGGGACGCGACTGAAGTCTGACCACGGGGAAAGGATCGTGGTCACGCTCGGGAGGTCCTGCGGACAACTCATGCCCTTGCCTCCAAACCAAGCGCCCTGGCCGCGATGCGGTTGCCCATGTCCATGGACACCCGGCGAACAACCCTGACAGCTAGTTCCGGGTGCGTGGCGAAAATCCCCGTGCGCTCCAGGTCGCCCGATCGCATGGCGTCAATGGCACGCGTCACGTGGGGATGACGATGGTCGATGGAGAGGGTGGTCATCGCCGTTCCCCCACGCATGCCTTCGTCAGCGCCTGCCGAGAAATCCCTTCAATCTCCACGGCCAGGGACCGACCGGAGGGGAGCTTCCCCCCGTCCGCAATGGACGCGCAGATGGCGTTGATGCGGCCCATGGCCTCGTGCAGATACCAGACGCGGCGCACCAGTTCCGGGTTCTCGCTGCCGTCCGTGGCGTTGAGCACCTGCCGGATGTCGGAAAGGATGTTGTAGGCCCCGCTCTCGACCCTGGCGAAGTCTGCCGTGAACTGCTCCGATTCCAGCGGCCGCCATTCCATGCGATAGTCCACGCCGCGCGCCGGGAGCTTCCCGTGTTCGCGCTGAAAATCGTCACGCCAATGCTTGAAATACGCTTCCGCCTCGGGCTCATCGGGGAACGTCGCCACGGGCTGGAATACGCCGGCCGCCACGTGCTGCGAGAAAATGACAGCCTGATCCGGGGTGATGTTTTGCGGTTCCATGACCTACCTCCACACGCGCGGCTCGACCGCCGCACTCGCAATTTCCGTGTGCCGTTCGACGGCGCGCCAATGGCCAAGCTGCAGCGGAGCGAATAGGGAGATGAGGAAGATGGCGGCCAGTGCCAGAACTACGACCTTGGCCACGTCTTTGATGTCGTGCCAGCCAAGCGGCGGGAATTCGGTGGGCATATCGTGGTAGCACATGGCCTTTCCTCCTGGCCGCCGCCATGTCCCGATGGATTCAGGCGGCGGCCGTGTTTCGCGTCTTCTCCAGCTACGCGACGGCCTCCATGAGCATGCGCAGCATCTCTTCCGTGAGGCCGCGGCTGGCCCCCGCCTGGGCGACCGCCTGACGGACGTCGCAGTCATCGTCGGCGGCCAGGGCCACCAGGGTCTCGGCCGGGATGTCGGTACGGCTGGCCCCCGCCTGGGCGACCGCCTGACGGACGTCGCAGTCATCGTCGGCGGCCAGGGCCACCAGGGTCTCGGCCGGGATGTCGGTACGGCTGGCCAACGCCTGGGCGACCGCCTGACGGACGCGCCAGTCAGGGGAGGCGGCCAGGGCCACCAGGGTCTCGGCCGGGATGTCGGTACGGCTGGCCAACGCCTGGGCGACCGCCTGACGGACGTCGCAGTCATCGTCGGCGGCCAGGGCCACCAGGGTCTCGGCCGGGATGTCGGTACGGCTGGCCCCCGCCTGGGCGACCGCCTGACGGACGCGCCAGTCAGGGGAGGCGGCGGCGGAAACAAGGTCTTCCGGCGGCAGTTTCGACGTGTCTCCGCCCAGCGTCAGGACGGCCGCAAAGCGCATTTTGAGGTTGATCTTCATCGTGTCTCCTGTGGTTGGTGTCCGTTGTAAGCCTGGAAATTTTCGAAATTTCGCCCTCGCATCGTGTCCGCCTCCTCCCTGGTCCCGGTGACTGCCCCTTTGGGGCTCCGTTGCCGGGCCGCGAACGTTCCAGGGTTCGGCGGTGTCTCGCGGTGTGGGCTCGTTGAGGGGGATAATAGCTAAATGGCTAGAGACGTCAAGCAAGCCCAAGCCGTTTAGCTATAGAAGGCTCCAAAAAAAAATCCCCGCCGGAGCGGGGACGTTGGAAAGCGAATAACAAGGCAGCTATTTAGCCAGGGTTGCCAGTAACTCGTCAGCTGAGCGGTAAATCGCGTGGCAGGAGCATTCTATCATAGCGTTGGCGACCGAATGCGCTGTGTCCCCCGCCTGTCGAAAATCTGTCCGAAGCCCCAGGATAGGCAATCCCCGGGCGTAGGCGTAACCGATCTCCCAAGCTGTTCCGTCGTCCACCTGAGTGCCGTCCAGCAGGGAAATTACGTGAGTGGCCTCATGGATCGCATCGCGGCACCCCTCGAAAATGTACTGCTTGGCCTTAGGGCCGAGCATGGCCAGGTGGTCAGACTCGAACAGATCGCCCGGCCAGGTCACCGTGACGCCTGGAAGCTGACGCAGGCGGTCACGGAGCGCGGCGAGGTAGGCGCGTTCGGCGTGAGTGAACAGGGGGCCGGCAAGGTAGATATGGCGTTTCATCGCAATTTTATAGCGGATTGGTCAGAAAAATGGAAGGCGCGTGATCAGTAGTTTTTCGAGTGTTCCCGGTGCTTCTGCCAGTTATTTGTGTAGAGCTTGGCCAGCCTCTGGTCCCGGATGATCAACAGATTTTCCGCGTTCTTCTCTTCGGCGGCGCGGGTGAAATTGAATGATCCCGTTACCACCACATTCCCATCCAAGACCATAACTTTGTTGTGCGCGATGGCATGATCTGCGTCGATCCAGACGGGAATACCCTCGTTTCGCAGAAAGGTCGCGCCGGTATATCGCTCGGATCGCTGCGACTTATCCAGGATCGCGATTACCTTCACCCCGCGCCGGGCCGCGTCAACCAAGGCTTTGGCAATGGGCACACTCGTGAAGCTGTAGGCCTGGACATAGATTGACTCCTTAGCCTGTCCGATGGCGTCCACGATGGCCTGTTGCCCTCCGCCCTTGGGCGAAAAGTAAACCTGGGCCGGGGCGTCTTTGATGGTAAGGTCGTAAGCCTGAACAGGAAGTGCCACTAGTATGAGAAAAAGCGGGAAAAGGAAGTTGCGAGATACTATCATCAGAATGGAGACAAAAATTTCTTGATTGCTTTCGAAATTTCCATAGAGGCTCCAACTCCATCATACAGTTTACAATAATATTCAATAGACGCAGGTTCAAAGAAATATTCAACCCTCGATCTACAATCCTCATATCCGACAAGCCACGACAAAAAAATTGCAATTACAAAATACTTGATTGATTTTGAAAAGAATTTTTGTTTTGCTTTGTCTATCTCCCTGGACATCGCCGCTAATGATTTTGGATCCATCCACGTAAGGTATCTTTCTAACTTATAATCGTAAGCTATATTTATTGCATCTTTCGAGTCAAAAGACCCGTCCCTATAATCGTCTCTCCACTTACTTTCATCAGGGATGTATCTTTCTTTTTTGAATATTTTTATAATTCTTTCCCAGCCCATATCACCCTCCCAATAACTTCAAATCCGTCTTCATCCCCCGGAAAAACTTCCACATCGTTGTAGGAAGTTTCTCTGTTATCTCCCAAGAATAACTGCTTCCCAACACCGCGCCGGTATCTCTTCACAAAAATTTCATCACCCTTACGAATGACGTAGACCTTTCCTTCACGCAACTCTTTCCCTTGGCCGCCTTCATCGACTAAAACGACGTCGCCGTTGGAAATGGTCGGGCTCATGGAATCCCCGGCCACAAACATCACTCGAAGACGCTCCGGGCTGGTCCTGGTCTTTGAGCCCAACCAGTCGCGACGAAACGCCAAAGACCCTTCGGTTTTTCCACTGGTTTCCAATGATCCGCCACCAGCCGATGGTTTGGCTTCGGCGATCTGGATGAAAGCGTACTCGTCGCCAGTCGCTGCGTTTTTTTGAGTTACGACCAACCCAGCGGCATCGGCCAACCTCCCCAACGAACTGAGCCAACTGGTCTTTTCGCCACGCAAAATCCTTCCCAAATTGGTAGGATCATATTCCGCCGCCTTGGCCATCTTCTGATTAACGCCACCAAAACGCGAATCACGCGCGGCCTTCAGCTCGTCAAGAAAGTTTTCAACAAATCCCATGGCTGAAGTATGCATATTGTGTAGCTCTTTGGCTATGGCTGTTTGGCTTATTCTTTCTTGACGAGCATAGCTAATTAGCTATGATGACCTCATGAACCTTACCGAAGACCTCACCACTTTTTTTCAGGAAACGGGCTGGTCGGCTTGCCGCCTTGCCAGAGAGGCCGGGATCAAAAGCGTTCAAGCCATAACGCGAGTCCAGAAGGGTGAACGCCAAGGGATGCATTCCAAAAACCTCGAAAAGCTCTGGCCATTCCTCTACGGAGACCGACGCCCAGCCCCCCTTCCCGCCGCCCCTCAACCCGACCAGTCAGGAGCCGCCTGATGTCCCCTGTTTGCGCTCCCAACGGCTGGTTGATGGCGGCGTGGACCTTGTGCGCCATCTACCTGGGGTTTCTCCTTGGGCTTCTGGCGGGGGCGATATTTTGGAGGCGTCAGCCGTGAATATCCCCGCAATCCCCCACTGGCAGGGCCATCCTGTACTGGATTCCGCCCGGCCACCGCTCCAACGCCATCCTCTCAGCATCCTGGCAGACCGCGGCATAGGTGGTCCCGACCGGCCGGCGGAATCGCCGGAACATGGCCAGGGCCTTGTCCACGACCACCATGGTTACCAGCAATCCGTCAGCGTCCTGTTCGACGGACACATGCAGCATTTTCACGGAGCCTCCCATGCTGAACTGGTTTAAGCGCAAGCCCGAGCCGGACGCGGCGTCCACTCTTCCGGAGCCCATCGCCCGCTATGCGGTGCGAGGCGGTACCGAAAGCATCACCCTTAACGCTCTGGACATGGAACTTGTGGCCCATTTGAACCGCCGGGCCGCGGCTGCCGGCGTCCCCTTGTCCGTGTTCTGCAAGAACCTGCTGCTCCAGGGGCTTGCCGCCAACGAAGCGTCCCTGAACGCGGGGATATGGAAGGCGTTTAAGCTGCTTTCCGAACCACGTGAAACCTTCTGAAAATTGAGGAAATCACCATGACGACGCGTTCACCGTCTTGTCCTCAATCCGCCCCGATCCCCGACACGGCCCTGTGCCGGGCGAACCTTGATATCGAGGCGATTCCTTGTCTGCATTGTGGTGTTGGGGAGTGGCAGGGCCAGCTTGTGGCGGCGAGGAGGAAGGAAGCGGTCAGGGCCAGGAAGGCGCATTAATGATTCAATCCCCCATAGAAATAAGGGAAATCACCCACTTCCATCTGTTCTGTGGCTTGGGCGGTGGTGCGAAGGGGTTCAACAAGGGCCGGGCAGCCATCGGAAATATGCGCGCCCGTTTCCGGTGCCTCGGCGGTATCGACGTGTCCCCGGCGGCCATCGCCGATTTCGAGCGGCTGTCCGGTGTGCCCGGCACGTGTCTGGACCTGATGGACCGGGGCCAGTTTCGGGATTTCCACGGTCGGGAGCCCGGGCCGGACTGGCGCGAGGCCGGGCCCGACGACATCCGGCGCGCAGCGGGAAATGAGCGGCCGCACATCGTTTTTCTTTCGGCCCCCTGCAAGGGATTCTCCGGCCTGCTCTCCGAAACAAAAAGCCAGTCCGGCCGGTATCAGGCCCTCAACCGCCTGACCGTGCGCGGCGTGTGGCTCATGCTCGAAGCGTGGAGCGATGACCCGCCCGAGCTCGTGCTTTTTGAGAACGTCCCCCGTATCGCGACCCGGGGCCGCCACCTCCTCGACCAGATAGGCGCGCTCCTGCGGCATTACGGCTATGCCGTGGCCGAGACCACGCACGATTGCGGCGAGCTCGGCGGACTGGCCCAAAGCCGCAAGCGGTTCCTGCTGGTTGCCCGGCACCGGGAGAAAGTGCCGCCGTTCCTGTATCAGCCGGACCGGAGGCCGCTGCGGGCCGTGGGCGACGTCCTGGGCCGGATGCCCTTGCCCGGGGCGGCGGTGGCCGGCCCCATGCACCGGATGCCGGCGTTGCAATGGAAGACGTGGGTGAGGCTGGCGTTTGTCGAGGCCGGGTCCGATTGGCGGTCCCTGTCGAAGCTGCGGGTCCAGGACGGCGTGTTGGCGGATTACGGGATTGTGCCGGACCGGAGCTATCAGGACGGCGTCCTCGGCGTGTTGCCCTGGGCGGCGACAGCCGGGACCGTCACCGGTAACGCTGGCCCGACCTGCGGCCGGTATTCCGTGGCAGACCCTCGAGCCTGCCGCGAAATGCGAGGAGACTTCCTCGGGGTCATCCCGTTTGAATCACCGGCAGGCACAGTAACCAGCCGGGGGACTCCGACCAACGGCCGCTTTTCTGTCGCTGACCCCCGTTGCGCCCTAGGCCACGAGTATAGCCAGTATGGCGTCTTGCCCTGGTCCGAGTCCATGGGGGCCGTGTCCGGACAGAGCGCTCCGGGCGGGGGACGCTACGCCGTTGCCGATCCCCGGGTAAGCGGGGTCCGGCACAACAACGTGTTTCGCGTGGTTCGTTTCGACGAAACCTCTCCGGCTGTGACCGGCGGGGGCGGACCTTCTGCCGGTGGACTCGTCGTCGCCGATCCTCGTGGCCAGGAGATGCGCAAAGGGGCGTTTGGCGTCCGCACGTGGACCGATCCCACCGGAGCGGTCATCGGCGAGTCCATGCCCAGCAACGGGGCCTTTGCGGTGGCTGACCCGCGTGTCTGGCGCGAGGGCCGGGAACACTATGTCGGCGGTGGCCACTACGGCGTCACGACTTGGGACGGGCCGAGCGCGGCCGTTATTGGCCATGCCAAGCATGATCGCGGTCCCTGGTCCGTGGCCGATACCCGAACTTGCGAAATTTCGCAAACTGACCCGATTGGCCTGCCTGCCCCGGCCGACCGCCTGGTTGCCGTGATACGCGCCCTCGATGGGACGTGGCACAGGCCGTTTACGAATTTGGAGTTGGCCGCCCTGCAGGGGCTGGTCGACCCCGAGGAAAGCCTCGAGCTCGACGGCCTGTCGGATCAGGCCTGGAGAGAAAGAATTGGAAACGCCGTTCCTCCCCCGGCGGCCGCAGCCATCGCCGGGGTGATGGGGACCACGCTTTTGCTGGCCTGGTCCGGAGAGACGTTTTCGATGAGCTCCACCCCCGTGTGGGTGGCTCCGGTGGCGGCGGCGCTGGCCGTGGAGACCATCTCATGACCGACCAATTCGCCCTTGTCACCATCTGCCGCCGCGCCCTCGATACCTGGGGGGCTGAGGCCCAGATTGACCAGTGCATCGAAGAATGCGCCGAACTGACCGTTGAGCTCCAGCATCGCAAGCGTGGCCGGCCTGAGCATGTGGCGGAAGAGATTGCTGACGCGATCATCGTTCTGCACCAGATGCGGCTGCTCATCGGCGTGGAAGCCGTGGACACGATGGTGTGCGAGAAGCTGGCTCGGCTCGAAAAACGGTTGGAAGGGGCAGAGGGGTAAGTATGGCCCGGTATCGCAAGGTTGATCCCCGCATCTGGAACGATGCCAAGTTTTCATCGCTGACCGATGCCGGGAAACTCGTCTTTTTCTTCCTGCTCACGCACCCAAACATGACTGCCCTTGGGGCAATGCGCCACTCCATCCCTGGAATGGCGGCGGAACTTCAATGGGAACTGGAAGCCTTCCGCAAAGCCTTTCTGGAAGCCTGCTCGAAGGGCATGGCCAAGCACGACGAAAAGGCTTCGTTCGTGTGGCTTCCGAACTTCCTCAAATACAATCGCCCCGAGTCTCCGAATGTAGTCAAATCATGGGCCGACAGCCTTGAATTGCTCCCTGAGTGTGGTCTTGTTGTTGAACTTATTCAGCATGTTAACTGTTTATTGAAAGACATGCCGAAAGCCTTTGCCGAAGCCTTACCGAAGACCTTCCGTAAGACTATGCCTAATCAGGAGCAGGAGCAGGAGCAGGAACAGGATTTAAGAGAACCTCCCTCTGACGAGGGAGGTTTGTCGGCAAGCCCGCCCTCCGGCGGCCTCACCGACACCCCCGTGCAGATTGAACCCGAGACAGGCCAGGGACAGGCCAGGGAAGATAGCGCTCCAAAACGGGCACGGGTTGACGACTGCCCTCACCGGGAAATCATCGAGCTTTTTCACGAGACCCTTCCGGAACTCCCCCGAGTCGAGTCCTGGGCCGCAGACAATCAGGCCCAACTCAAGTCTCGCTGGCGAGAAGACGGGACAAGGCAAAGCCTTGCGTGGTGGGGCGCGTTTTTCCAACGCGTCAAAGCCAGCGATTTCCTTTGTGGGCAAGTGGCCGGAAGGGAAGGACGCCCTTTCTTCGCCACCCTCTCGTGGCTCGTGAAACGGGCCAACCTCGGGAAAGTCCTCAACGGACAGTATGACAATCGCGGACCGCGCACGGGGTCATCCCTGGGGAACCGCAACGCCATGGCCGCGCAGATGGCTATTGCGAATAGGAGGCAGCATGCAGGATCGTGATTTTGAGCCCTTCGTGGCCATTATGCTTGGCCTGGCCGACAACTTCGGGGCCGAGCTTTCGGCGAACGGACTGGAAATGCGCTTTGAGGCCATGAAGGCTTTTTCCTTGGACCAAGTGCGTCAGGCGTCCATGGCCATCCTTGCCACGCGGAAGTTTCAAAAAATGCCGACCGTGGCCGAGTTTTTGGAACACTTGCAGGGCGGGTCCTGCGACGACAAGGCCGAGGTCGAGGCTGGAAAGGTCATCCGGGCCATTGAGCAACATGGCGGCTACACGTCCGTCGCCTTCGACGATCCGGTCACGCAGGCGGTTATTGCCCAGGGCTTTGGCGGATGGGCCAAGATGTGTGAGGAGTTGAGCGCCGCCGAAGAGAAATGGTTTCGCAAGGACTTCGCCAAGATGTATGCCGCCTACGCTCGGCAGCGCGTCGAGGTCTTTGGCCACCTGCCAGGGCGCTTTGAGCTGATGGCGGCGGCTGACAATTCCCGGTTCGGACCTCCAGCCCTTGTCGGGGACAAGGCCAAGGCCGCGGCTATCGCGTCAGGGGGTGTGTCCATGCTGCACCGGGAGGAGCCGTTATCCATCGGGGACGGTCTGGCCCGCATGATGCCTTCGCCGGAGAAAGTCCGGCAATGACCCGCCCCTGCGACAAACACCCTGGCATCCGCTGCGCCTTTGGCGGTGTCTGCCGGGGCAAGCTGTACTGGGAGGGGAAAGCCGTGAAGCCCTTGCCGCTTTCCCAGGTGAACGAATGCCAATGGCCAGAACGCGCCAGTTTTTGCGCGAGGCAAGACGAAGCCGAGGCGAGGCCGTAGCATGCCCCAGGCGCGCGTCCACATCTCCGAAATCCGCGAGGCAGGGGGGCTGAAGCCGTGGCTTGCTCGACAGCTTCACGCGGAGGGTGCGCGCCCCATTCTGGCCCCTGTGCAGCCCAAGAAGCCCAAGCCGGCAAAGAGGTCCGAGCATGACGAACAGGCCCTTGTGATCGCCAGGGCCGATGCCCTTGCCCCGAGTGTGCCGGCGCTTCGGCTTCTCCACGCCATCCCGAACGGAGGGCACCGGACTAAGGCCACGGCAGGGAAGCTCAAAGCCGAAGGCGTGCGTCGGGGCGTGCCGGACCTGTGCTTGCCTGTGCCCATGGATGGTTGGCACGGCCTCTACGTCGAGATGAAGGCTGTTGGCGGGAAGGCCAGCCCGGAGCAACTGGAGTGGCATGCCGCCCTGCGCTCCAACGGCTACCGCGTGGAGCTTTGTGTTGGCGCTGACGCAGCATGGCAAGTCATTTGCGAATACCTGGGCCTGGCCCAAACGCTCCGCGCTTAGAAAAAAGGGGAAGAGACGTGGGGGAGTTGCTGATCAAGGGGGCGGAAGCCATAGCTCGAGCCATCGGGGAGAGTCGTAATTCCATTCCCTCCCTGGTGGAGCATGAAGGGCTTCCGGCTTGGCGAACGGATGGGCGTGGACCCTGGAAAGCCCGGCCGGCGTCTCTGGACAGGTGGCTAGAAGACCAAGAGCGCCGGCACAGGAAACCCTGTCAATAGTCAAAAACTGCTTATTTCGACTACAAAACTGCCCAATTCTGCATCCGCCCAATACGTGGGTTTAGCCTCGGCCCATCACCCCGGCCCGCGCCGGGAAGGGGGCCGACATGGGGCTTGCGAAGACCACCCGTCTTATCCAACTCGAAGAGGGCCGGAAGCTCACCGCCTACAAGGATCCCCGGGGTATATGGACCATCGGAGACGGCTACAACCTCGAGGCCCATGGATACTCGGCCGAGGAGTGTGAGGGGTTGGTTTGGACCACCGAGCAAGCCGACGCTGCCCTTGCCGATGAGATTCAGGCCGTTCTAGCCGAACTCGACCGCCGGTGGCCGAAGTGGCGCGACCTCGACGAGGTTCGCCAAGCGGCCATCGTCTCCAGCGTCTACCAGCTGGGAGCCCCGGGCGCTTCCAAGTTCTTCGCCACCATCCACGCCATTCAGTCCCGTGACTGGGAGACGGCGGCCACCCAAATGCTCGCCTCCCGTTGGGCCAAGCAGACGCCTGCCCGGGTCAAGCGCAATGCCGAGATGATCCGGACGGGGCAATGGCCCGAGGAGGTCAATGGTGTCCGATTTCTCACCGATCCGCCGCCGGCTCAGGTCGTGGCTCCAGCACCGGCTGAACCCGCTGCACCTCGAATGCCGGTTGATCGACTGCCGGATATGCCGGGCGACGGCACGACGATGGGCGATGCGGTACGAGCGGATTTACCGGATGTTGCTCGGCTGACCGTGATTCTCAAGGCCTTGGCCAAGTCAAAGACCATCTACGGCGTCCTCGGGATGCTCGGGCTGCAACTGCTCGGCGTCAACGCCTGGGACGTAGCCATCCGCATCGGCGGCCAAATCTACACCGTTCCCGACCTCTCCCCGTATCTCTCGACCATTCTTGCCTCATTGGCCGTATGGGGCCGCATGACCGCCAAGCCTATAGGGGCTCGCAATGTGTAAGTTTCTCGGCATCCTGATCATAGCCGCTACCTGCTTCTTGTCAGCCTGCGTTCCCGCCATCCTGTCCACCGAGGGAGGTTCGTCCTCCACCTCCCTCGGGCCGGACGGGGTTGCGACCAGCACCGACGTGTCCACCCTACCGGCCAGGATCAAAGCCGGCGTCGAATGGCTGTGGGACAGCTACACGGCGTTGCAGGCCAAAGGGGCTGTACCTGGGCTGGAGGACCTTAAAAACGACATCGTAGACCTGGAGGCCGTGGCCAGTCGCGGTGACCTTATGGCGGCGCTCAACCTGTACACCAGGGCCAGAAATCGGGTGACGGCAATAGCGGAGGTGGTAGGAAAATGACCTATCCTCCTGACCGTGGTGTCATTATTTACGAGGAGTTGCGTCCGTCCCTGGACGTGTTTGCCGTGACGTGGGTCGGCGATTCGCTTCTCTCTCGTGCGATAAGACGTTTCGCCCCGGGCGGATCGCATTCCAGCCTCGGCATTAAAATCTGCGACTCCATTTTCCTGGTCGAAGCCCTTGAATGGGGTGTCGATATCAAGCGTGCTTCGGATCGATTCGACGACTACGACGGAACAATCCTGATCCACCCCATCGAATGCAGTGAAGCGCTTGGGCTGCGCATCAAAGTCACGGCGTTGCGAATGGTCGCACAGCGCAAGTCCTTTCGTTACGGCTACCTGTCTTTGGTTCGCCGCATCTGGGGCAAATTCCGCGTCACGATGGGCCGGCCCATTTGCTCCCAGACCGTGGCCTACATCCTTGGCAAGCACGGCATGCTGCCGCCCCAGGATATGGTGCTGTCTCCCGGCGAGTTGCGGGAGTTACTGCCGGCCCCTTGGAGGTTGGCTCCATACAGTAAGGAGGCCGACTAAGGTGGGCGAGGCGCTTTGCAAAAACAAATGGATGGCTCCCTGGATTGGCATGGCTTTGACGGTTGTCATCAACCTCATCGCCATCGGCTATTGGTCTGGCTCCATCCAGGCGCACCAAGCGGAACTGGACCGACGCTTGGCCATCGTTGAGGCCAGCGACCAAGCACAGCAACGGTGGCTCGAGCGCATCGCCAGCATTGAGACAAGCGTCAATTACATCCGTGACGCAGTGCGGGAGCGCAAGGGGCAGTAATGGCCAGGCGTAAGGGTGTCCCCGAAAAATTCACGGCCGACAAGCGGGCCAAGTTCCTGGCGCACCTCGCCCAGTACGGCTTTGTGACCAGGGCCGCCAAGGCCGCCGGAATCCACCGGGACACCGCCAGGGACACCTACGACAACGATCCAGCCTTCCATAAAGCGTGGGACGATGCCCTGGCCGAATACACCGAACGCCTGGAAGCCGAGGCGGACCGCCGGGCCTACAAGGGCACGCTTCGGCCAGTGTTCCATAAAGGGAAGCGGTGTGGGGCTATCCGCGAGTTCTCGGACACCCTACTGATTTTTCGCCTCAAGGCGCTACGTCCTGAGGTCTACAAGGATCGGTCGGAATCGACCGTCAACGTCAACTTGAGTCTGGCTGACCGTCTTCGCCGTGCAAAGGAACGTGCTGGTGAACGTAGCTGAGCAGGACAACGAGATAATCGCGCACGCCGCACGGTGCCAATACGATCCCCTTTCCTGGGCCGAGTTTGCTTGGGATTGGGGTCTTGACGATTTGTCCGGCTCAGACGGCCCGCGCGAATGGCAGCGCGATATCCACCACGCCATCAGCGACCGCCTGTCCAACCTCGATACGCGCTATCAGCCGGTGCAGATCGCGGTTGCTTCCGGCCATGGCATCGGCAAGTCCGCACTTATGGGCCAGATCAGCAATTGGGCCATGAGTTGCTGGGATGACGCCAAGATTGTGTGCACGGCCAACACGCTGAACCAGTTGAGCACCAAGACTGTTCCAGAGATAAGCACATGGTTTCGCCGTAGCATTACGGGCCATTGGTTTGACACACAGGCCACGTCCATCAAGTCTGTTGACCCAGAACATTCCGACTCATGGCGCATGGATTTCGTTCCCTGGAGCCAGAACAACACCGAAGCCTTCGCCGGACTGCACAACAAAGGCAAGATAATAGTTCTCTTGTTCGATGAGGCTTCTAAGATTCATGACAAGGTCTGGGAAGTCGCTGAAGGCGCTCTGACGGACGAAGATACGGTCATCCTCTGGCTCGTATTCGGGAACCCGACGCAGAACAGCGGGAGATTCCGTGAGTGCTTCCGGCGCTATAGGCACCGCTGGATGACTTGGCAAATTGACAGCCGCACCGTTCCTGGGACCAATAAAGAAAAAATCCAGCAGTGGCTTGAAGATCACGGCAAAGACAGCGACTTTTTCAAGGTACGCGTTCGCGGCCAGTTTCCCTCGCAGTCGGCCCGCCAGTTCATCTCCTCCGACGACGCCGACGCCGCCCGCAACCGGGTCCTTCGGCCTGAGCAGTTCAATTTCGCTCCCAAGATTTTGACCGTCGATCCGGCATGGTCCGGTGACGATGAACTGGTGATTGGGTTGCGCCAGGGCCTGCACTTCAAGGTTCTTCAGACCATGGCCAAAAACGACAACGACATGGCCGTGGCCCAGCGCGTTGCGTACCTCGAAGACGAGCACAAAGCCGACGCTGTCTTCGTTGATGCCGGATATGGCACGGGCATCGTCAGCGGCGGCACTACACTTGGCCGTTCCTGGAGGCTCGTGTGGTTTTCAGGGACATCACCAGACGAGGGTTGTCTCAATCTCCGAGCCTACATGTGGCGCGAAATGCGAAATTGGCTCAAGGCGGGCGGTGCTATCGATCCCCATGATGCAGTTCTCTATGACGACATCATTGGGCCTGAAACGGTTCCCCGCATGGATGGGAAAATCCAGCTGGAGAGCAAGGAAGATATGAAGGACCGAGGATTACCATCTCCCAACAGGGGTGATTCCTTGGCCCTGTCGTTCGCCGCCCCGGTTGCCAAAAAGTGGAATGATGGCGTTCCTGTAGGCCGGGCAAATTCAGAATACCAGATGTTTTCGTGAGGTGGGACATGGCAGGTGGCACGATGAATATGGGCATGGGGACAGGCGGAAGCGTGGGCGATGCCAATGGGCTCATGGACCCGCTTTATGCCGGGCAGACCAGGGCCACTGCTTACAACACGGCGGTGACCACGCTCCCTTCCGCGCTGCAGTCGTACCAGACGGACCATACCGCCGCTGATGGCACGAACGACATGGACCCTGATTTGATTCAACGGGCCATGCGTTACGTGATGAACATGCCGCTGGAAACGCAATACTACGAGACAGGCCCGGACTCGAGCAACCCCAATGGCGGATATGTCTCTGTCAAGCCCATGTCCTATTCCAGCCGGGAGCAGATGGATTTCATCGATCAGCACGAACAAGACAAGGCAGCCTACGATACCTTGGTTAAGGGCTACAAGAACAAGACAAACACAGGAAACACGTCCCTGCTCAGCAGCGATGACAGCACGCTTTCCCTCTACAAAACCTTGCTTGGAGGCACTTCGTAATGGCCGGATCGTCGCCCTATCTGTACCCGCAGGAAGACACGAGCCAGGGACAAAACGTTCAGTCTGTCATGCCTGTGGCGGCCTACCTCATGTCCAGCCCGCAGACAGCGGCGCAGGGCATGATGGTGCTCATGGCGGCTCAACAGCAGGACGCCCAAACGGGACAGTACAGTAGCCAGCAATCGTACCTTTCGGATGCATCCCAGACAGCGGCGCAACAGCGTGCGGCCGCCGCTTCCGCTGCCTCAGGTGCCAACAGCGCGAATTCACGGCTGGAACAGGCTGTGAATGATGCCCAGGCCCGAGCGAACGCCGAGGCGGCCGCACGGCAAAAGAAAATAGACGATATGAACGCCAACATGCAGGCCATGGCCCAGAAGCAGGCCGATGAGGCCCAGGCTGCTGCGGACGAGGCGGCCAAGCAAACGGCGCTCTTGGAGCAGCAGGCGGCCGAGCAGGAAAAGTCGGACAAGGTTTCGGCCATGTACAACAACATGGATTCCACCACCGACGCCAACGCCGCGGCTGCCGAAAAACGGCGTCGTCTGGCCGCCGGGCGCAAGGCCACCATCCTGACCAGTGGCCTTGGCACGACGGGGACGCCGACCGTGGGGCGCAAAACCCTTCTGGGGCAGTAGTCATGGACGAACGGGCCAGGCAATACCTCGAGCGCTTTGCGCAACTCAAGGCCGACCGCCAGACCTGGGAAACCAAGTGGGAGGATCTGATTGCGTACGTGATGCCTCGCAAGGGGTTTATGACCGGCAGCACGTCCAGCAAGCCCACGGATGCCGCCAAGAACGACACCAGCAAGATTTTCAACTCCACGGCCACCACTGCCTTGCGCCGGCTGGCGGCCGGCATGCAGAGCGGCTTGACCAGCCCCATGCAGCCTTGGTTCCGGCTGACACTGGCCGATGCTGACCTTGCGGCCTTGGGGGCGGTGAAAGCCTGGCTGCAGGCCGTGGAGAAGCGCATCTACATGGCTCTGGCCAAGGGCGGATTCTATGCCGCGGCGCACAGCATCTTCGCCGAGCTCGGCTGCTTCGGAAACGGGTGCATGTTCGAGGGAGAATCCGACACCACCCTCATCAATTTCCGGCCGTTCACCATCGGTGAATACTTCCTGGCCGCCGGACCAAACGGCGACATCGACACGGTGAATCGTCTGACCTGGTGGACGGCAAAGTCCATGGTCCAGGAATGGGACAGTGCTTGCCCCGAGCGCGTGCGGACCCTGGCCCAGTCCCAGCCCTACGAATACAGCCGCGTGCTCCATATCGTACAGCCCAGGGCGCAGAGGAATCCCAACAGCGCGGCCGCCCAGGATATGCCATTCGAATCCGTCTGGGTTTCGTATGATGACCAGGAAATCCTGGCCGAAGGCGGATTCAGGGTCATGCCCTACATGGTGTCTCGCTGGGACACCACCGGTTCGGAGGTCTACGGCCGGGGACAGGCCGAGGACATCCTTCCGGACATCAAGATGCTCCAGGAGATGGAGAAGACGCAGCTCAAGGCCCTGCACAAGATGGCTGACCCGCCCCTTTTGGCTCCTTCGACGCTCAAGGGCATGGGCGGGATCAACACCTTCCCCTCTGGCGTCACCTATACCGACCAGGGCGGGAAGGACGCGATGGGGCCGCTGTATCAGGTCAATTTCGACGTGCAGAACACTGGCGTCAAGATCAAGGAGCTTGAGGAGCGCATCGGCCAGGGGTTTTTCAATGACGTCTTCCTGATGCTGCTGCAGCAGCCGAACATGACCGCCACCGAGGTCATGGAGCGCAGCGAAGAAAAGATTCTGATGCTCGGGCCGGTCATCGAACGCCAGCAGACGGAACTGCTCGACCCGACCATTTCCCGCACCTTCGACATCCTCTGGCATCGCGGCCGCAACGTGGACGGCACGGTGGTCAATCCGTCCGAGGTGGTTCTTCCCGATCCTCCCCAGGAAATCCAGGGAGCCCCCATCAAGGTCGAATACATCGGCCTTCTGTCCCAGGCCCAGCGCATGGCCGGGGCCGATGGCATGAACCGGTTCTTCCAGGTCGTGTCCCCCATGGCCCAAATGTCTCCCGGCGTGCTGGATAAGCTCGACCTTGACAAGGCCATCGACGAATACGCTTCGGCCTACAACGTGCCGGCCGAGATCGTGCGTCCTGACGATGAAGTGGCGCAGCGACGGCAGGCCCAGGCCCAGGCGCAGCAGGAGCAGCAGCAGGCCCTGGCCGCCCAACAGCAGGCCGAAACGGCCCAAACACTTGCCCAGGCGGACATGAGCAAACCCAATGCGCTGACCGCCATGATGGCCCAGCAACAGGGCCAGGGCCAACAGGGGACGCCGCAATGACGTTTGAAAGCGATGTGCTGGCTGACGATGCGCGCCGGGCCAAGGAAGCCAATGTAGCCGCAGAGACCAAGGAGAGACAGCGTCTTGAGGACTACCACCGCACGTTCCTCGGTTCTCCTCATGGCTGGCGAGTGCTCCAGGACCTCCTTGGCGTGACGGCCGTGCTTGGGTCGGCGTTCAATGGCAACTCCAGGGACATCTACGCCTTGGGCCGTCGTTCCGTGGGCATGCACCTTTTGGAAACTCTCGGCATCAATACGCCCGAAGGCATGATGCTGGCGGCTGTGCGGGGGGCCATCCATGACCCTGCAATGCGCCGGCTTTTGGCTGACGATCTGAAAACCGCAACTCAGAAAATCGAAGAGGAAGAACAACATGGCTGACACCGACACGCTGACCACGCCGCAGGGTGACACCGGAGCGGGGACGCAGAGCGGGGAACAGGCCGGCGCTTCGACCACGACGCCGCAGCAGGGACAACAGACGACGGACCAGGGCCAAACGACCCAGTCCGGCGGGCAGCAGACCCAAGGTACGGCGACGGGCCAAGCCGGTGATAGCACGGGACAGCAGCAGGGACAGGAGCCGCAGTACACCTGGACAGCCCCGGAAGACCTCAAAGCCGTTCCCCTGGATGAGAAGGGTATCGAAGGCTTCCGGCAGTTCGCCAAGGCCCAGGGCATGACTCCCAAGCAGTTTCAGGCCTCCCTGGAACTGTATGCGCGCCAGACCCAGGAGACCTTCAAGGCCTTCGATGCCGCCAATCAGGCCAATGTCGAGTCTTTGGCCAAGGAATGGGGCGGCGACTACGACAGCCGCATTGCCGTGGCCAAGAAGGGGCTGGAAGCGTTCGCGGATAAGGACGTCCTTGCCGTCCTCGAGAAGTCCGGGGCCGCCTTCCATCCGGCCATCGTCAAGATGTTCGAACGGATCGGCAAGGCCGTGTCCGAGGACAAGGCCAAGGGGAAAGGCGCTCCGGGTGGGGCCGCTGAAAAGAACGTGGCCGACATCCTGTACCCGTCCAAATAACCGTCAACCATCACGAGGTGAACCATGGCCACCCTTGGCAGCAACTTCATCACCCTGGCCGACTGGGCCAAGCGTTTGGACCCTGACGGCAAAATCGACGCCGTGGCCGAACTGCTCAATCTGACCAACCCCATCCTGGACGATATGCCCTTCGTCCAGGGCAACCTGCCCACCGGGCACAAGACCACCGTGCGCACCGGCCTGCCCTCGGCCACCTGGCGCATGCTCAACTATGGCGTGCAGCCGTCCAAGAGCTCGACCGCGCAGGTCACCGACTCGTGCGGCATGCTCGAGGCCTATGCCGAGGTGGACAAGGCCCTGGCCGATCTCAACGGCAACACGTCGGCCTTTCGGCTCTCCGAGGACCGAGCCTTCATCGAAGCCATGAACCAGGCCATGGCGTCCACCGTGTTCTACGGCAACACGGCCGTGAACCCCGAACGCTTCCTGGGCTTGGCCCCGCGCTACAACGCCCTGTCCGGTTCCCAGTCCGCCGGCAACGTCCTGTCCGGATCGGGCTCGGGCAGCACCAACACCAGCGTCTGGCTGGTCTGCTGGGGCGAAAACACCATTCACGGCATCTTCCCCAAGGGGAGCAAGGCCGGCCTGCAGCACAACGACCTGGGCGAAGTGACCCTCGAGGATGCCAACGGCGGCAAGTACCAGGGCTACCGCACCCACTACAAGTGGGACATCGGCATGACCGTCCGTGACTGGCGGTACGTCGTGCGTGTCGCCAACATCGACGTGACCGCCCTCACGAAAAACGCCGCCAGCGGTGCCGATCTCATCGACCTGATGACCCAGGCCATCGAACTGCTTCCCGAAATCAAGATGGGCCGGCCGGTCTTCTACTGCTCGCGCACCGTCCGCAGCTTCCTGCGCCGGCAGATCGCCAACAAGGTGGCCGCCTCCACCCTGACCATGGAGCAGGTCTCCGGGAAGCACGTCGTTTCTTTCGACGGCATCCCGGTCAACCGCTGTGACGCCATTCTCAACACCGAATCGGCCGTCAGCTAAACCACGCCAACCCCGGGGCCGGCACGAGTCGGCCCCTTGGAGAAACGCCATGTACATGGACAAACAGCAGATGTTCTCCGAGGACCAGGCCGTCACGGCGTCGGCCGCCTCCACCAACGTCATCGACCTGGGGAGCGCCGATGCCGGCCGGTCGAGCATGGAGGTCTTCGCCCGCGTGTCCGAGGCCTTCAACAACCTGACCAGCTTGGGAGTGAAGCTGCAGACCGCCACCGACGCCGCCTTCACCACGCCGGTGGACCTCCCCGCGCAGGAGACCGACCTTTTGGCCGCCCTGACGACCCTGAACAAGGAAATCTTCAAGGCCAAACTGCCGCAGGGCTGTCTGCGGTACGTGCGGCTCTACTTCACCGTGACCGGCACCGCGCCGACCACGGGCAAGATCACGGCCGGCATCATCCTGGATCGCCAGGCCAATCCGTAAGGAGGACTGAACCATGCCCCAGATGAAGGTTCGGGCGCTGAGGCCATGCTACCTGAATGACCAGCTGTTTGCCGAGGGCCAGGAAACCGTTTTGGACCTGCCCGAGGATCACCCCATGCTGGATCATTTCGAGGTGCTGTCTCCGAAACGGCGCGGCAAGAAAGTCAAGCCGGCCGAAGACCCCGAGACCGGCGAGAATCCGCCGGACGAATAACAAACCCGGGGCCGGTTTCGGCCGGCCCCGTTTCGCGGGGAAAACATGGCCACATCCGTCATAGGCATTTGCAACTCGGCTCTCGCCAAGATCGGCGCGGCGTCCATCTTGTCCCTGACGGACGGATCGGCCCAGGCATCCAGGTGCAACGAGGCCTTTTCGCGGTGTCTGGACGATGTGTTGCGGCAATATCCCTGGCCCTGTGCCTTGGCCCGGGCCACACTGGCCCGCTTGGCGGACGCGCCGGCATGGGGCTTCAGCTATGCCTACCAGCTGCCGGCGGACTGCCTGCGCGTCGTGGAGGTGGATGGGGATGCTTCGGCGTCCTATCGCCTCGAAGGCTCGACCATCGTTTCCGACCTGGAAGCCCTTTCCATCCTCTACGTGCGCCACCTGACGGACATGAACAGGCTGTCTGCCTCCTTGGCCGAAGTCGTGGCCCTGCGCCTCGCCTCGGAACTGGTCTACGCCATATCGGGCAATGCCACCCAACAGGAGCTTTTCTACAAGGAATACCTGACGGCCCTGGCCAATGAGAAGCTTTTGGCGGCCCAGGAACAAAGGATAGACCAGAGCGTGAACACCTATTGGACCGATGCCCGATGAGCAAGGTCACCTACATCCAGAACAGCCTGACCGGCGGGGAATTCAGTCCGCGGCTCGGAGGCCGGACGGACCTGGAGAAGTACGCGACCGGAGCCGCCCGTCTGGAAAATTTCATCACGTTGCCGCATGGCGGCATCACGCGGCGGCCCGGCACACGTTTTGTGGCTGCTGCCAAGTTCAGCGACAAAGCGGTGCGCCTCATCCCCTTCCAGTTTTCCGCCAGCCAGACCTATGTGCTGGAATTCGGGGACCAGTACATCCGGTTCTTTGCCGATGAAGGGCAGGTCCTTAATGACACGGGATCGGCCCCTTATGAGATCGAATCTCCCTACGCGGCCGATGACCTAGCCGGGCTGTCTTTCGCGCAATCCGCAGACGTTCTTTACATCGTGCACCAGTCTCACCCCCCTATGAAGCTTTCGCGCGAGGGGAACACGGACTGGTCCATTGATGTCGTGGAGTTCGTTGATGGACCCTATCAGGACGAAAACAAAGATGCGTCCATCACGCTGACGCCATCAGCCACCGGGGAACTCATCACCAACGGCGGTTTCGACTCCAACCTGAACGGCTGGACCGACATATCCACAAGCCCTTCCGCCATCGAATGGGATTCGTCCGGATGGTGCAACCTGATCGGTGACGGCACCAATATTGCCGGCATCAAGCAGAGTTTCCCCGTAGTCGCTGGAACCGAATATCCCCTGACCTTCACCGTCAAGGCCGGCCCGGTCTCCATGATGCTGGGCACGACGGACGGCGGTGGGGAACTCATCGCGCAGACTGCCTGCGGCACTGGCTACCAAACCTTCAAGTTCACGCCGTCCGCCAGCGGAACAGCCTACTTGCGATTTTTCCATACGGCCGACGCCTCCATGGCGGTCGATGCCGTGTCCTGCCCCCAGGCGAACGTGACGTGCACCCTGGTCGCGTCCAAGGACCTCTTTGACGCCAAGCATGTCGGGGCGCTTTGGCGTATTCGCCACAACAGCACGGTCGGGTATTGCAAAATCACGTCCTTCACCGACCCCACCCACGCGGCGGCCACGATCTTGGAGCCCCTGGGGGCGACCACCGCCACATCCACGTGGCGCGAGGGGGCATGGTCCGACTTCCGAGGCTATCCCGAGGCGGTCACCTTCCACGAAGGCCGCCTTTGGTTCGGCGGTTCGGCTGATCAGCCTCAGACCGTCTGGGGCAGCGCCAGCAGCGACTATGAGAACTTCACGCCAGGGGCTGACGATGCCGATCCCGTGGTGGTGGAACTGTCCTCTTCCCAGATCAACAGCATCCGTTGGCTGCGCTCGGGTAGAGTCTTGCTGATCGGGACCATGGGCGGGGAATGGCGCATGGGGTCCGTGGACTCGGATGCCGCCCTTACCCCGTCTTCGGCCACCGCCCGACAGGAAACCACCTACGGATCGGCGGCCATTTCTCCCGCCCAGGTCGGCGGCGTGGTGCTGTTCGTGCAACGTTCCGGCCGAAAGCTCCGAGAGATGGCTTACGACTACAACCAGGGCGGTTTCACGGCGGCGGACCTTTCCATCCTGGCCGAGCACATCACCGCCGGCGGCATCCTGGATATGGCTTATGTCCAAGAGCCGGATTCCATCCTCTGGTGCGTCCGGGGGGATGGGGTTCTGATCGGTTTCACCTACAATAGGTCCGAGCAAGTTGTGGGCTGGCATCGGCATCCCATGGCCGGAAAGGCCCTGGCGGTATGCTCCATCACCGCCGGCGACCATGACCAGCTTTGGCTGGTTGTTGAACGCACGGTTGATGGCCAGGCCGCGCGGTACATCGAATTCATGACCCCACCCTTCGACAACCAGGACCAGGAAGACGGTATTTTCCTGGACTGCAGCCTGACCTACAAGGGGGATAAGGCCACCACGATTTCCGGCCTGGAACATCTGGAAGGGCTGGCGGTCGATATCTTGGGCGACGGAGCGGTCATGCCGACGCAGACCGTGGCTTCCGGAGCGGTCAAGCTACCCCATGCCTGTTCCACGGTGCATGTTGGCCTGCATTACGATTCCGTGTTGCAGCCGCTGCGGATAGAGGCCGGCGGGGACGATGGGACCGCCCAGGGTAAGCTGAAACGCGTCACCAAGGTCGCGGTCCGGTTGCTCCGCTCGTTGGGGCTGCGGTTTGGACGGGATGAAGATGCCCTGGTTGATGTCCCCTTCCGCACGCCATCCGATCCCATGGGCTCTCCCCCGGCACTCTTCACGGGTGACAAGGTCATCATGACCGGTCTCGACTACAGCCGGGACGGCCAATTCCTGATCGTCCAAGACAAGCCGTTGCCCATGACCATCCTGGCCATCATCTACGAGTTGACCACCAACACGATCTGAGGCCGTCATGTTGCGCACCGAAGTCTTTCACCCTGACCACGCCATGACAATGCAGCTACGGGAAGCCGATGCCGCCTTTGTGGAGGGGCTGGGGACCTTTTCCAGGGCCATTGCCCAGAACCTGTCCAGGCATCCGGCCATCACCATCATGTCCGGGCCTGACGTCGTGTGCTGTGGTGGGGTCATCCTGTTTTGGCCGGGCGTGGGCGAAGCCTGGATGCGCACCAGTCCCCTTATCGAGAACTTCCCCGTGGCCGTACTCAAGTCCACCAGGACATTTCTCAATGCCGCCTTCAAGGCGATGCACTTGCGCCGTCTGCAGTGCACCGTGCGCCAGGGATATGCCCCGGCCATCAAGTGGGCAGAGCACTTGGGGTTCGAGCGGGAAGGGATTCTGAAGGCCTTCGGCCCTGATGGAGCCGATTACGTCATTTTTTCCAGGAGGCAGGCATGGCGCTGAATGTTCCGGCCCTGGCCCGCGGCTACCAGCCGTCTACGCCCCGGGTGATGGTCAAGCACGAACAAGCCCCTTTGGCCAGTTCGGAAGCCGACCTGTTTGCCGCGCAGCAGGAGGGCCAGCAGTCCCAGGAATTCGGCCAGGCCGGGGCCACGCTGTCGGCGGTTGGCAATGAACTGGCGAATATCGCTGCCAAGCGGATTCGTCAGGATGAATACCTGTATGCCAACAAGACGGACGTTGATTTCGACAAGGCGGCCAATGACCACCTTTTGGCTTTCTCGCAAAACGTCACGGGAGAAAACACCGACCAGCAGTTGTCCGATCTGCAGACGAAGCTGGATCAGGCGAAGTCCGATTTATTGACCAAAGCCCCTACTGCGGATGCCCAGCAATACACTTCGCTCATGCTGGACAAGAGCACCAACAGCATCATGACACGGGCCAAAGTGCAGGCCTGGAAGGTGCGCCAGCAGTATGGCTTGGACGTGGCCGAGCAGCAGGACCAGAAGGCCAAGGGGCAAGCCCAGCGAGCCAGGACCCCGGAAGACCTGCAGGCCGCCATGGGGGAAATCGACAAGAACTGGGCCGGGGCCGCGGCCTCTGGCTTCGTGGCTCCGGATGTTGCCCAGAAAAACGCGACTTCCAGCAAGCAGGATGCGCTGGAACTCAACGTCACCAGCCAGTTGACCGACCCTTCCACACGCCCATGGATGATTAAGGCGTGGGAGGCTGGCGACTTCGTGGGCAAATTCGACACCGAACGCCTGAAGCGTCTTTCCCATCAGGTCTTGTCCGCCAAAAGCGCCATGACCATGGATGAAGCCAGGGCGCAGGCTGACGCTGAAAAGCAGCTTGCCGGCATCCAGGACAACAACTTCTACCAGTTTTACAGCAAGCTCGGGACAGGAACCTTTGCCCAGTCTGATGTCTCCCAGGCTGTTGACCGGGGAATTCTTCGCCCTGAGCAGGGGCGCACCCTGCTGGATAAGATCAACGGTGCGGAAAAGAAGTTCACCCCTGACAAAAATACACAAATCTACCTCATGCAGAAGTACGCCGGGGGAGATTTGAGCGACCAGGACGTCATTTCGGCGTTCGCTGACGGACGCATTGATGAATCAGAGGCCAAATACTGGATGGGCAAGAACCGAAGCGATGAGAACCCCCAGATCAAGGACGCCAAAAGCAAGCTCAAAGGGCTTTTGCTGACGGCAAAATCTGGTTCCATGGCCTACGACCAGCAGCTTCAGGAATTCAACACCGCCACGACGGAAGTGGATGACCTGGTGCAAAACGGCCTGAAGCCCAGGGACGCCGCCTTGGAAGTGGCCAAACGGCATATCCAGGCACCGCCGGCCATCGACGACGCCATTTCCGGTTATTTCGGCGGCCAGACGCCTGACAATATCGACGTCATCAACGGCGCGTATAGCAAGATGATCGAAGACTACCGGGCTGGGAAAATAGACCGGCAGACGGTCATCACCCTTTCTACGTCCTTCAAGGATGCCCAGGAAGCTTTGGCGGCCAAGATGAGGCGGATGCAGGATGCCCAGCGCATGTTCGGTCTCAACCTCGGCAAGCAAGGGGGCCAATAAATGTCTGCCGCAGGAGTAGCCGCCGGGGCCGGCATCGTTGGCACCGGGGTTCAGGTCGGTTCTTCCCTCTTCGACACCAGCAAGTCGGATGCTGCTTCGGCCAAGGCTGATGCCGCCCAAAAGCAGGCTGACGCTTCCTTCATCAACGCGCAGCGGGACGTGCTTGATGCCGTGCGGATTCAGAACGAATCCGACATGGAGTCTGAATACACCGCCTTCACCTACGACCGCGAGGCGCAATGGGTGGAGGCGTGGACCCCCGTGGAACTGGCTTACGGGAAGCTCTTTGCCAATCAGGAAAAGCTCTCTGCCATCCAGGACGCATCCACTTCCGCGAAACTCTCCGTTGACCTGGCGCTGACCCAGGTCGGGAACCTGTTCAAGACCGCCTTGACGGAGGCCGACATTGCCAATGCCACGGCCGAGGCCAAGGCCAAGTACACCGAAGCCAAGGGTGAAGGCCAGGTCAGGGAACTCCAGTCGGAACGGGATTTCCAGCTGGGGCAACTCCGCGATGAGGCCGTGCAGCAGCAGGGGGAACTGGCGGCCAAGATCGCGGCCCAGGGCCGGGAGATGACCGGAAGCGCCCTCGAGGTCATGCAGCAGCAAGACGACATCAACGCCAAGAAGGTCTCCTACCTCAAACTCAAGGCCGGTTCCCAGATCGCCGACGTGGACTTTCAGACCGGCTATGATGCGGCCACCACCCGGCAGACCGGACACATCCAGGCTCAGGAAGTCGTCACCGACGCCATGAACAAGGGCGAATCCCTGCTTCAGGAAGCGCAGATCAAAAACGACGCCTACCAGCAGCAGCTTGATACCAAGCTGAACGCCATTGATACCAAGCTGGAATACAACACCCTGGTCACGCAAACGGAATCCGAACGCACCGCCGATCAGTACCGCGAACAGGGTTGGCGCACGGTCTGGAAGCTGGACCAGAGCACCCAGGACACAATCTGGGGGCTGCAATACGACATCATGGATCAGGTCACCGGCGGCACCAGTTCGGCCAATGCGGCCGAGAAGTATTCCAGCCAGGCGGATTCGACGGATTGGGGTTCCCTGGCCAAGGCCGGTTCCAGTTTATTGGGTGGCGTCACCTCAGTCTATAACAGCGGCGTCAAAGCCAAATGGTGGTCATAATGCTTGACGAGCAGCAGCAGGACAATTTCTGGGACACCTACCAGACGAAGGCTGAAGACCGGATCATCCGGGACGCCGAGCATTCCCTTGTGGACGCCGGGATCGTGCCGCCGCCGCCTGATCCGTTCCAGACCTGGGCGCAGTCTCCGGAGGGCCAGGACGTGGCCGCCAAGGTGGAGGAGCAAAAGGCGAAACTTTCCGTTTTTCAGCAGTCTTTCAACAAGACAGCCGAAGAGCCGGCCATGCCGAAGCCGACAGAGGCCGGCAATATCGACCTCAACAATCGGCCTGTCATCAAGAATGCCGATGGCACCATTTCCACGGTCCGTTCCATGTCCTTTAATGAGGGGAACGGGGAAATCCTCATTCCGACCACGGCCGAAGACGGAAGCCGCATTCTCTCCGACGATGAAGCCATTCAGCAGTACCACCAGACGGGGAAACATCTGGGGAAGTTTTCCACGCCCGAGGACGCCACGGCCTACGCGCAGCAACTCCACGAGAAGCAGGCACAGCAGTATGGCCAGGATGAATCCGGGCAGGCCGGCGTTCCCGACACGACCGCTACCGCAGCCCCGGCCGGGAAGACTCTGCCCCAACCCTCCCCGATTTCATTCCCCGGCGGCAAGGCCCCTGTCTGGCTCAGGAACAACAACCCGGGGAATATCCGGGCCAGCAGCACCAGCTTTCAAAGCTACGGGACCATGGAAGAGGGCCTTTCAGCGCAGAAAGACCTTTTGCTGCGTTACCAGGACAAGCATGGCCTGAATACTGTCACCGGGATCGTGAGCCGCTACGCTCCCCCGAACGAGAACAAGACACAGGAATACATAAATACCGTTTCCAAGGACATGGGGGTCAGCCCCGATCAACCGCTTGACCTGCATGATCCGAACACGCTGTTTGCCTTGCAGAAAAGCATGGTCAGAGTGGAAACAGGCCGAAAAGCCGCCTTGACCGCTTCGAATGACCAGGAACTTGCCGACGTGCTGAAGGTCCCGGGCTACTCTGGTGGCTCCAATGGGACTGGCGGCATTCCAGGATTCGGTCAGGCCCCCGTGGTGCAAGCCAGAAACCAGCGCACCCCCCTGGAGGCCACGGGAGACATTTTCTCCGAGGCCTGGCAGCGAACCAAGGACTACGGGTCCAAGGCCCTGGGCAACACCTATGCCGGCATGGCCGGTTTCTTCCGCACTCTGGACGATCTTTCCAGCGATGTCGCCGCGGCAACCGGGACCGACAAGGGCGGCGTGTTCCAGGCCCTCATGGAGCAGTCCGACTATTGGGCCAAGCACTTCCTGGGGCAGGTCAAATACGACGACTACATGACCAACGTGGTCGGCGGCATCCTGGGGAGCGGCCCGGGCATGATGGAGTTCGCCATGGGTCCGGCCTTCGCCGGCCTCAAGGGCTACACCGAAGGCGGCTTGCCCACGGCTGCCAAGTCGGCCGCCACCTGGGGCATTATGAAAGGCATCCTGGCCGCGACGAACGCCCTGCCCATGGCTTTGCGCGCGCCTACGACCGGGGCGGCCTTCTCTGGCCAGGCCCTGGCCGAGGGTGTCACCGCCCCGGGCCAACTGGCCGAAGCCTTCGGCGTTGGCATGGGCATGGGCATCGCCACGCCGCAGACGCGCACGCCCTGGAACCAGCGCCTGCCTGGTGTTGATTACGATGCCATGAGCGATGCCAACATCATGAACCTGCACCGGGCCATGATGAACGGGGAGACGGACCAGGCCACCTATGAAGTGGCCAAACGCTTGGTCAAGGACATCCCCGGCCTGTCGGATCGGGTGCAGGTCGAGGTTGTTCCGGCGCTCATGTTGGCCAGTAAAGAGCTTTCCAGCCAGTACGGCATTTCCGGAGAAGGCAAGATCGTCGGCAGCCACACGCCCAACCAGGAGGTTGAGCCAGGCGTGTTCCGTGATCTGGTGAAGCTCTACGACGGCCACATGCCGGCCGTGGACCTGCTGCATGAGATTGGCGGTCACAACATCGTGGAACGCCTGCTGCCGCAGTTCCCCCAGGTCGAGCAGGAGTTGCGGCAGTTTTGGAAGGATTCCGGGGCCGAGGCCAGGGGGGTGGACTTCGCGGAATTCGGGGCGGACGAGGTGGCCCGGTCCTACCTCAGCCAGGGCTTGTTCATGGGTCAGGGCGAAACTCCCTGGGGTGAGTTTGTTGGCCGCGTCAAGGGTGTCTTTGACCGGACGCTGGATCGCTTGGGCGTCCTGCCCGAGAGCCGCGCGCCGCAAAACTTCGATCAGCTGGTGCAGCAGGCCCTGCAGGAAGGGCGTACCTTCAAGGGCATCGGCGCGCCGGGGCCGAGAGAGCAGGACCGCGTGCGGCCTGTTTCCGAGTCGAAGAACTGGGAAGAAATCGGCCGCTGGGGCTTCGGCGACAAGGACGTGCCTTTCGAGGTCCAGGATAAGCTGCAGTCCATAGAGCCTGACGTCATCGACAACAACCTTCCTCCGCCGCTCAAGGCCAAATCCCTGGGCATCAATTACAGCAAAATCAACTCGGAAGAGGACATTGCCGGGCTCATCAACAAGGTCGAGACCGTCTTGGCCCCGGACATCGATGCGGCCAGACGCTACGAACGGAGCCACGATACCACGGCCCAGGCCGCTTCCGATCTCGGCATGACCGAAGCCGACTTGCTGGCCAGGATGCGCGGCGAAGGCTGGAACGCGGAAAAGACCTATGCGGCCAGGGTGATCCTCAATGCCTCGGCCGAGGACCTCATGCGCCGAGCCAGGGACATCAAGGGCGGCGACAACTCCGACGCTTCGCTTTTGGCCTTCCGCCGGCGCATGGAGGTGCACGCCGCGCTGCAGGCCCACGTGGCCGGGCTGCGGGCCGAGGCCGGTCGCGCCCTCAACCAATGGAAGATGCTTGCTTCCACGCAATTCCTCGACCCTGCGCTCATGAACCAGCTGACCGGCGAGGACATGGCCAAGCTGACCGACCAGGCCGGCGGCCGACGGCTCATCGAGGAGGCGGCGAATTCCCTGGTCGATGCCGCCCAACAAGGTCCTGTCCCCATGCACAAAGTGGACACCTTAGTCCATAATGTACGGCAGCGGACCTTCGGGGACTGGTTTCTCGCCTACCGTTATATGTGCATGCTCTCTTCGCCCAAGACCCATGTGGCGAACATGATGGGCAACATGCTGGTGGCCGGCATGGCCATCCCGGAACGGGCCGTGGCCTCTCTCATCGGCAAGGGATTCAAGACGGCCCGGGACACGACCGGTCTTCCCTGGGGCTGGCTATCCGAAGGTGACGGCGACGTGAGTGTTTTGGAAGCCAAGGCCATGGCCTTTGCCCTGGTCCAAAACCAGACCGATGCCCTCAAACTGGCCTGGGAGGCCATGAAAACCGGGGAATCCAAGTTCGGCGGCCAGCAGAAGCAGGACTATGCCCCCATGTTCGGCCAGGGGGCTCCGGGCTGGATCGGCAAGAACATCCCCGAGTCCTGGAACAAGGCTGCAGACGCCATCTGGACAGGTCTCGGCATTCCTGGCCGCGCTCTTGGCGCGGAAGACGAATATTTCAAGTTCCTGGGCTACCGCCAAGGCCTGGCCGGCCTGGCTTTCCGTCAGGCCGCCATTGAAGGCCGGCAGGGGGAAGACATCACGGCCAGGGCCAAGGAGCTCATGGATGCGCCGCCGGCCGACATGGCCAAGGCCGCCCTGGATTTCGCCAGGGTCCAGACTTTCACCCAGGACATGGGGTCCACCATGTCGGCTCTCAACCGCTTCAGGAATTCCAATCTGTTCCTCAAGCTGCTCATGCCGTTCGTGTCCACGCCCTACAACATCCTGCAGTACAGCCTGGATCGTACCCCCATCGCCTTCATCAAGAAATCCTTTTGGGATGACTTCCAGTCTGGCGGGGCAAAGCGTGATCTGGCCTTGGCCCGGGTGGCGTTGGGATCGTCCATCATGGGCCTGGCCGTCATGGCCAACGCGTCCGGCCTCATCACCGGAGACGGACCCAGCGAACCCAAAGAGCGCGAGGCTTGGCGGCGTGTCTACCAGCCGAACAGCGTCAAGGTTGGCGATCAGTGGGTGGCCTACGACCGCACCGAACCGGTGGGCACGCTATTTTCCATGGCGGCCAATGCCCGCATGATCATCCAGGAATGGGACCAGGTGGGGCAGGAACGCGACTTGCCTACCCTGTTCACGGCCCTGGCCCTGGCCACGGCCAAAACCATCACCAGTAAGACATGGCTGCAGGGCGTGGCGGATGCCATGAACGCCGTCACGTTTCCGGAATCAAAAGGCCCTCGGATGCTCCAGGGATTCGCTTCCAGCTTCGTGCCCTCGATTTTGCGCGACGTGGTGGTGGAGACAGACCCAGAGGTCAAGGCTGTCTGGTCATGGGTGGACGCCATGAAGTCCCGCATCCCGGGCCTGTCCTCCAGCCTGCCGCCGAAGCGGGATATCTGGGGCGACCCCTACCAAGTCCACGCTGCCGGCGAGGGGCTGTATTTGGGCTGGCTTTCTCCCCTGAAGGTGCAGACCGGGGACGTGTCCGAAATCGACAAGGAGTTGCTTCGTCTGGAGTGGGGACCGTCCATCCCGAGGCGAACGCAATCCTTCCAGGGCGTTCCCCTGGAGCTCACCCCCCAGGAGTATGACCGGTTCATTGAACTTTCCACCCAGGTCATGCGCAACCCTGGTGACGATGGCGTTGGACGCACCATGAAGGCGGACTTGGAGCACATCATCAGGACCAGGGCCTACAAGCAGCTGGATGATGAGCAGAAAAAAATGACGATCCAGCGGGAAATCCAGGTCTACCGCCAAGCGGCGCAAATCCGTCTCATGAAGGAGAACCCCAGGTTGCAGGCCCTGATGACTCTTGGGCTCAGGGAAAAAGGAAGGAACCAGTAAATGACCATCGAATCCACGACGAACAAGGTCCTGTATTCAGGGACTGGCGGTCAGGTGGCGTTCCCGTACACCTTTCGCGTCTTCGATGCTTCCGACATGGTTGTCATTCTCTTGGATGCCGAAGGCATTGAGACTCCCCTCACACTGGACACGGACTTCGCTGTTTCCGGAGTCGGTGACATTGGGGGAGGAATGGTCACCCTTATCGGCGATTACGCCGTTTCCGGCAGCAAGGGGCCTCCCCCTGTCGGCGAGAAGATCTTGCTCAAACGTGTCCTCCAGCTCAAACAGGAGACAGACTACACCGAAGGCGGGTCATTTCCGGCTGAATCGCATGAAGCCGCCTTGGACCGTCTGGTCTGCATCTCGCAGCAGATTCAGGAGCAGCTGGACAGATCGATCAAGGTCACCGAGACGAACACGGACACCCCGATGTCGGCCGAGGACATCCTTGATGCTGTCGGAGACCTGGCAACCGCCACGGCGTCCGCGCAGCAGGCTGCCGAAAGCGCGGCATCGGCAAAGGCTGATGCGGATCAGGTCGCAGCTGACAGGATCGCATGCGATGACGACGCCGCTGCCACGGAATTGGCCAAAGGGGTTGCCGTCGCCGCGGCCAGCGCCGCCCAGGGCTACGCCACATCGGCCGAGGCCAACAGCGCCGCACCTCCGTGGGACGCGGGCACATCGTACAGCTTCCCGGACATCACGGCATACACCGATGGCAATACCTACCGGTGCATCGGCACCGACATCGTAGGCGAAGCCCCGGACACCTCGGCCAATTGGGTCAGGCTGACCACGCGCATGACGGATTTTTTTGACCTGGATGACAGCGGAGACATGATGCCGGCCGTTATCCCTGGTTACAGCGCCGAATTCGACCTGGATGCCAATGGCGACATTCAGCCCAGATAAGGAGATTCCATGGCGACCAAAAACATTGTTCCCCGGGCAAACGGCGAAGGCGGTATCGGGACCAGCGCCAAGCGGTGGCTCAATGCCTTCTTACAGAACCTCAACGGATTGGCCGTGAGTTCCACCGGCGCGGCCACGGAAACAGCCGCCGGGCTGGTGGAACTCTCCACCATCGCAGAGGCCATGGCCGGGGCCGACGCTCTCAGGGCCGTCACCCCGGCCGGTCTGAGTGCTGTCGCCACGATATGGAAGGGGCCGGTCGCCTCCACCTATGCTACCGAGAACACCTTTTTGGTGAGCACGGATGATGCCGCCAATCTGACCGTGGGCATGCGCATCAAGGCAGATTGCGGCACGGATGGGATCAAGTACGGTCTTGTATCTGGGATCGCTGGCCAAACCGTCACGCTTGCGATGGACACGGGACACACGCTGACGGCCAACCTCGTGCGAGTTTGGTATTCCACCCGAATCCAGAACTCGGCTGACGTCGGCGCAATCCCCATCTCCGCGAAGGGTGTCGCCAGCGGCGTTGCCCCGTTGGGCACGGACGGGAAGGTCCCGTCTGCCAACCTGCCGACGCCCACCAGCAATGTCCCGGGAATCTTCGCCAGGGATATCCGCTTTGCGGCCAAAACCGTTTCGGTCGCGGCTGACAGGCTCATAATCCTGAGCCCGAACCGGATGCTGGTTGATGTCAACGGCACGTACCTGGTCTTGACCGCGCAGCAGGTCCTGGACCTGTCCTTGGCCGCCACCTGGGACAGCGTCACCACCGATTACACCGTGGCCTCGGCTCGAGCGGGCAAGGATTTCTACGTCTACGCCTGCATCAACGCTGGATCGCTGAAGTTGCTGGTTTCCGCCAACGCCACATACCCCAGCGGTTTTGATGCCACGACCTCCCGCAAGATCGGCGGCTTCCACTGCCTGTGCGCGGCCGTGGGCACGATCAGCGGCCACACGCTTTCCGGCTACCTGGCCGGGGACATCCTGCCGGCATCGGTGTGGGACGCGAAGTTCCGGCCCGTCTGCGCCCCCGAGGGCATGGTGTACGTGGATGGCCTCGGCAAATGGGTGGACATCTACTTGGCCTCTGTCAGCGGCGGCAAGCTCGTGTCGGCCTACAACGCCACCTGCGCTGACGGGACCAGCAGCCCGGCCTTCCATTGGTACAAATTCAGCCAGTGGCTCGGCCAGATCGGCAAGCGGATGCTGACCCAAACCGAGTTCGTGGCCGCCAGCCTGGGCAGTAACCAGGGGACCAACATCACTGGTAGTGCGGACCCTGGCACCACGGGCGGGAAATCCGACACGGCCGGCCGGCGCATGATCAGCAACGTCGGCTGTGAGGACTGCTGTGGCAACCTCTGGCAGTGGGGCGAGGAGGCCGGCGGCGGCGCGTCCTCGGCGGCCTGGGTCAACGCCTTCGATGGCAATGACTCGGGCGTGGCTGGTCAGCACTACCAAGCGCCCAACCGTGCGCTCTTGGGCGGCGATTGGACTGGCGGTGCGAATTGCGGCTCACGTAGTTCGTCTTGGGCTAGCGGTCCGCTGGGTCTGATTGCGAGTTACGGGGCTCGCGGGGTCGCGGAGCCGCTGGCCGCATAACGACGCTCCGTAACGCGTCTCGCGCCGCGAATATTTGGCTGATGCGTCTCCCGTGCGATCTTGGGCGGCAATTGGAATAACAGTGCGAATTGCGGCTCACGTAGTTCGAATTGGAATAACAGTCCGCTCGTCGCCACCGTGAAGCGGATAGATCGTTACTACACCCTTTCATAAGGAGGCCATATGAACGGATTCCCCGTGATCATCAATTCTCGCCAGGATGTTTTGAACCTTCTGGCTGACCCAGCGTATCACGGCCAGGCGCTTGCGTTCGTGCAGGCCCTGCTGGATGAGCGGTACGGGTGGGCGTCCCAGGGCGACCTGCCCCTTAACACCCAGGTCGAAACTGTTGCCGGGCATCGTGTCCGGACGGATTACGATGCGACCGGCACGCCCACGGCCAGGCACCTGGACCAATGGATGCTCGGGCAAGGGGAAGGTCTGTCCAGGATCGGCGTCACGGTGGCGGACGCTCTTGGCTGGGGATGCCAGGACAGGGCCGTTCCCCCCCCGGCTGACGACATGGAGGCGATCAAGGCCACGGCCAGGGCCATGCTCGACAGGTGGACCGACGCCCGCATGTTCGGCACCTTCACCGACAGCCAAGGGCATGTCTACAAGGTCAACAAGACCGTCCGGGATTGGATGACGGGACTGGAAGCCAAGCTGGCCGGCGGCATGGCCCTCCCCAATGGCTTCACCTGGGATGATGCCAGCGGGAATCCGGTGGCGCACACGTCGGAATCGTTCCGGGCTCTCACGGCGGAAATTGCTCTCTGGACGGATGCCCTGTACCGGGCATGCACCAGGGCGCAGACGGCGGTTGACGCTGCCGGCGATGCCGTGGCCGTGGATAAGGTCTTATCCGGGGTGGCGTGGCCTTAGCGGACTCCAGGATACCCCGTAAATGTGGCCGTAAAGATGGTAGTGGAAGAGAGTTTTTAGAAATGGGGGATGATGGGATAAAAATGGCGTGATTGCTGGATTTTCAGAGTGGAAGCCAGAGGGGCCAGCAGCCTTTCACGCCGGTAACAGGGGTTCAAATCCCCTTGGGGACGCCAACGAATTCAAAGGCGTCAAGTTCCCGCGATAGCGGGGTCTTGACGCCTTCCTCTTTTTCTTCCGCAGTTTTTTCGCCCCTCCTGAAGCCCGTGGATGTGCTGTCACAGCGCCCCACGGGCTTTTTTGTTGCCCACCCTCATTTTCAACTTTTGCAAAGGCCGCTCTGACCTGCCCGGGCCTTTTCGGACCATTCATCACTACCTTCTCTGGGGTGGAGAATTGCATTCAAACACATTACCTGTAGGTGATCCGATAGAGCAGGCCGGCTCGGTCATCGCTGACCAGCAGCGCGCCATCGGGCATGACAAGCACATCTACCGGTCGACCCCAGGCGGATTTTCCTTGAAGCCAGCCTGTAGCGAAAGGCTCGTAGCGGGCCGTGCCGTCAGTGTTGATGGTAGCCACGGCCACGCGGTAGCCCACCGGGGTGGAGCGGTTCCAGGATCCGTGCTCGGCGATGAAAATACTGTTGCGGTACGCTTGGGGGAACATGTTGCCGGCGTAGAACTTCATGCCCAGGGCGGCGCTGTGGGCCTGGATGTGTGCTGCATTCGGGGCGTAACGCGAGCAGTCCGCATCCTTGCCGAATTCCGGGTCGGGCTGGCCGGCATTGCAGAAGGGAAAACCGAAATCAAGGCCGGGGACGGGCGCGCGGTTGAGGCTGTCGGGAGGGGTGTTGTCACCGAGCCAGTCCCGGCCGTTTTCCGTAAACCAGAGCTCGCCGGTCAAGGGGTGCCAGTCGAAACCCACGGTGTTGCGAATACCCCGGGCAAAGACCTCCTGCTGGCCGGTTGCGATGTCGAGCCGCTGGATGGTGTTGTAAGGCGGGTCGCGGCGGCAGGCATTACAGGGCGCGCCGACCGGTATGTATAGTTTCCCGTCCGGTCCGAAGGCGATGTACCTCCAGCCGTGGTGCCTGTCGCTTGGAAGACTGGCAGGCACGCGTTCGGGTATTGAGGGATCGTTCAAATGACTTTCGATATCATGAAAGCGTAAAATCTTGTCCACGTCGGCCACATAGAGGTCACCGTCCCGAAAAGCCACGCCGTTGGGTTCGGTCAGTCCCGAAGCGATGACCTGCACAGTGATATTCCCCGGGTCTTTCCCGGACACGGCGTAGACCTTGCCCTCATCGCGAGTGCCGACAAAGATCGTGCCCTTTGCACCAAGGGCCATGGAGCGCGCCCCAGGCACTGCGGCATAAATCTGGATGGAAAATCCGGGCGGCAGACTGATGGACGCCATGTCTGGTTTGGCGCAAAAGGCGGGGCCGAGTCCTGCCATCATGTTTCCGAACACGACCAGAGTGATCACACACCACAGACTTGGTCCCGGCATGCTGGAATTACGGTGCGACATGGTATGCCTCCTTGAAGAACAGGCTTTGCCTAACCATAACAGAATACGGATCGCATGCAAGGATAGGGAGGAAAACAACAGTCAGTCCTTTGTTGATCCCGTTGCCGGGTGAGATTTGTCTGCGGCCCCCATTTTCCCTTGAGCGGATCAGGTTTTATGGCGTAAATCAGTATATAGTTATTTGTTTTGCCTGGCAATAATGGGTGAGGCAAATCATTTTTTATGAGATTTGTATGTCATAGTATGTCGATTTTTTGAGATTGATAAAATCCAAGTTTTGGTGTCTAGCGAGATGCTAGGCGGAATGAGTTCGAAAGTTAAAGATGGCTTAGGCGTTCCAGTGTTCAGGGGTTTGTACGCCGAACCGAATATGCTTCTCGATCAAAGCTGAGTGCTTGGTCGTTTATTTTGTATTTTTGAATTTATCTCTTTCATTTGATCGTATTCTTGTGCTAAGAAGCTATAATATTTAAAAAGCCTTTTGCTTAGAGGCTCTTATGCTTACATATGAACAGCTGGTGAATGTTTTTGCCTTATTGCCGGCAGGAATAGATATCCATTCTTATGATGGCAATGTAATAGATTTAAATTCAAAATCATCGAACACCTTATGTTTAACGAAAGAACAATTGCTTGGAGAAATGCCGTTTGATCCAGAATGGAGGGCGATAAAAGATGATGGTTCAGATTTTTTGATTGAGCATCTCGTCATGATGGTTTCGTCAACTAGAGAGGAAGTTAATAATATTACGGTTTGTGTTCGTAGTCATGCATCGTGACAGACAGATGGATTGCAGTAAGTGCTATGCCAATTTTTGAAGATAAGTCAGCAGCAGCATCGCTCTCACCTCCCCCTCGCTGATGGCTTCACGGCCAATCGATCTGGGCCAACCAGGAGCGGCGGACTTCCTTAGCGGGCAGCCTCCATATCTGACGGTGCAACTCGATCAGAGCGGCCGAATCGTCGAGCACTTTGGTTTTATCTCCAATATCCAGGCCGAGGGGGCCGAGAGCGACAGCCTTGGCTACGAGCGCCTCACGCCGTGCTTCCCTGTCCGCCCCTGTCCGGCTAGGTCGGTGGATCATGCCCAGGCGCAATCCGCAACTTGCCGGATCGACCACGGCCAAGGCAAAGCCCTGGTCTCTGGGAATGCCCAGAGGCCGGTCGGCTTCCTGGTTGGCGCGATGGTGCTTGGCGAGATCCAAAAGTACCTGGGGGGGCTCGACTTCCTCGGGAATGAGGAGCAGCCCCAAGTGTTGCAGCCAGCGCCCGACCCCGGGAGAGCTCGTCACCATGGACAGAGGAGCTGCCAGGAGGAGTGGAAGAAAAATAGGGCTTACCCACCAGAAAAATCGCTGGTTCAGGAGATAAAGGGCCATGGCCCACAAAGTGGCCAGAATCGTGCCGCCCAGATGCAGCCGGACGGCTTCGCCCGGGGAGAGGGACTTATCCTCCCGGACTTGGCGTCCCCAGCCGGTATCCCGGCCGAGCAGAGTCAAGACCAGGAACTTGCTATGGGCCAACATGCGGACGGGAGCCAGTAAGGTCGACACCACAATCTCGATCCCGACTCCTACGAGAAGTTTTGCCAGACCGCCGAAGAGGTGGGCCCGGCCCTTGAGGAGCACCAGCAGGACGCCGGCGAGCTTCGGCAGAAAAAGCAGCCCGCCTGTGGTCAAAAGCAAGCCCACCGCCCACCAGGGCTCCCAGATCGGCCAGTTCGGAAAGAGGGATCTGGTCGGGGGGAAATAGGTCAGAGGGGTGAAGGATTCGTAAACGGCTTCGGCCGAAGACACTGCCAGGAAGATGAACCAAAGCAGGGCCGCGCCGTACACCATGACACCATTGACAAACAGCATTCGGTAAGCGGGAAACACGGCGCTGCTGAAAACCAAGCGTAAGTGCTGGAGATTTCCCTTACACCAGCGCCGGTCGCGCTCAAGCTCAGCCAGAACGTTCGTCGGGGTTTCCTCGTAGCTCCCGGGCAGATCATAGACCATCCAGACGCCCCAGCCGGCCCGCCGCATCAGGCCGCTTTCCACGAAATCATGGCTCGATATCTCTCCGCCCAGAGGGGGAGAACCCCGCAGCCTAGGCAGGGCGCAGTAGCGCGTAAACGGTCGCAGCCGGATGAGGGCATTGTGGCCAATGTAGAGCGCGTTGCCCATAAGCCAGTAATGAAGTCCGGCGGCGAACATGGGACCATAAAGGCTGCTCGCCAGTTGCTGGACCCGGGCCAGCAACGTGGCCTTTCCCACGAGCCTAGGGATGGTTTGGAGGATGCCCACGTCCCGGCGGCGCTCCATGATTTGCACCAGGCGGTTTATGGTTTCTCCAGCCATGATGCTGTCGGCGTCCATGACCAACATGTAGGTGTATCCGGCCCCGAACCCACGGCAGAAATCGGCAATGTTGCCGCTTTTCTTTTTGATGTTCGCCCGCCGGCGTCGGTAGAAGACCGGAACGACCCCGATCAATCTATTCCTCAGGGCGGCAAAGGCTCTCTCCTCCTCCACCCAGGCGTCGGGGTCCCTGGTGTCGCTCAGGATGAAAAAATCGAAATTCCCGCCTGCAGCCCCGCCCAGAGAGCGGGCGACCGCCTCGATGCCGGCAGCTACCCGGTCCATGTCCTCGCCATAGACCGGAAAGACCACTGCCGTGCGCACGCCGGGTCGCACCATCGCGTCGGTCTCCCTTGCCGTCGTCGCGGCAAAACGGTCGACGCCACGGGCCAGGAGAACGAAACCGGCCATGGCCGTCCAGAAGCCGATGGATATCCAGGCGAACAGGAACGAAAATGCGATCAACAGAACGACTTCCAGGCCGGTGTGTCCCTGGCTCGGGAAAAGCTCACGCATGCGGAGGGTCCCGGCCAGGGTGGGAGCGACGATCAAAAATGCCAGGAATAGACGTCGCCGGTTGGCCACCCTGGTCCATAAACGGTGGCGATGTTCCAAGGGGATGTCCGAACACGCAGACCCAGGCCGGAAACGTGGACCAGCCCAGTGACTGCCCGTCGCGGGTCCGAATCGCGGAGCCATGGGGGTGCGTTGGATCCGGGGGGTGGGGCAAGCGTCCTGTCGGGGCCCGGGAGCACCGGTCTGCCGAAAAAATGCGGCCATGGCCCGGGACGCGGCGTCCTCGGGAGCGTTGCCCTCGGCCGAGAACGCATGCGTCAGCTCCTGGGCCGTTTCCAACCGCTGTTCTTCGGCCATGGGCAGGCGGCGCAGATAGGCGAGCAACCTGCGACTCACAGCTTCGGCCGGCGATGCGTGCTTTGAGGCCGCGCCTGACGTATTGGCAACTGTTGTCGTCATGGAGCGACCGGGGTCATGGAAGTGCTCCATGTCTCACTTACGCGTCCATCCGGAAGCTTTAGAAAGGCCCGCAACTCCACGGGCGGCCTCTTGTCGGGCAAAACGCCCGCCAGAGCGCCGCTCTTGTCAAGGGCGGCGGTAAACGTAAGACGCCACCCACCAGTGACCGGATTCCGATAGACTTGGTGCTCAAGAATAGTACCGCCGGAGCCGGCGCTGACGATGCCCTGGACAACGGCGTCCGGTTTGAGCCTGGCTAGGGCCTTGCCCCCGAAATCCACGACGAATAGGCGCTGGTCCGGATTCGGAACGGATGTCCGGGTAGCCGTGACCCGGGGCCCGGGCGGCAAATCGTCCGGGGCCTTGCCCCAGCGCATGCGATAGGCGAATTCCAGGGCCTTTCCAGGCTCGGGCGTCGTATTGGGCCGAAAAAAAACCACCACGTTGTCGTGGATTTCCTTGTCCGAGGGAATGAGCACCAGCTCCACCCCGCCGTCTCCCCAGTTTCCTTGTGGTTCGATCCATACGCTGGGGCGGTTTTCCATTCGGGCCTCCAGGTCCTGGTAGTCGGCGAAGTCCGTATCCCGCTGCAGGAGGCCGAAGCCTCGGACGTGGCCAGCGGTAAACAAGTTCCCCTGGAGATGGACGGGATTGACAAGCGGTCGCCAGAGCCATTCCCCGTTTCGGAAGTGGACGAGCAGGCCGTCGGAGTCGTGGACCTCGGGACGCCAGTCCTGGCGCGTTCCCGGCAAGGAGTTTTCGCCGTAAAAAAACATGCTGGTCAGGGGAGCAATGCCAAGTTTGGCCACTGGTTGGCGCAAAAAAATCCGGGCGTTGACGTCGATGATGGTTTCCTGGCCCGGCGTGGCCGCAAAGGCATAAGCGCCGGTCAGGTTCTGGCTGTCGAGCAGGGCGAAAATCCGGATGGCCTTGTCGGTCTTGGCCGGTTTGACGATCCAGAATTCCCGGAACCAGGGGAATTCTTCGCCCGAGGGTGAGGCGGTGTTCACGGCCAATCCCCGGGCCGACAGCCCGTAGTTTTCCCCCCGACTCACGGCCCGGAAATAGGAAGCACCCAGAAACAAGAGGAATTCGTCAAGATAGGTCGGGGTGTTGATAGCGGTATGGACTCGGAAGCCGGCAATGCCGATCCGGGACGGAAGTTGTTGCGCCAGATCCTCCACTTGGCTCAAATCGAAGCTGTCGGTGCCCAGGGCCAGGGGACTCGCCATGCCGCCGGATACGATGTTGACCGTGACCGTGCGATCATAGAGGAATCCCGGAGGGAAAAATTGCAACTCGAAAGGCAGATTCTCCTTGCGCCACAAGGCGGCCTCAGGCTTGAAGCGGATTTTTCGCCACGTGTCGTAGCTGATGCCGCCGAGAGGCTTGGGGATTTGACCCGGGGCCTGATAAGGCGTGACCGCCAATTGTCGGGCCATGGCGGTGAGCTTCTCGAAGGAAAAAGCCTCTTCGGCTCGGACTGGCTGGACCAGGAGCAGTACCAGGGGTAGGATCGCCAAACCGAGGCTTATCGACCGCCAGGGGGGCATTGAGGCTTTGCTGAGCACGATGTTGCCTCCTTGCTATAGTCATAGTCGGAGGATAGCATATTTCTTTCTGGAAACAACAAAATTGCGAGCCGGATAGAGTAGCCCTCATTTCGACTGGACACGTCCGCCAGCCTAGGAGGTCGTGCTGGAGGTATGTCCAGACAGAGCGCTAACGAGTTCCCAGCTGTCGAGGTGGCGCAGATGGTCCAGCATCGGGGCTGGGCATTGGCCGAGGTTGCGCATCGTCGAGGAGTCGCTTTTGCCAGGCCTGAGCGTCTCGTTTGTGGCAGAAAGCATGGCGTCGCGCCCAATCTTCTCTTCCGCTGGAGGAAGCTCACGAGCGAGGGCGGTAAAAAGGCGGTTTCCCTGACGACGAGGTGGTGAGCGCAGCCGAAGTTCGGACTCTGCGTAAACAGGTTCGTGAACTCGAACGGCTTTTGGGCAAGAAGACGATGGAGGTGGAAATCCTCAAGGACGCCATCGAGATCGAGTGAGAAAAAACTGATCTTGTGCTCACCCTTGCCCTTCGCGGGCGATACTCTATGAAGCGCATCGCCGAAGCGATTGAGCTCGCGCGCTCTTGTCTGGCCGAACGCGTGTCCAAGTCCCCGACCAAGCGGCCACCGCGCTACGACAAGGCCGAAGATGCGCCCCTGTTGGCGTTGTCATGGGAGTGACCTGCAATTCCTGGTTCAGGGGAAGCCCCAAAATGCAGGGAACTGCGTTTTGGGCCAATACAACCCCAGCCTATGACGACGATAGCGGCAATCTGCTTCAACCGCGTCGTGCTGCTTCGATTACAGCTATGTCGATCTTTTTCATCTGCATCATCGCATCAAATGCGCGCTTTGCGGCTGCTGGATCGGGATCGGTAATCGCTCTCGTCAGAGCCAGTGGCGTAATCTGCCAGGACAGGCCCCATTTATCCTTGCACCAGCCGCAGACACTCTCTTCGCCGCCATTGCTGACGATAGCGTTCCAGTAGCGATCCGTATCGGCTTGGTCAGCGGTTGCGATCTGAAACGAAAAAGCTAGATTATGCTTGACTTCTGGGCCGCCATTTAATCCGAGGCAGGGAATTCCCATCACTGTGAACTCGACCGTCAACACATCACCTTTCTTTCCAGATGGATAGTCTCCAGGTGCGAGGTGCACTGCACCAACTGACGAATTAGGAAAGGTCTTGGCGTAAAATCTCGCTGCATCTTCTGCGTCGCGGTCGAACCAAAGGCAAATCGTGATCATTTCTGGCCTCACCATGCCACTTCTCCTTTATCTTGAGTGGAGAGGGGTATTACGGATAAACTATTTGCACTGGCACCCTGGACTTCTCCAGCACCTGCCTGGCAACATTGCCAAGACCAGTCGCAGCGCCGGGGTCCTTGTCCAGGCTCTGTCCCCGGCTGGTCATGACAACGAGGGAAGCTTTTTCCTCTTGGGCCACCTTGAGAATTTGTTCGACTGCGTCACCGCGCACCAGTCGAAGGTCAAGGTTCGGACAACCATTTAGCAGACTATTGCAGATGTCTTCTAGATTGATCCTGGCGGCTTCCAAATCCCAGCTCTGGAATTCCTGGACACGCTCGGGGCTTGGATAGTTGCCGTACGCCGGAAAAAGCGAACACAAATCCAACGAAACGTACAAGGCCACCACTCGGGCGTTCAGTTTTTCCGCTAGGGTGAGCACTTGGCTCGTGGCCTTGAGCGAACCTTTGGAAAGGTCAGTAGGCCAAAGGATGGTAACTGGATCCATGGCGTTCTCCATTGGTTAGAAGCCCTGCCCGGTGGTGTATCGCCACTTCCACACAGGAAGCTTGGCCTTCATCGATCGGGCAGGGCGTCCACTGGCGCCGGACTACTTCGAGACACATTCAAGCAGAGCCAGACTCAGCTCATAGAAAATGTCCATCCGTCCCCTGGCTTATCGATCCTGGTGGCACCGGCCCCGGAATCTTGGCAGCATCCCAATTTTCCAGGACCTCCAACGCGACGGACAAGATCGTACTGTGAATGCGGCCGGCCATCTCATCAGCCTTTATAAATCCCCAGGAGATATCCTCCAGAACGTTGATGCATGTATTACTCTGGTTGTGGTGTGGCCTCACCATGATCGTTCTCATCAAGTTTCATGGGAAGGAAGCTTTCATGGGAAGGAAGCCGCCGGGTTTCCCACGTATTCGTGACACGTTCTCCGAGAACGCCTCTCCTAGGCCTTGCAATTCCACGGGGGGGCGTACAGCTCGACATCCCATCCCCGGCCCTCAAGCGTCGCCCTGGCTTCTATGTACTGCGAGAAGAGCTCGATGGTCTGCTTCAACTCTTCGAGAGGCGCGTCTTCGTTGCAGCAAGGATGGGCCATGATGGTCTCCTTGAGATGAGGGTCGTCAAGGGAAACACTGAGCATTTTCCCACATTTGCATTTGATATCCAAACTGCTCGGCATGAGTGGCGTTGTGGTCACGAAATCCGTTTTCCTTGGGGTGGACGGCATGTTATCCGGCATGACAAACTCCTTTATCGCTACACACAGCGTCAAAACAATCCTGACTCCTCAATTACATCGTCTATAATACCGAGCTACTCGTTGGCTGCATCGATAAGTATGCGGTCAGGGGTAAAAATGACGTTCTTCTTGCCAGCGATTGCTTCACTACGCCATTCGCCGATACCCTCTAGGTAAACGGTGTCCTTGTTCTTGATAGCATTGGTGATGACGGAACCGATGATTGTAATCACCTGATTAGCGTCGTCCTCGCTCTTGATGCAGTGAGGCATGGCGCTCTTGAGCATGTTCACAAATGTCTGCAAATCGGCGGACATAGATCCCTCCCGGTTTAGAGGTTTGGACAAGAAAGACCTTGCCGACGCCATACCACAGGATATCGGCTATGGGAACTACTGGGCGAAAATAAAGGCCTCACATCCAGGCGAGCACACTTGAAAACAAATATCCCCAGATAGTTACAACTTATATTTTCCAAAGAGACAGTTTTTTTTGGCATCTTCCAGGTCGCGGGTGAAGGCATGCGATGGTCGATAAGCATCTCCCAACCCAGTATCTGTCGACACGATCATATCCTCGGGCCGACATGTCGACTCGGTCCTGTCCTTCGAAAGACGATTTGGTTATGAATCTAGACCTGTTGGCGGATCGATGAACAACTTCGGTATGGACTGCTTTCTATTAGTATGCTGCCAACAAGCCGAAAAATCCGAACTGTCTGCGGCGGGCAGTTTAGGACGAACGGAGACGAACTTGGGACCTAAACATTTACGGCTTACATAAACATAGACACGCAAGATGACTCACTGAATATCCTTCGAAAGGTGACGAACATGGAGTAAATTATGCCGCGCCCATAGATTTTGAGGAATTAAAGCGGGTGCTGTCTAGGGTTATGCGAGAAAAGAAAGCATAGAGGGATCTGGGCGAAAGGAGAATGCCATGTGTAACACAAAGTGTGCCCCGCCCCGGCGCACCCTTTCTATTGTCATGCCGGGGCGGGATGATTGCTGTTGATAAATTAGGACTTATCCATAAATAAGTTGCTGTTGGATTCAGATTTTGGTATGCTTTTCTCCAACGGAGGCAGGCATATGAGCATAAAATCATGGGAAGTGTCGGACGCGTTTTGGGAGATAGTTGAGCCTTTGATCCCTAGGCCAAAGAGGGACGATGAAAAGCAATATAAACGCAAGGTTGGAGGAG
>NZ_JARKOZ010000038.1 GCF_029978005.1 Solidesulfovibrio sp. | reverse complement strand
TCGGGCTCTCGGACGGGCTCATCACCCCGGCCGGCCAGGCCGTGCGCGTGGGCAGCGTGGTGGCGCGGGCGGCGTTTCCCCCCACGCCGCGCCCCTACGCCCGCCACGACGCCTGGTGCCTGCGCGCCGTGGGCGTCCCCTGCCGGGCCTGCATGAAACGCTGCCCCGTCGGGGCCATCAGCGAAGCCGGCCACGACAAGACCCGCTGCAAGGACTACATCCGGGGCGTCACCGCGCCCTACGTGGCCGCCGAACAGATGCCCGGCATCCCCGTCAACAGCTGCGGCCTGTGCCAGGTGGGCGTGCCCTGCGAACACCGCGACCCGACCGCCCGCAAACGCGGGAAGGTGGCGGGAGGATAGGGGCGAGGGGGAGGAGAAGCGAGGAGAACGGGGGAAAGTAGGGGAGAAGAATGCCTCCGGCGGCCAGGAGGGGGTGCCCCCCTCCTGGACCTCCTCGAAAGGGGGAGCGGAGCTGTTCGAAAGCCTGCGTCAGAATGCGGGTGAGGGACGGGATCAGCCGTCTTGGGACGGCAGGCCGCACTTGTGCTTGTAGTCGATGGCCTTGCGGATGAAGATCGTGGATTCGGCGATGTTGGCGCACTGATCGCAAATGCGCTTGAGGCTGTGGGCCACGAAGGACTGCTGCACCGCGCGTTCCACGGGCCGGGACTCGCGGATCATCTCGCTCGTGACTTCGCGGAAGATGCGCACGTTGAGGTCGAGAGCGGCCGCGTTTTGCTCGATGATCGCCACGGCCGCCTCGGCGTCGAGGTCCATGTAGCAGTTGATGCAGGCGCGCATGAGCTCCATGGCCAGGTCGGCCAGGCGGCGCAGGTCGTCGTGCATGGGCTGGCGCGGCTCAGTGGTCAGCACCAGCACCCGTTCGGCGATGTTGACCGCCTCGTCGCCCAGGCGCTCGATGTTGACCAGCATGCGCATCGAGCCCACGATGAAGCGCAGGTCCTTGGCCACGGGGTGGTGCAGGGCCAGGATCTTGAGGCTCTCGGAATCGACGCGGCACTCGTATTCGTTGATTTCCCGGTCCGCGTCGATGACTTCGCGGGCCTTGGCGGCGTTGTGCTCCAGCAGGCTGGCCACCGCCTTTTTGACGGCGTCCTGTGCCAGATGCATCATATGCAGGACATCCACCTTGAGCGAGTGGATGGCGTTGTCGAGCGGGGTTTCCACGTCACACTCCGGGTTTTCCCCGGGCGGTCGGCCTCGGGGGATGCGTTCGGTCAACCCTTTTCGTCCCTTGTTACGGGCGACGAACGTGTGATCGAATTGTGACGATTCGGATAAGGCGTGTCAAGAATCCCCGTCCGGCGGGCGCGGGGCGGGGTGGGGCGACGGTCGTGTTACGATAAGGTGTCGCGCTCCCGCACGCCCACGAGGTAGAGGATGCTGTCCAGGCCCAGGGTGGAGATGGCCTGGCCGGCGCCCTTCTTGACCACCGGCTTGGCGTGGTAGGCGATGCCGAGGCCCGCGATGCCGAGCATGGGCAAATCGTTGGCCCCGTCCCCCACGGCGATGACCTGCTGCAGGGACAGGCTCTCGCGCTCGGCCAGCATGCGCAGGATGTCGGCCTTGCGCGCCGCGTCCACGATGTCGCCCACCACCTCGCCCGTGAGCCTGCCGTCGCGGATCTCCAGTTCGTTGGCGAAGACGTAGTCGATGCCCAGGCGTTCCTTGAGCCGGTTGCCGAAATAGGTGAAGCCGCCGGAGATGATGGCGATCTTGTAGCCGAAGCGTTTCAGGTTCGTGATGAGCCGCTCCGCTCCGTCGTTGAGGGGGATGCGCCCGGCCACGGTCTCGAGGACCTCCGCGGGCAGGCCCCGCAACTGGCGCAGCCGGCGGCGCAGGCTCTCCTTGAAGTCGATCTCGCCGCGCATGGCCGACTCGGTGATGGCGGCCACGGCCTCGCCCACGCCCGCGGCCTTGGCCAACTCGTCGATGACCTCGGCGGCGATGAGCGTGGAGTCCATGTCGAAGGCCACCAGCCGGCGGTTGCGTCGGAAGGCGTTGTCCTCCTGGATGGCGATGTCCACGCCGAGGTCGGCGGAGATGGCCAGGAATTCGCTTTTGAGCGCCGTGAGGTCGTCCGGCGTGCCGCGCACGGAGAATTCCACGCAGGCCATGCGCGGCGCGGCGGCGGCCTCCAGGGAGGCACGGCCGGACAGGCGCGTGATGACGTCGATATTGAGCCCGTTGGCGGCGATGACCCCGGAGACGGCGGCGATGTGCTCGGCGGTCAGGCGGCGGGCGAGCAGGGTCACGATGCGCCGGTCCTTGCCCTGGCCCTCCACCCAGGCCTCGTAGCTGGCCGCGTCCACCGGGGTGAAGGTCAGGTGCACGCCGAGCTTGTGGCCGCAAAAGAGCAGGTCCTTGAGAAACGGCGTGGCTTCGCCGCCGCTCGGCGCCTTGACCAGGATGCCGAGCGACAGGGTGTCGTGGATGACGGACTGGGCGACGTCCAGCACTTCGGCCTTGTGGCGGGCCAGTTCGGCGGTGACGGCGGCGGTGAGGCCGGGCTTGTCCTGGCCGGAGACGCGGATGAGGATGATTTCGGGCTCGTGCATCGGGAGCCTATAGCGCCCGGGCGCGCGGCGGGCAAGATGGCGCGCCCGTCCGCCGGGCCGCGCCTCGGAAGCATTTCTCCTTTTCCCCGGACCCGGTTTGGGCTATGCTCGATACGAGTCGGCGTTGCCGACGTCGCGGGCGCGCCTTCGCCCGAAACCCCAGCGCAGGAGGAGCAGTGGCCAAAAACGCCTATACATTCGCCAAGCGGTCCAAGGAACTGGCCAAGAAACAGAAGAAGGAAGAAAAAAAGCAGCGCCGCTCCGATCGCGTCGAGGCTCCGGAAGGCCCGTACTACGACGAGGCCACCGGACAGATCGTCTATCCCGAGTCCAAGCCCGAGGCCGAACCCGATACCGGGGACGAGGCCGCCCCGGCGGGCGACCAGGCCGCCCCGTCTCCGGACGAAAAGACCGGCTAGCCCCGGCCGTCCCCCCGTGCTTCCCCGGATGCAAGCGGCGCGTCGCGCCTGCCGTCCGGGGTGGCCGCCGCGCGCTTACGCAACGCACAGACTGTCGGACGCCGGGCGCAACCGCCACGCCCGGCCCGTCTCCCACGCCACCAGTGCCCCTCCCGGCCCGGCCGGACGACGACAGGGCGAAAGCCCGGCCGGCGCGTTCGCGTTTGCGGTGAGGCGCGTCCGGGAGACGCACGGGAGAGCTGGCCGGCGACCCGGCTACGGCAGCAGGAACGACGGCGTTTTTTGCCGCATGGTGCGAAAATCCTGCCGCCCGTAGATCTGCGTCAGGCGGTCGTTGCTCTCCCGGTCGAGGATGCGCTCGAGCTCCCCGTTGGCTATCGGCGCGCAGGCGGCCAAGAGCAGGGCAATGAGCGCGATCAGCAGGCGTGGCATGGCGCGGGCCTCCCTGGGGCGAAATTGCCGCCCCGGCGCAACGTTGCACCTTCCGTGCCCGGCCGCACCGGCTCAGGGGCCGCGATTGCCCGGGCGACGCTTTTGCCGTACTGTCCGCGCCTCACCGCAACACGGAGAAGCATGCATGTCCGACGCGCCGTTTCCCGAACACACCCTTTTCATCACCGGCCCGACCTACGTCCGCCCCGAGGTGCGCGCCGCCGGGGCCTGGCCCGAATACGGCCACCGCGACAGCGAGAACGCCAAGCGGTTCGGCCCCATCTTCGCCGACCTGGCGACCATCGCCGCCTTGCCCGAGGACTACCGGACCATCCTCTTCCTGGGCTCGGGCTCCACGGCCATGGAAGCGGCCGTGCGCTCCCTGGTGGCCGACGGCGAGACGGTGCTGCACGTGTCCATGGGCGCGTTCGGCGACCTGTGGCACAAGATTTCGCTCGAAAACGGCAAGAAGGCCGCGATGCTCGCCGTGGAGCCGGGCAGGACGGCCACCGTGGCCGCCCTGGAAGCGGCCATGGACGCCCACAGGCCCGCCGTGGTCGCCGTCACCCACAACGAGACCTCCACGGGCGTGACCAGCGACGTCGTGGCGCTTTGCCGCGCGGCCAAGGCCCGGGGGGCCCTGGCCGTGGTCGACGGGGTGAGCATCTTCGGCGGCGCGCCAAGCGGCATCGCCGGCTCCGGCTGCGACATGTACTGCACCGCGACGCAGAAGTCCCTGGGCCTCAACGCCGGCTTCGGCATCGGCTTCGTGAGCCCGGCGGCCGTGGACAAGGCGCGCCACGTCACGGCCCGGGGCCACGCCTCCGACATCCTGGCCCACCTGGGCCGGGCGGCCAAATTCCAGACCCAGTCCACGCCCAACGTGGCCCTTGGCAACCAGATGTGGCTGCAACTGGAATATATCGTCAAGGAAGAGGGCGTCGAGGCCCGGTTCGCCCGCCACGCGGCCATGCGCGACCAGGCCCTGGCCTTCGTGAAGGCGCTGCCCGGTTACGCGCCCTTCGCCGAGGAGGGATACCGCTCGCCCACCGTGACCACGGTGGTGGTGCCCGAGGGCATGACCTTCGCCGACCTCAAGGCGGTCAAAGAGGCCATGCGCGCTCGCGGCTACCTGTTCGACCCGGGCTACGCCAAGCTCAACGAGGACTTCGAGGCCGAGGGCAAGCGGCCGATCTTTCGCATCGGCCACATGGGCGACATCACCCCGGCCATGCTCGAAGGCTACCTGCGCGCCCTGGGCGAGACCCTGGCCGGCTGATCGGCCGGTCCGTTCTCAATCCGCCGTTTCGCGGTCGGTCCGGGCCGGGGCGGCCGTTTCGCCGATCTCCAGGCACACGACGCAGTCCCGACCCGAGGACTTGGCCCGGTAGAGCAGGGCGTCGGCCCTGGCCACCAGATCCCTGGGGCTGGCCGGGGCGGTCCCGGCCCAGGTCACGACCCCGAGGCTGGCCGTGACGCGGTCGCCGGCGGCCGAGCCGGCGTGGGGGATGGCCAGGGCGCGCACGGCCAGGCGGATGCGTTGCGCCGCCTGCCGGGCAGCGGCCAGGTCCGTCCGGGGCAGGACGCAGGCGAATTCCTCCCCTCCGTAGCGGGCGACCAGGCAGCCCCGGCCGACGACCGTCTTGGTGAGGGTTTCGCCCACGCGCCGCAGGCAGGCGTCCCCTTCCACGTGGCCGTAGAGGTCGTTGAAGGCCTTGAAGTGGTCGATGTCGAGCATGATCAGCGACAGCGGCGCGCCCTGGCAGTCGTGACGGGCGCAGGCCAGGGTCAGGGCGGCGTCGAAATGCCGCCTGTTGGCGATGCCCGTGAGCCCGTCGGTCCTGGTCAGGACGGCCAGGGAGCGGTTGGACTGCTCGAGGGCCGCTTCCATGGTCTTTCGCGTCGTGATGTCCGTGAACATGACGAACGCGCCCTGGTAGGTCCCGTCGGCTCCCATGACGGACTTGGACGAGACGAGCCCCCAGAGCTTCTCGCCGTCCCGGCGCACCCCGCAGATCTCGTAGACCGCGTCGCCGCCCTTGCGCCGCACGGCCATGTGGGCGGCGTGGGCCGGCAGGTGCTCCGGCGCGATGAACGCGTCGATCCTTTTGCCAAGCAGTTCCTCCGGCGCGAAGCCGAGCAGCGCCGCCATGCGCGCGTTCACGTAGGTGACGCGGTCCTCGGCGTCCAGGGAGAGGATGCCTTCCAGGGCCGTGTCCACGATCTGCCGGTACTGCGCCTCGGTGCGGCTCAGGGACTGCCGGGTCCTTTCCAAGGCGTCGTCGTCCCGTTCCTTGGCCAGGAGCAGCATGCTGCAGGCGCCGACGAGCATCATGGCGTAAGCCCCGGTCCCGGGCAGCATCTCGAGGGGAAGTCCCAAAAGGACAGGCTCTCCGCCGTCGCCGAAGCCCCTGGAAAGGCTGTAGAGGAGAAAAAGGCCGCCAAGGAGCGCGTAGCTGACGCCGAGCGTCCGGCGCAGGAGCGAGCCGGTCTCGTTGTCCCTGAGCAGAACCCAGGCCGGCAGCAGATACAGGCCGGCATGGCCGGTGAAAAGGATCACGGGCCGCAAGACCGGGGGCAGGGCGCAGACAGCCAGGCAGGCGACGACGATGCAGGCCGTCATGGCCAACTGGGCGCGCCGGGAAACGGGCCGGTCGGCCAGGTGCGCCGCGGCCCAGAATTCGCAGACGCAGCCGAGGAGCAGGGGGGTGTTGCCGAGCGCGACCGTCAGGACGTCCGGAAAGGGACCGCGCAGGTACAGGACCAGGGAGCCCGCGCCCTGGAGGAACTTGGCCGGGGCCAGGAACGGGATGCGCTGGGCCGCATCCTTGTGGCGCTGGAAAACGAGCAGCAGGGCGCAGATGACGAAGGAGCCGACGGCCAGGAGCAAAATGGTCGTGGGGGTGTCCATACGTCGCACCTGGCCGTCGGGCGCGTTGCGGCGGGGCTACTTCGCGACCAGGGCGCGGATGCGGCACACGCCGCACAGCTCGCCCGAGGACGGGTAGCCACAGCTCGCGCAGGGCGTGAGCTGTTGCCTGCCTTCGCGGTTGGTCTCGGCGAAATGCTCCCTGCCCTTGGCCAGAAACGCCTCGTAGAAGGCGATCTTCTGGCCGGGACTGGCGTGCTCCAGGTCGGCGAAGAGCTTCTTGTGGCCGGTGAAGCTGGCCCCTCCGGAGTAGGGGCAGGCCGCCTTCCAGTGGTCGATGCCCTTCAAAAAGCAGTAGGCCGCCGTCTCGAACTCCGTCAACCGGTAAAGCGGCTTGATCTTGCGCACGAAGCGCCCCTCGCTCGGCAGCGTCGGCCCCTGGCTGCCGAGATAGGTCGCGTCCCAGCGCAGCACGTTGGCGAAAAGACGAGCCACCTCGTCGTCGAGGTTGTGCCCGGTGGCCAGGGCGGCAAAGCCGTTCTCATAGGCGAACCGGTTGAAGTAATGCCGTTTGATCTTGCCGCACACGGCGCAGATGGGCCGGTGCACCGCCGCCTTGACCTTGGGGATGGCCAGGCCCACGTCCCCGGTACGCAGCACGTGCAGCGCAAAGCCGTTTTCCCGGCAATAGGCCTCGGTGCGCGCGCAGACCGGGTCCGAGGAGTCCGGAATGCCCAGATGCACGTGCAGCCCCGTCACGTCATGGCCCAGGTCCGACAGCACCCGCATGAGCGCCAGGGAGTCCTTGCCGCCGGAAACCGCCACCAGCACCTTCTCGCCCGGGGCGATCATGGCGTGACGCCGCACGGCCGTCTCCACCTGCTTCCTGAAAAAAAGCTCGAAACACCCGGGGCAGAACCCCGCATGGTGGCTCGGCAGCTTCACCGCCGCCAACTCGCCGCATCGTTTGCACTTCATATGTTTCCCCGGGAGGGAGAAGAGGAATCGGGGGGGAGGAAACCCCTTTTTGCAAAAAGGGGTTTCCTCCCCCCCGATTCCTCTTCTCCCTCCCGGGGAAACATATGAAGTG
>NZ_JARKOZ010000037.1 GCF_029978005.1 Solidesulfovibrio sp. | reverse complement strand
CTCCGGCAAGGCCGGAGGCGTCGCGCGCCCACAGCCGTCGCTCTGCGAGCCAAGGAAAATCCATGCAAAAGCACTCCATCACCCCGTACAGGGGGCCCGGGGGGGATGATCCCCCCCGGCAGGGAGGGCCAGGAGGGGCGGCGCCCCTCCTGGCCGCCGGAGGCGTCCTCCGCAAACGGCTTCTGTACGGCCTGGCGGCCGGGTTGGCCGGGCTGGTCGTGGCCTGGCTGTTGTCGCTGACCGGCATCGTCATTTCCTTCGAGGCCCGGACCTTCGACTGGCGGGCCCGGCTCATGGCTCCCGAGGGGCCGCCTTCGGACGCGGTGCGGCTGATCCTCCTCGACCAGGGGAGCCTCGACTGGGGGGCCAGGGAAAACGGCCTGTCCTGGCCCTGGCCGCGCGAGGTCTACGGCGTGATCCTGGATTTCTGCCGCCGGGCCGGGGCCAAGGCCGTGGCCTTCGACGTGCTCTACACCGAGCCCTCCACCTACGGCGTGGCCGACGACGCCGCCCTGGCCGAGGCCGGGAAGCGGCTGGGGAATTTCGCCCTGCCGGTGTTCCTGGGCCGGGAATCCGGCCAGTCGGGGAGCTGGCCCGGGGACGTGCCGGCGGACACGCTTCCTCTCAAGGGACTGGAGTCGTGGCTGGCCGGCGTGGACCCGGCCGAGGCCCCGGTCTTTCCCAAGGCGGCCTTTCCCGTGCCTGAGGTGGCGGCCGGGGCCAGGATTCTCGGCAACGTCAGCCAGGAGCCGGAGTTCGACGGCGTGTACCGCAAGGTGGGGCTTTTCGGGGTTTTCGACGGCAAGGCCGTGCCGTCCCTGTCCCTGGCGGCCAGGATGCTGGCCGAACCGGGCATGGCCGCCTCCATCGCCGGGCAGTCCCTGAGCCTGGGGCCGGTGACCGTACCCCTGGACGACGCCGGGCGCTGCATCCCGCGCTGGCGCAAATCCTCCGATTTTCCGGCGCTGTCGGCGGCGGCGGTGATCCAGAGCGAGCTGGCGCTTCGCGAGGGCGGCGAACCGGTCATCGACCCGGCCACGCTTCGGGGCCGCTACGTGCTGTTCGGCTTTTCCGCGCCGGGCCTGCTCGACCTGCGGCCCTCGCCCGTGGCCGGGGTGACCTCCGGGGTGGAGATCCACGCCCAGGCCTTGCAGAGCATGCTGACCGGGGATTTTCTGCGGGTCGTGCCCCACTGGGCGGGCTGGTGGCTGGCGGGGGCGCTGGCCGTGGCCGGGGCCGCTCTGGTGTCGCTTTCCAGCGGCGCGGCGGCCATGACCGCCGCCATCGTCGTGTTCGCGCCCTTGCCCCTGGCCCTGGCCCTGGGCGGCTACGCCCTGGGCTGGTGGCTGCCCCTGGCTTTGCCCGAGGCGGCCGTGGCCGCCGCGCTGGTCGTCGCGGTCGTGGCGAGCTACGCCACCGAGGGCCGGCAGAAGCGCTTTATCAAGTCGGCTTTCAAGCAGTACTTGAGCCCGGACGTCATCGAGGCGCTCATCGCCCATCCCGAGCGCATGGCCCTTGGCGGCGAGCTGCGCGAGCTGACCATCTTCTTTTCCGATCTCCAGGGCTTCACCACCATCTCCGAGGGCCTCTCGCCCCAGGCGCTGACGGCGCTGCTGAATAAATACCTCACGGCCATGACCGACATCATCCTGGAGGAGGGCGGCACGGTGGACAAGTACGAGGGCGACGCCATCATCGCCTTCTGGAACGCGCCGCTTGACCAGCCCGACCACGCCGCAAGGGCCGTGCGCGCCGCGCTTCGCTGCCAGGACCGGCTGGCCGAGCTGCGCCCGGACTTCCGGGAGCTGTCCGGCCACGACCTTTTCATGCGCGTGGGGCTCAACACCGGCCAGGCCGTGGTCGGCAACATGGGCTCGGATTCGCGCTTCGACTACACCATGCTCGGCGACGCCGTGAACCTGGCTTCGCGCCTGGAGGGCGTCAACAAGCAGTTCGGCACCTATACCATGATGTCGGCGGCGACGCGGGAGGCGGCGGGAGAAGCTTTCGCGGCGCGGCGCATCGCCCTGGTGGAGGTGGTGGGCCGGGCCGAGGCGGTCACGGTCTGCGAGCCGCTCTGGCCCCGGGCGGCCGAGGAGGGCAGGGAGGCGCTCGATGCCTTCGCCGCCGCCCTGGAAGCGTTCATCGCCGGCGACTTCCCGGCGGCGCGGGAAGGATTTTCCGCCCTGGCCCCAAACGACGCGGCGGCGGCGTCCTACGTGGAACGCTGCCGCCGCCTGATCGCCGATCCCCCGTCCGGGGAGTGGACCGGGGTGTGCAAAATGACCTCGAAATAGCCGGCTAGACGCCCTCGCGCAGCCATTCGGCGAAGTCCGAAAGCTCGCCGTTCCAGCCCTGGCTCAGGCGCACGGCCAGGAACTGGGCGTAGAGGGCGTCGAAAAAGCCCGAGCACTTCTCCACCAGATAGAGCTTTTCCAGGACCTTGGCGTCCGGGTCGTCGCCCTCTTCGCTTCGCGTCTCCATCTTGGGCGTGCGCAGGGAGTTGAGGGTGAAGTCGTCGGCCTTGACCGTGACGGTCCAGGTCTCGCCGTCCTGTTCGAAGCGGATGAGCGCCCGGTCCACGCGCTTGCCGCTTTTGAGCCCCAGGCGCGCCTCGGCGAACTGGGCATGGGGCCCGGAGACCGTGGCCGTCTCAGCGTCCTCGCCCTCGCCGCCGCGCACCGAGATCTTCTGCTCCAGGTACACGTTGACCTCGGAGCCGTCGGGCAGCTTGAAGAGCCAGCCGCTTTTTTCGCTTTTAAACCAGAGCCAGGTCAGGAAATCCTGCCCCAGCACCGGATTCTTGGCTTCCGCCATATTGATGTCCATCGCACACCTTCCCGGCGTCGTCGCGTTGTTACAGTGCTCGCCCCCAGGTGGGGAGGTCCAGGAGGGGGTCACCCCCTCCTGGCCGCCGGAGGCATTCATCCTCAAATTTACCCGGCGAAATGGCTGGGTTCGAGGTGTTCCAGGGCCAGGGCGCGTTCGACGCCGAGGAGGCGTTCGGCCAGAAAGGCCGGGGTCTGGGGCTCCAGGTGCATTTCGAACGTCATGGTGAAGAGGTCCTCGAACAGGGTCTGCACCTTGCTGTTGGTGGAGCACAGCCAGACGACCTGGTCCAGGGTGTTCCAGACCGCTTCGAACACGGCCGGGATGGGCAGGGCGCGGGCCATGAGCGAGAGCTTGATCCGTTCGGCGATCTCCTTCTTGCGCTCCTTGGACACGAAGTTCTTGCCCGAGGCCAGGTTGTGCTCCTTCTCCTGGTCGATGGCCAGGCGCATGTGCTTTTTGAGCACCGCCGGCGAGACGCGCCGGGTGTCCAGGCGCAGGGAGAAGGCCATGTAGTGGCCTTTTTCCGGGGGCGCGCCGCGCCATTCGGTGTCCAGGTAGTCCTCGAAGGCCACCCAGCCGAAGGAGCGTTCGTCGGCCGTGGCGTCGATGTCGTTGAAGGCGTATTTTTTCAGGCGGTCCGGGGCTTCGCGCAGGATGTCCTTCTTGACCTCTCCCACGATCCTGTACCGGGTGAATCCGCCGCTGGCTGCCAAAAGTCCCAAGGCGTCCTCCTTTGCCCGCCGGGGGATCCGGCCGGCGCGTGGCATGGGCTGGGTGATAGATCAAAACCGTGTTTCGCGCCAGGGGCGGGGGAGGACGGTCCGGCGGCGGGGAAGGCGCGGAGAAAACGTTGGCATGGCAACCTGTTGGCAAAAAGCGTCCCCGGGGTGTTGGCCCGCCTTATGCAAGGATGGCAGGAAACGGAGGTGACGACCATGGCCGTTATCCGCATGAGCCACTCGGACGGAAGGATGCGCATCGGATCGTTCACCCGCAAGGCCGCCACGTCCTCCGGGTGCAACGAACCCTTCAAGAACGCCTATTGGTGCCCGAAAAGAAAGTGGTTTGCCAAGGAGCCCTGTCCCTTTTCCAACCGGTTCGAATGCATGAGCTTCGCCCGCTTCAGCGGGGCCATCTGAAGCCGAAAGGCCTGTTCCGGAAGGGGCCGTCCCCTTCCGGCCCCTGGCGGGGCGCGACGCCCCGGCCACGCCTGTGCGTCTTCCTTTCCCGCCCCATGCCCGCTGTTTCCCCTCGTGCGCCCCGCCACGGCGTCTTCATCGCACCTCTGGCCGTCCGTCCGGCCTGACGATTTCGCAGGGAATCCACGACAAATTTGTCTTGGGGCGCAGCCGTGATTATTCTGCTTGAGCCTGACGCAGCGTCAGGGTTTAGGATGGTCCCGGGAGGTGAGCCATGGCACTGCGCATCGGCGATCTCGCCCGGCGTGCCGGCTTGTCCGTGCGCGCCCTGCGGCACTACGATTCCCTGGGACTGCTGCGGCCGTCGCAGCGCTCGGCCGTGGGCTACCGCCTCTACGGCCAGGCCGACGTCATGCGGCTGCACGCCATTTTGACGCTCAAGTCCTTCGGTTGCTCCCTGGCCGAGATCCGGCGGGCCCTGGAGACGGGACAGGAGGCTTTGCCCGGCATCCTCTCCCGACAGATCGTGGCCCTCGAAGAAAAAATCGCGGGGGCAAAGGCCCTGTCCGAACGTATTAAGGGCATGCTATCGCGCATGGAGCGAAACGTGGCCACGGACATGGGCGACTGGCTGGACGTGCTTGGCATGATGCATTTGTTGCGCGGATATTTTTCGGAAGCCGAACTGGCGCTTTTGCGCGGCGGCCCGGGACGCCGAGGCTGGCGTGAGCTGACCGGCCGGATCGCCGCCGCCCTGGAGGCCGGGATTCCCCCGGACGCGCCGCAAGGCCGGGACCTCGCCCGGGCCGCCCTGGCCATGGCGAGGCAGGCCGCCGGCGGCGATCCGGCGCTCCTGGCGAAGCTGCGCGCCATGGTCGCCCGGGAGGAGGGCGTGCTCGCGGCCCTGGGCTTTTCCCCACGCGTCCGGGCCTGGCTCGACGCGGCCGTGGCCGCCGCCTCGTCCGCCGCCGTCTCCGCCGACGGGGCGGCCCTGCCCACGGGCACGGCCCTTGGCGTGGCCACCCTGCGCGCGGCCCATCAGCTTCTGGACGACTCTCCCGTGTTCGTCGACCGGCTGGCCCTGGCCATGGTCGGCCCGGGGCGAGAGGCCGTCATCCGCAACGCCGCGGCCGGGTTCGATCCCGCCGCGCCGGCCTTTTTCTCCTGGCTCGGCGTGACCATGCACCTGCCCGAGGCGGCGGTCGGGGCCGTGCTCGAAGCCGTGGCCGCCATGGCCCCGGGCACGGAGATCGTCTACGACTATTCCGTCGCGCCGGCGCTGCTCTCCGCCGGCGAGCGCCGGGCCCGGGAGGCGGTCGCGGACCGGGCGGCGGCCAAGGGCGAACCGTGGCTGTCGTCGTTTGTGCCCGGGGAGATGGCGGCGCGCCTGGCCGACCTGGGATTCGGCGTGGTGCAGGATTGGACCGGGGACGAGCTTTCGGCCCGCTACCTGGCCGGGCGGCGCGACGGCTTGCGCAAGTCCGGCCTGACCAGGATCATCGCGGCGCGCCTGGCCGCGCCGGCGGCTGACGGTTTGGAAATATCCCCCGGCGGGGACTGGCAGGCGCAGGCGCGCTGATGTAACTTCGCGCCCGCCGGATACGACGTGGGTACGCGACGCCGTTTCCGGCATTCGTTTTTCAAGGCAACGCCAACCATGACAAGGAAGTCCTTCATGTCGCTCACCAAGGACGCATCGCCCGGACGCGGCGCTTTCCGCAGGGCCGCCCTCATCCTCGTTCTTCTCGCGTCGGGCGTCGGCCTGTGGGTGCTCGTCGGCCGCGACGGTCGGGCCCAGCCCAAGGGGCCGCCCGGCGGCGCGCCCATGGCCGTGTCCGTGTCCGTGACCCAGGCCAGGCTCGGCGCGGCCCCGGTCACCCTGACGGGCATCGGCACGGTCACGCCGCTCAAGACCGTCACGGTCAAGAGCCGCGTGGACGGCGAACTGACCGAGGTGCGCTTCAAGGAAGGCCAGTACGTCAAGGAAGGAGAGCTGCTGGCCCAGATCGATCCCCGCCCCTTCCAGGCCCAGCTCGACCAGTACCAGGGCCAGCTGGCCAAGGACACGGCCCTGCTGGAAAACGCCCGGGCGGACCTCGTGCGCTACGACAGCCTGGTCAAGAAGGACATGCTGGCCGGCCAGACCAAGGACACGCAGGCGTCGCTCGTGCGCCAGTACGAGGGCGCGGTGCGCTCGGACAAGGCCCAGATCGACAACGCCAGGCTCCAGATCGAATACAGCCGCATCACCGCCCCGGTGTCCGGCCGGGTGGGCCTGCGCAAGCTCGATCCGGGCAACATGGTCAAGACCACGGACGAGACCGGGCTTTGCGTCATCACCCAAATGTCGCCCATGAGCGTGGTCTTCACCCTGCCCGAGGACCAGCTGCCCAAGGTGCGCCGGCGGCTGCTGGCCGGCGAGAAGCTCGCCGTCACCGCCTACGACCGTACCATGACCGAAAAGCTGGCCCAGGGGAGCCTCGCCACCACCGACAACCAGATCGACACGGCCACGGGCACCATCAAGCTGCGGGCCCTGTTCGAGAACAAGGACGAGATGCTTTTCCCCAACCAGTTCGTCAACGCCGAGCTTCTGCTGGAAAACCGCCAGGACGTGGTGCTCATCCCGGCCGCCGCCGTCATGCGCGGGCCCAAGGGGTCCTACGTGTTCGTGGTCGGCAAGGAAGACGCGGTCGCCATGCGGCCCGTGACCACGGGCCTGGCCGTGGGCACCGACGTGGTGGTGGATTCGGGCCTGGCCCAGGGCGAAACCGTGGTCGTCGAGGGTGCGGACCGGCTGCGCGACGGCTCCAAGGTCTCCATCCGGCAAGGGGCCGCCGCCGCGGCCAAGCAGTAAGCCATGAACCTGTCGCGCCCGTTCATTCTGCGCCCCGTGGCCACCACCCTGGTCATGGCGGCGGTCATCCTGGCCGGGGCCATCGCCTATTTCCAGTTGCCCGTCTCCGCCCTGCCGCAGGTGGATTATCCCACCATCCAGGTGCGCACCTTCTATCCCGGGGCCAGCCCGGACGTCATGGCCTCGGCCGTGACCGCGCCCCTGGAGCGCCAGTTCGGCCAGATGCCGGGGCTCACGCAAATGACCTCCGTCAGCTCGTCGGGCGCTTCGGTCATCACCCTGCAATTCGCCCTGAGCCTGTCCCTGGACGTGGCCGAGCAGGAGGTGCAGGCCTCCATCAACACCGCCTTCAGCCTGCTCCCCGACGACCTGCCCACGCCCCCGGTCTACAGCAAGGTCAACCCGGCCGACGCGGCCATCCTGTCGCTGGCGCTCACTTCCGAGTCCATGCCCCTGACCGAGGTCCAGGACCTGGCCGACACGCGCCTGGCCCAGAAGATCTCCCAGCTCTCGGGCGTGGGCCTGGTCAGCGTGTCGGGCGGGCAGCGGCCGGCCGTGCGCATCGACGCCAACCCCACGGCGCTCGCCGCCTACGGCATCACCCTGGAGGAGGTGCGCGCCGCCGTGGCCGCGGCCAACGTCAACCAGGCCAAGGGCGGCTTCGACGGCCCGCGCCAGTCCTCCATCCTCGGGGCCAACGACCAGCTTCTCACCAGCGCCGAATACCGCCCGCTCATCGTGGCCTACAAAAGCGACCGCCCGGTGCGTCTGTCCGACGTGGCGACCGTCACCGACGGGGCCGAGGACGTGCGCCAGGCCGCCTGGGTGGACGGCAAGCCGGCCATCGTGCTCAACATCCAGCGCCAGCCCGGGGCCAACGTCATCGCCGTGGTGGACCGGGTCAAGGCCATCCTGCCGAGCCTTCGCGCCTCGCTGCCGGCGGCGGTCAACCTGTCGGTGCTGGCCGACCGCACCATCACCATCCGCGCCTCCATCGACGACGTGCAGGTCGAGCTGGCCCTGGCCGTGGTCCTGGTCGTCGGCGTCATCTTCGTCTTCCTGCGCGACGCCCGGGCCACGCTGATTCCGGCCGTGGCCGTGCCCCTGTCGCTTGTCGGCACCTTCGGCGTCATGTACCTCCTCGGCTACGGCCTCAACAACCTGACGCTCATGGCGCTGACCATCTCCACGGGTTTCGTGGTGGACGACGCCATCGTCATGATCGAGAACGTGGCCCGCCACGTGGAGGACGGGGCCACGCCGCTTCAGGCCGCCCTGGCCGGCGCGGGGCAGATCGGCTTCACCATTCTGTCGCTGACCGTGTCCCTGGTGGCGGTGCTCATTCCGCTGCTCTTCATGGGCGACATCGTGGGCCGGCTTTTCCGGGAGTTCGCCGTGACGCTCGGCGTGGCCATCCTGCTTTCGGCCGGGGTGTCGCTCACGCTCACCCCCATGATGTGCGCCCGCATGCTCGGCCATGCCGGCCTCGCCGGGAGGAGCTGGTTTTTCCGCGTCACCCAGGGGCTTTTCGACAAGGCCATCGCCGGCTACGGCCGCTCCCTCACCGTGGTGCTGCGCCACCAGGGCCTGACCCTGCTCGTGGCCCTGGGCACGGTGGCGGCCACGGTGCTCCTCTACGCCTACGTGCCCAAGGGCTTCTTCCCGGTCCAGGACACGGGGCTACTCTCGGGCGTGACCCAGGCCCCGCCCACGGTCTCCTTCGCCGCCATGGGCGAGCGCCAGCAGGAGCTGGCCGACGTCCTGTCCAAGGACCCGGCCGTGGCCTCGGTCTCTTCCTACATCGGCGTGGACGGGACCAATCCGAGCCTCAACGTCGGGCGGCTGTCCCTGGAGCTTGCGCCCAAGGACAAGCGCGACGCCGACGCCGCGGCCGTGGCCCGGCGGCTGGAGGAGCAGGCCCGGGGCGTGGCCGGCATCGCCGTGACGCTCCAGCCCGTGCAGGACCTGACCGTGGACGCCCGGGCCGGCCGGGCCCAGTACCAGTACGCCCTGAGCACCCCCAGCTCGGCCGAGCTGGCCCACTGGACCCCGCGCTTCGTCGAGGCCCTGGCCAAGCGGCCCGAGGTGCGAAACGTGGGCGACAACCTGGCTCCGGGCGGCCTTCGCCTCAACGTCAACATCGACCGGGTGGCCGCCGCCCGCTACGGCCTCACCCCGTCCGACATCGATAACACCCTCTACGACGCCTTCGGCCAGCGCCAGGTTTCGACCATGTTCACGGAGCTCAGCCAGTACCGCGTGGTGCTCGGGCTTTTGCCGGAGATGGCCGACGGGGCCCAGGCCCTTTCCCGCATCCGCCTGCCGGGCTCGGGCGGGGCGCAGGTGCCCCTTTCGGCCGTGGCCTCGGTCACCGAGGACGTGGGGCCGCTGGTCATCAACCGCCAGGGCCAGTTCCCCGCGGCGGTGGTCTCCTTCGACGCCGCCCCGGGCCATTCGCTGGGCGACGCCGTGGCCGCCGTGGAATCCGTGGCCGCCGGCCTCGGCCTGCCGGCGAGCATCGTCGGCGGCTTCCAGGGCGCGGCCCGGGCCTTCATGGATTCGCTCAAAAACGAGCCCCTGCTGATCCTGGCCGCCCTGGTCACGGTCTACATCGTGCTCGGCGTCATGTACGAGAGCTTCATCCACCCGGTGACGATCCTGTCCACCCTGCCTTCGGCCGGCATCGGCGGCCTGTGGGCGTTGCTCCTTTTCCACGAGGACCTGGGCGTCATGGCCGTCATCGGCATCATTCTCCTTATCGGCATCGTGAAGAAAAACGGCATCATGATGGTGGACTTCGCCCTGTCCGCCGAGCGCGAGGAGGGCAAGGCCCCGCGGGACGCCATCTACGAAGCCTGCCTGCTGCGTTTCCGGCCCATCATGATGACCACCTTCGCCGCGCTTCTGGGCGCGCTGCCCCTGGCGCTCGGCACGGGCGTGGGCTCGGAGCTGCGCCGGCCGCTCGGCATCGTCATCGTGGGCGGGCTCATCGTCAGCCAGGTGCTCACGCTCTACACCACGCCGGTGATCTACCTCTTCTTCGAGCGCCTGGCCCGGGGCCGCCGGGGCGGCGACGAAGCGGCCGGAGCCTAGCCCATGGCCAGCCTGCCGGAAATCTGCATCCGCCGCCCCGTGGGCACGGCGCTTCTGACCCTGGCCCTGGTGCTGGCCGGGGCCATCGCCTTCCGGCTCCTGCCGGCGGCGGCCCTGCCGCAGGTGGATTTTCCCACCATCTCGGTCCAGGCCCAGCTGCCCGGGGCCGAGCCCCAGACCATGGCCACCTCCGTGGCCGCGCCCCTGGAACGCCAGTTCGCCCGCATCGCCGGCATCTCGGAGATGACCTCCCAGAGCAACCGGGGCTCGACGCGCATCAACCTCCAGTTCGACCTCGACCGCGACATCAACGGCGCGGCCCGCGACGTCCAGTCGGCCATAAACGCCGCCCGGGGCTTCCTGCCGCCGACCCTGCGCCAGAACCCCACCTACCGGAAGATCAACCCGGCCGACGCGCCCATCATGGTCCTGGCGCTCACCTCGGAAACGGTGTCCCGGGCCAAGATGTACGACGTGGCCTCCACCGTGCTCCAGCAGAAGCTCTCCCAGGTCGAGGGCGTGGGGCAGGTGTTCGTGGGCGGCGGCGCGCTGCCGGCCGTGCGCGTCAACGCCGACCCGGCCGCCCTGGCCGCCAAGGGCCAAAGCCTCGACGACGTCAAGAACATGCTGACCGCGACCACGGTCGTCCGGCCCAAGGGACGCCTCGAGGCCGGGGACCGCTCCTTCGAGGTGGAGACCAACGACCAGTTGCACGAGGCCTGGGAGTACCAGCCCCTTATCCTGTCCTACAAGAACGGCTCGGCCGTACATCTGACCGACGTGGCCACGGTGACCCCGTCGGTGGAGGACACGCGCACGGCTGGGCTGGTCAACGGCAAGCCGGCGGTGATGGTCATCGTCTTCCGCCAGCCCGGGGCCAACATCATCGAGACCGTGGACAACGTGAAGGATCTCATCCCCCAGCTCGCCGCCGCCTTGCCGGCCGACGTGGGCGTGAGCGTGGAGATGGACCGCAGCCCGCCCATCCGGGCCTCCCTGGTCGACGTGGAGCGCACGCTCATCCTGTCGTGCCTGCTGGTCATCCTGGTGGTTTTCGTGTTCCTGGGCAGCCTGCGGGCCACCGTCATCCCGGGCGTGGCCACGGTGGCCTCCCTGGTCGGCACCTTCGCGGTCATGTACCTGCTGGACTATTCCCTGGACAACCTGTCGCTCATGGCGCTGACCATCGCCACGGGCTTCGTGGTGGACGACGCCATCGTGGTGCTCGAAAACGTGGCCCGGCACATGGAGCAGGGCATGTCGCCCTACGAGGCGGCCGTGGTCGGCTCGCGCGAGGTGTCCTTTACGGTGGTTTCCATGAGCGTGTCGCTCGTGGCGGTCTTCATCCCGATCCTGTTCATGGGCGGCATGGTGGGGCGGCTGTTCCGGGAATTCGCCATGGTGCTGTCCATCGCCATCATGATTTCCCTGCTGCTGTCGCTGACGGCCACGCCCATGATGTGCGCCGTGCTGCTGCGAAAGGGCGTGGGGAGGCCGGAAGGCTCGCGCCCGGGCCTGGCCGGCCGGGCCTACGCCGCGCTCCTCTCGGGCTACGACCGCAGCCTGCGCGCCGCCCTGTCCCATCCGCGCCTCATGCTCGCGGCCACGGCCGGGGCCCTGGCCGGGGCGGTCTGGCTCTACATCGCCATTCCCAAGGGGTTTTTCCCGGAGCAGGACAACGGCCGGGTCATGGGATTCATCCAGGCCGCGCCGGACATCTCCTTCCAGGCCATGGAGGTGAAGCTCGCCGCCATCGTCAAAGTCATCGGGGCCGACCCGGACGTGGCCTCGGTCACGGGCTTCACCGGCGGCGGCGGCGGCCCGGGCGGCGGCGGCACCAACACCGCCCAGATGTTCATCACCCTCAAGCCCTCCAGGGAACGGCCGGAAATGGGCGTGACCCTCGGCCGGCTGCGCAAGGCGCTTGCCACCGTGCCCGGCGCGCCGGCCTTCCTCATGCCGGCCCAGGAGCTGCGCCTGGGCGGCCGGCCGGGCAAGGCGCTCTACCAGTACACGCTGCTCTCGGACAACTACGGCGACCTGGTGACCGTCTCGCCCAAGGCGGAAGCGGCGCTACGCAAGCTCCCCATCCTCACCGACGTCAGCGCCGACCAGCAGGACAACGGGCTCATGACCTCCATCGACATCGACCGGGACACGGCCTCGCGCCTGGGCGTGACCGCCGAGGCCGTGGACAACGCCCTGTACAACGCCTTCGGCCAGAGCCTGGTCGGCGTCTCCTACACCGACCAGAACCAGTACCACGTGGTGCTCGAGGCCACGCCGCGCGTGCTGCAGGGCCCAGAAGGCCTGCGCGACATCTACGTGCCCGGTTCGGGCGGCAAGCAGATCCCCCTGTCCGCCGTGGCCACCATCCGCAAAAGCGACGCGGCCCTGTCCGTTAACCACCAGGGCCAGTTCCCGGCCGCCACCATCTCGTTCAACCTGGCCCCGGGCGCGTCCCTGTCCCAGGCGGCCACGGCCATCGAGTCCACGGTCGGGGCGCTCGGCCTGCCGTCCTCGGTGCGCGGCTCCTTCGCCGGCACGGCGCAAGCCTACGAGAGCACCACCCGCACCCAGCCCCTGCTCCTTTTAGCCGCCCTGGTCGCGGTCTACATCGTGCTCGGCGTCCTCTACGAGAGCACCATCCATCCGCTGACCATCCTCTCGACCCTGCCTTCGGCGGGCCTGGGGGCCGTGGCGGCGCTCATGGCCGTCAAGCTCGACCTCACCATCATCGCCATCATCGGCATCATCCTGCTCATCGGGATCGTCAAGAAAAACGGCATCATGATGGTGGATTTCGCCCTGACCGCCGAGCGCGAGCAGGGGCTGGCCCCGCGCGAGGCCATCCACGAGGCCTGCCTCAAGCGCTTCCGGCCCATCATGATGACGACGCTGGCCGCGTTTCTGGGCGCGCTGCCCCTGGCGCTGGGGCACGGCGCGGGCGGCGAGCTGCGCCGGCCGCTCGGCATCGCCATCTGCGGCGGCCTGCTCGTGAGTCAGGCCATGACGCTTTACACCACGCCCGTGATCTACCTCTTCCTCGACCGACTGCGGCTGCGGCTTGCCCGCAAGCGGCGCAAACGGGCGCAAAACCCGGCCCGGGCCTGAGGCCGCCGAACGACCCCGCGCCGCCCGCAGCCGGGAATCGCCGGGCAACGCCCAGGCGGCGCGCGGCAGCGCCGTGCGACGACGCTCCTGCGACGGTCGCGGCCGGCATGGTCGCGCCGAAGACGGGCTTCGGAGTCAGGACGGTGGGAAAGACGCTTTCCCTGCGGCCTCAATCCCCGCCGTCGACCGGCGTTTCCCCTGCGTCCAGGCGCACGAAGGTCAGTTCGTGCTTGTTGTGGCTCAGGTGCAGCAGCCGGCTGCCGGGGATGTCGCGGAATTTCCGCAGCAGCGCGAAGTCCGTCTCCCCCTGCAGCTTGACCGTAAGCACGAAGCGGCGGCACTGGCCCAGTTCGAGCCAGCGCGAAAGCCATTCGTGGAGCCGGTCGGGGTAGCAGATCACGTCGGAGAAAAGCCAGTCCACCGCCCCGGCATGGCGCGGGTCCAGGCCGAAGGCGCTGCCCTGGCACCAGGACACCAGCGGGTTCGCGGCGACGTCCGGGGCCAGGGGAGCCTTGTCGATGCAAAACACCCGTGCCCCGAGTCCGGCCAGGACGAAGGCCCAGCCGCCGGGGCTGCCGCCCATGTCCAGGCACAGCTCCCCGGGCCGGGGAGCGACGCCAAGGCGCGTGAAGAGCTCCCAGAGCTTGAGGTAGGCCCGGCTCGGCGGGCCGAGCCTGTCCTCCTCGAAGCGGTAGACGCCGCTCGGCACCGGCTCGGAGGTCGTGGGCGAGGCGAGCAGCAGGTTCTCCTCCCACAAGGTGAACGCGCCCAGGGGTGCGGTGGGCAGACGGCTGCCGAAAACCAGGGGCTTGGCCGCCACCTTGGGCAGCTTCTCGGCGACCAGGGCCGCCCGCCGGAAATGGCCCGTGGGCACGAGGGACCAGTTGCGCTGGATGTTCGTGAGGGCCTTGGCGGCCTGGCCGATGGAGGCGGCCGGAAGGAATTCCGGCGCGGTCCAGACGTTGGCGGCGAAGGCGGTCGGGCGCGGCGGCCCGTCGGCCGTGACCAGGGGGTCGCGCACGGCGGTGACGGCGTCGCCGAGCTCGGCGGTCAGCTCGGCCAGCAGGCCCGGGGCGGCGTGATAGACGGCGAAAGACATGGATGCACCAGGGGCAAGGGTTGGGAGGAAGCGGCCTTCTCCGGGCTAGGCCGCGGCCGGGGACTTGTCGGGCAGGATCTCGATGCCGAGCAGGCTCACGTCGTCGCGCGGCGGCGTGTCGCCGAGAAATTCCGAAGCGGCCCGGCGCAGGCCGGCCAGAATGTCGTCCACGGGACTGCCGGCCAGCCGGCCGATGACCTCGAGGGTGCGCTCCTCGCCGAAGAACGCGCCGTCGGCGGCCTGGGTGTCGGCCAGGCCATCGCTGGTCACGATGAGCTTTTCCCCGGGCTCCATGGCCATCTCCCCGGCGCAAAACGGCGCGAAGCCGGACAGGCCGATGATGGTGCCGCGGCAGGGCAGGGGGACGACGTCCCCGTCCGGGGCCAGGCGCAGGGGGGCGGGATGGCCGGCGTTGCAGTAGCGGGCCTCCCCGGTGCGCGTGTCCAGGGTCATGTAGAACATGGTGAAGAATTTCGAGAACTTGTCAAAGGGGAATTCCTCGTCGAGACGGGCCAGTACGGTCTGGGGTGGCACCACGTCGATGCGGCCGCCGGAGCGGTCGATGAGGGTCGATCGCTGGTAGTGCATGAAGTTGTAGACCGAAAGCGCGACCAGGGACGAGGCCACGCCGTGGCCGGAGACGTCGAGCATATAGAGCCCCACGTGGTGCGGGCCCAGGGGAAAGACGTTGAAGATGTCGCCGCCCACGGATTCGCAGGGCAGGAATTCCCAGGCGAAGCGCAGGCGCTCGGACATGGAGAGCCGACTGGGCAGCAGGCTGCGCTGGATCTCCGCCGCCGACTCCAGGTCCTTCATGTGGCGGCTTTGCCGGCGCAGCAGGTCCTCCTTCTGCTTGGCGAAAAGGGTCACGTCCTCGATGTTGCAGATGAGCCTGCCGCCGGGCATGGCCGAGAAATGGACCCGGCAGATGCGGCGCTGGCCGTTTCTGTCCGTAAACGGGTACTGCCGCCGCCAGACGTGGCCCTCGACCGGGGGCGCGGCCACGATGTCGCGGAAGTCGTCCCGGTCGGCCTCGTCGGGAAAGACCGCCTCGAGCCAGGCGTCCACCTCGGCGTAGGCGTCGAGCGGCAGGCCGAAGACGCGCTCCATGCCGGGCGAGACGAAGGAGAACCGGCCGTCCGGCCCGGCCACGGCCACGCCGTCGTGGGAATACTCCAGGATGGCGGCCATGCGGTCCTTCTCGTCCTTGAGCTCGCGCTCCCGGGCCTTTCTGGCTTCCACGGCCTGCTTGAGCCGCAGCGCCGAACTGACGCGGGCCGTGAGCTCCGCGCGACGGGGGGGCTTGCGGATGTAGTCCATGGCCCCGGCGGCGAAGGCGGCGGAGAGGTCGGACTCGGCGTCGCTGACCGTGACCATGATGACCGGGATGTCGGCGAAGCGGGGCTCGGCCTTGAGCCGGCGCGTGCCGGCCAGCCCGCCCATGCCGGGCATGATGCAGTCCATGAGCACGAGCTCGGGCAGGGGCTCGCCGGGCCGGTCCAGGGCGGCCAGCAACGCCTCGGCCTTGTCGAAGCACGCGACGTCGTCGTGCCCTTCGGCGTGCAGCAGGCTCTCCAGGTACGTGCGAAAGCTTTCGGAATCGTCGACGATGGCGATGCGCATGCGCGGTCGTTCAGGGCGCCGGATTGGCCGCCTCCGGTTGAGGCACGGCGAAGAATTCCGTCAGGCGCAACGTATCGAACAATTTGCGGATGGGCGGGCAGGGGTTGGCCACGCGAAAGCCCAGGCCCTGGTCCTGGCACTGGCGGCGCAGCCCGATGAGCAGGCCCACGCCCGAGCTGTCCATGAAGGTCACGTCGGCGAGGTCGAGGACCACGCCGCGGCCTTCGTGCCCGGCCACGAGCCGGCCGAGCTCGGTTTTGCTTTCGAGCACCATGTCCATGATGATTTCGCCGGCCAGGGCGATGATCAGGTCCTGATCGGCAACCGTGAACGAAAGCCGTTGCATGGGCGTCTTCTCCCTTGGCCGGGCCGCAACGCGGACGCTGGGCCGTCCGCTGCCGCTCCGACACGGGCGGCGGCCGGCGCGGCGGCCGGACACGCCGCGCGATGACTGCGGCGTGCTTTCCCGAAAATAGGGCAATCGTCCGGTCAAGGCAAGGCCCGCCGGAGGGGCCGTTCAACCGGCCGGGCCTTCCTCGCGCTGCCGGGCGGCCAGTCGGCCGAGTTCGGCCACCGCGTCCTCCACGGCCGGGGTCCAGGCGTTGCCGTAGCTGACGCGCAAAAAGCCGCTGAACTGGTCGCAGCTGGAAAAGATGTTGCCCGGCGCGACGCCGATGCCCTTGGCCTTGGCTTCGTAGAACAGGCGGATGGAGTCCACGCCCGGGGGCATCTGCACCCACAGCACCGTGCCGCCGCCGGGATGGGTGACGCGGGTACCCTCGGGGAAGTGCTCCAGGATGCGCTGCTCCATCATGCGGCATTGCCGCTCGATGACGGCCCGGGTCTTGCGCATGTGGCGCTCGAAGCTGCCCTGGGCCAGGTACTCGGCCACGGCCATCTGCGTCGGCGTGGCGCAGCAGACGTTGGTGGTGGCCTTGATCTCGAAGGCCTTGGCCGCGTAGCGGCCGGGCAGCAGGTAGCCCACCCGAAAGCCCGGAGCCAGTGTCTTGGAGAACGAGGAGCAGTGCAGCACATAGCCGCCGGCGTCGTGGGAGGCGAGGCAGCGGGGCCGGCCGCCGTCGAAATAGATGTCGCCGTAGACGTCGTCCTCGATGGCGGGCACGCCCCGCGCGGCGAGCAGGGCGGCCATCTCGGCCTTGGCCGGGTCCGGGATGCGCGCGCCGTCGGGGTTGTTGAAGTTGGGCGTGAGGATGACCGCGGCGATGCTGAAGCGGTCGAGCGCCGCGGCCAGATCGGTCGGGCGCACGCCGCCCTCGGGATGGGAGGGCAGCTCCACGGCCCGCAGGC
>NZ_JARKOZ010000016.1 GCF_029978005.1 Solidesulfovibrio sp. | reverse complement strand
GTCCCATGGCCCAGATCGACGCCTTTTTTAAAATGCTCAAGGAAACCGGGGCATCGGACCTCCACCTGGCCAGCGGCTCCCAGCCCATGCTGCGCTTAAACGGCCGCCTGGAACGCATCAAGTACAAGGTGCTGGAGGTGGAGGAGCTCAAGTCCCTGCTCTACGAGATCGCGCCCGAGCGGCTGATCAAGACCTTCGAGGAGACGGGCGACCTGGACTTCGCCTACGCCGCGCCGGGCATCGGCCGCATGCGCGCCAACTACTTCCGCCAGGAGCGCGGCGTCTCCGCCGCCTTCCGGGCCATCCCCGAGGTGGTGCCGACCCTGGCCGACCTGGGCCTGCCGGGCATCCTGGCGGAGCTCGCCATGCGCCCCAAGGGGCTGGTTCTGGTCACCGGTCCCACGGGCTCTGGCAAGTCCACCACCCGGGCCGCCATGGTGCGCCACGCCGCGGACAACCGCCGCGACCACCTCATCACCCTCGAGGACCCCATCGAGTTCGTGCACGCCTCGGCCGGCTGTCTGGTCAACCAGCGCGAGGTGGGGCGCGACACCCGCTCCTTCGCCGCCGCCTTGCGCGGAGCCCTGCGCGAGGACCCGGACATCGTGCTCGTCGGCGAAATGCGCGACCTGGAGACCATCGAGCTGGCCCTGGAGGCGGCCGAGACCGGACACCTGGTCCTTTCCACCCTGCACACCGTCTCGGCCGCCAAGACCATCGACCGCATCATCGACGTGTTTCCCGGCGACCGGCAGGCGCAGATCCGTTCGGCCCTGTCCGAATCGCTGTGCGCCGTGGTCTCCCAGATGCTTTTTTCCCGGGCCGACGCCCCCGGCCGGGCGCTGGCCCAGGAGATCCTCCTGGCCAACACGGCCGTGCGCAACCTCATCCGGGAAAACAAGGTGTTTCAAATCTTTTCCGTGATGGAGACCGGCAAGGCCGGCGGCATGAAGACCCTGGACGAGTCCCTGCTGGAACTGCTCGCCGCCGGCCGCATCGACCCGGCCGACGCCTGGCGCAACGCGGTCAACAAGGCGCGCTTTTCCGCCGCCGCCCCGACGGGTTCCGAAAGGACGGCCTAGGCCATGTCGCGGCCCGTCCTCGACGCCCTGGCCGGCGCGGCCCTGGCCGCCGCGCCCGCGGCCTCGGACTACCTCTTCACCGCCGGCGCGCCGCCCACGGCCCTGGTGGACGGGGCCGCGATCCGCCTGACCCTGCCCGGCTGCCACGGCGCGCTCTCCCCGGGCCAGACCGAAGCCCTGGCCCGGGGCATCGTCGGCACGGACGCGCGCCTTCTCGCCGACCTGCGCGGCCGCGGCGGCTGCGACGCCGCCTACGCCCATCCGGCCGGGACGCGTTTTCGGGTCAACGTGTTCCGGGCCGGCGACAGCCTGGGGCTGGTGCTGCGCCGCCTGCCCGCCGCGCCGCCCGAGCTTTCCGCCCTGGGCCTGCCGCCGGTCTTTTCCCGCCTGACCGAACTGGCCGAGGGGCTGGTGCTGGTGGTCGGGGCCACGGGCTCGGGCAAGTCCACCACGCTCGCGGCGCTGGTTTCCGCCATCCTGGCCGCCCGGGCCGTCCACGTGGTCACCCTGGAGGACCCGGTGGAGTGCCTGTTCCCGCCCGGGCGCGGCATCGTCAGCCAACGCGAGCTCGGCACGGACTTTCCGGATTTCGCCGACGGCATCCGCTCGGCCCTGCGCCAGGCCCCCCACGTCATCCTCGTGGGCGAGGCCCGCGACCGCGAGACCGTGGACGCCGCCCTGGGCGCGGCCGAGACCGGCCACCTGGTCCTCGCCACGCTGCACACCGCCGACTGCTCCGGCGCGGTGGAGCGGCTGCTGGCCTTTTTCTCCCCCGGCGAGCAGCGCCTGGCCCGCCAGCGCCTGGCCGCGAGCCTTCGCTACGTGGCCGCCCAGCGGCTTTTGCCGCGCCTTGGCGGCGGCCGGGCCGTGTCCGTGGAGGTGCTGGCCGCCACCCTTCGCGTGCGCGACCGCATCCTGTCCGGCGAAAGCGACGCCATGGGATTTTCCGACATCATCGAGCAGGGCCAGCCCCACGGCATGGTCGGCTTCGACGCCTCCACGGCCGCGCTCTACGCCGCCGGGGTGGTGAGCGAGGAGACGGCCGTCGCGCGCGCCGCCGACCGGGCCGCCCTGTCCCGGGCCCTGGACGCGGTCAAGGCCGCCCGGGGCCAGCCCGTGTCCGCCATCACCGGCCTCGACCTCGACCGCCCGGCCCCGCCCGGGGAAGGGGGCAAGCCATGACCGCCGTCTCCTGCCCCTGCGGCGGCTTCAGCCTGACGCTCGCCCCGGACAAGCCGCCGCTCGGCGGCAAGGCGGCCTTCACCTGCCCGGCCTGCGGCCGGCGCCGCGCCTTTACTCGCACCCCGGACGGCGCTGTCTTCGACGCGGCCGCCCCGGCCCCGCCCCCTCCGCCGGCCGTGGCCCCCCCGCCCGCGCCGGCGGCCGCCC
>NZ_JARKOZ010000010.1 GCF_029978005.1 Solidesulfovibrio sp. | reverse complement strand
AGGCGGCGCGGCATGGGTCCCGGGCATCCGGAAGAAGCTCACGCTGGCTTGCAGCTGCTCGGCCTGGGCCTAAAGTTCCTCGGCCTAGGAAGCCAGCTCCTCGTAAGCCGAGTCGTTTTGCTGGATGACCAGGTCGAGCTGCTGCAGGGCGGTGTTGACCTGGACCGCGCCCTGGCTCTGCTCCTGGCTGGAGGCGCTGATCTCCTGGATGAGGTCGGCCGTGCGCTGGATGTCGGGCACGAGCTTGGAGAGCAGTTCCCCGGCCCGCTGGGCCACCTGGGTGCTGCTGCGGGAGATGCCGGTGATCTCCGAGGCCGCGGCCTGGCTGCGTTCGGCGAGCTTTCGCACCTCCGAGGCGACCACGGCGAAGCCGCGCCCGTGCTCGCCGGCCCGGGCCGCCTCCACGGCGGCGTTTAAGGCCAGCAGGTCGGTCTGGCGGGCGATCTCCTCGATGACGGAGATCTTGGAGGCGATGTCGCGCATGGCCTTGACGGTGTTGGTCATGGCCGTTCCCGAACGCTTGGCCCCTTCGGCGGCCTTGCGGGCGAGCGTTTCCGTCTGCAGGGCGTTGTCCGCGTTCTGCTGGATGGAGGAGGTCATCTCCTCCATGGAGGAGGAGCTTTCCTCCACGGACGAGGCCTGTTCGCTGGCGCCCTGGGAAAGCGTCTCGGAGGAGGCGGACAGTTCCTCGGAGCCCGTGGCCACGTTCTCGGCCCCGGACTGGACCTCCTGGACCACTTCCGTGAGCCGGGCCACCATTTCCGACAGGGCCTGCATGAGCTGGTCGCTCTCGGAACGGGAGGCGACCTCGACGTCCAGGTCGCCCTCGGAGAGCTTTCTGGCCATTTCCACCACCTTGCGGTCGGCGGCGACCAGCGCGCCCAGGGATTGCAGCATGGTGTCGGCCTGGGAGCGCGGCGCGACGGCCACCTCGAGCTCGCCCAGGGCCAGCTTGCCCACGGTCTCGGCCACGCCCTTTTCGGCGGTGGCCACCCGGAGCAGGGATTCGGCCAGCATGCCCACCTCGTCCTTGCGGGCCACGTCCAGGCTCTTGCCCAGATCGCCCACGGCCAGGGCGTCGGCGAAGGCCACGGCGTCGCCCAGGGGCCGGCTGATGCCGCGCGCGATCAGCAGGCCCAGGCCCAGGCCCAGCAGCACGCTCGCCGCGGCCACGCCGATCACCAGTGTCCGGCTGGTTTCATAAATCCTCGTCGTTTCCTCGGAAAATTCCTTGGCGTTGGCTTGCTTGAGCTCACTGAGTTCCGACAGCAGGTCGTCCACGACCTGGCTTTTTTGCCTGCCGGCATTCATGGACAGTTCCACGGATGCGCGCTTCTCCTGCAAGGCATCGACCTTGCCGAGGTCGATGATCTTGGAGATCAAAGGTCTGTATTCATTCCAGGCCGTATTGAGTTTTTCCAGTAGTTGCTTTCCTTTTTCCGTATACAACAGCGGTTTTGCCTTTTCCAGGTTATCCGCATACATCTTTTCGTATCGACTTAAATTTTCTAAATATTTATCCCGATCTTCCGCAGAATAAGCGAGGAGAAACCCCCGCACCGTCCTGTCTATATACAGAAGATCAATGTTAGCTTCTTTGATATAAGAAACACCAAGCAATTCTTTCTGGTATATTTTATCCCCCATATCATTGATGAGCGACATTTTTGTAATGCCGTAATACCCAACAACCATTGTTAAGATCGCCATGACAATAAATGACAAGATGAGTTTCGTGCCGACTTTCATGTCATTGAACCATTGCATGGGGCACCTCCACTTTCAAGATGTTACGTAGACATAAATATAGATTCACCAAAACATGGCCGCCTATCTATAGCGAGACGCCCCTTCGGCCATGCTCTTTACAGAGGGAAAGCCAAGCGCGTTTCACCTATTGAACTCGCAGCAGCACCCGTCTCAAACGACATCCTCAAAGCAAACGCCCTGCTGTAAGGGCCGGAAACCTGGCACAGGATACTTTAATAAGTATTCTCCCTTGCCTTGATGTCGTCAAGTAGAAATGCCCGAGCCCTCCTCGCCGCCTTTCCGACGGCGGGAACACCCTGTCGCCCTTCCAGCATCGCCCGATGGGCACGAGCAGCCCGTCTCCTTGTCCGACAAACAAGGAGCGCCCGTGTTGCAGCATGATGCCAAGAGCGAAACGGGACGTTCGCCCACGGACGCCGGCCCGGAATGCGGCGGAAACCGGGGCCGAGGCCAGGTTCAAGCGGATAGGCGGGAGAATATCGATGCCCCGTTTTGCGGAGCGCAAAATGCGCCGCGCCCCCCCCTGTGCGCAAGGGCAACGGACGGGATTTGCGGCGAGGCCGGACTGGGACTTCGTGGCGACCGGCGGGAAACGTCCCAGCGGCCCTAAAAATACGACCGTATTTTTTAGAAGAACAGAGTTCCTGAAGCACGTTGTCCCTGGAATACGCAGGCGCGTATTCCGCGGACGCGGCCCTAGGCCACGGGCGGGTTGCGCCGCCGGCCGAACAGGCCCGAGTCGCGCACGGCCGTGGTGCGCCAGTTGCGGGTGATGGCCAGCATGCGCAGGAGGAAGGTGACGCCTATGGCCCCCAGGGCGGCGGCCAGGGGCGGCAGGGCGTCGCTTTGACGCAGGAGGGGATAGGTCAGGCAGCCGATGAGGGCGGCGAAGGCGTAGAACTGCCCGGGCCGAAAGACCAGCGGGGCCTCGCGGGTGAGCACGTCGCGCAGAAGTCCCCCGCCGCAGGCGTTGACCGTGCCGACCAGCACCGCCGGGGCGAAGTCCAGGCCGAAGGCCAGGGACTTCTCCATGCCGACCACGGCGTAAGCCCCGAGCGCCGCGGCGTCCACCACGGCCACGAGCTTGTCGGACAGCACGGCCCGTCGGCCGAAGATCAGGCAGGCGGCCGCCGCCGCGGCCACGGCCAGCAGGTAGTCCTGGTTGCGCACCACGGCCGGCACGCCGGCCTGGAGAAAGATGCCGTCGCGAATCAGCGCCCCGCCCACGCCCGTGGCCAGGGAAAGACCCAGGAGCCCGACCAGGTCGAATTCCCGTCGGATGGCTTCGATGGCTCCGGTTGCGGCCATGAGGAACACGGCGAACAGGTCCAGGAAAAGGGGCAGTTCGAAACCTTGCTGGGGCATGGCGCGGGCCTCCGCTTCGGGCGTGCCCGCCCCGGACCGGGTCCGGGGCGGGCGGCTCACATAGGGCCGGCGACGCCCGACGTCAAGCGTCGCGCCGGCCTTCGGGGCGGACCAGGGCGACGAGCTGGGGGGCGATGCGCGGCAGCATCAGGACGAAGACACCCACATACAGGAAGGTGAAGAAAAAGTGCACCTGCGCGCCGCTCACGTGGCCGGGCAACAACCGCCAGACGGCGTCGGGCACGGCCGGGGCCAGGAACTGGCCGCAGAAAAGGCCGAAGAGGAGCATCGCCCCCCGGATGTCCAGGCGCAGGCCGGCCAGCAGGCCCACGGCCAAAAGCGACTGGGCGGCGGTGAGCAGGATCTCGTGCATCTGCGCCGCGTCCAGGGGCATGGGCGCGGCAAACGAGCCGGCGGACACGCCGTAGACGCCGGGAATCATGCCCACCAGCAGCGTCCACTGGTTGAGCTTGGAGGAGATGAGGCTGCCAAGCGCCATGCCGGCCATGCCGCGCAGGGCGAACATGATGGCCACGATAAATTCCGGGGCTTCCGAGGCGATGGGGGCCAGCCACTGCACGAGCAGGAATTCGCTCACGCCGATGAGCCGGCCCGTGGCCACCAGGCCTTCGCTGAAATGTTCGGCGTTGGCCACGATGACCCCGGCGGCGAAGAGGAACAGGCCGGCCGTGGCCAGGCGGCGGCGGCCGGCCGCGAGCCTGGCCAGGCAGGCGGCTACGCCCTCCAGTTCGGGCTCCTCGCACTCGCGCCGGGCGGCGATGGCGATATAGACCACGTAGAGCCCGATGAGGACCGCGCCGTCCACCCAGGTCAGGGTCCCGGACAGGGGGATGCTCAGGGCGTAGGCCGTGGCCAGGCCCAGAAAGAGCACTTCCGTGCGCCGGGCCGGCTCCAGCACGACCGGCTGGCGGGTGCGCCACCAGACCACCCCGGCCACGGCCGTCCAGGCCACGCCGATGAGCAGCCGGTTGGCTCCGGTCATGTTGGCGATGGCGTAGTGGACGTATTCGGACTCGGGATGCTTGCCGGCCATCCAGGTGAAGTACATGTCCACGGCGTATTCCGGCAGCACGGCGATGAGCGCCACCACGGCCAGGGCCAGGGCTTGCGGGATGTCGTTTTGGGCCACGTCGCAGGCCCAAAGGAGCAGGAAAGACGCGCCCAGGATGGCCAGGCCGGACAGACCGGCGGCGGCCGGCGGCGTCATGGGCACGGCGAGCAGGGAAACGGCCAGGCCGGGCAGGCAGGCGGCCACGGCCAGCCACAGGGGAAGAAGTCTTCGCATGTGCTCTCCTCGGTTTGGCGGCCGATAAAAAAAAGACCTCGGCACGCGCATGCATGCCAAAGGTCTTGCCGATCGGCTCCGAGGGACCGACGACAGGGCCAGGCGGCGACATCGCCGCAGGGATGTTGACCCTGTCCGGAACAGCTACTCCCCTTTGGAAATTTCAAGATAGGCCGGATCGCCCGGCGCGTCAAGCCCTAGCCGGGCCATAGCCGCTTGCGCCGCCGGGGCGTCACACGACCCTGGCGACCAGGCCGATGGTGTCGAAATACTGGCCGGCCTCGGCGCGCATCATGTCCCGGTCGCGCACGGCGTAGGGATGGTCGCAGCTGAGCCACTCCCGCCAGGCCCGGTCGTGGCAGGCCAGGGAGAAGACCTCCTCGAGCCGCACGGCCGGCGAGCGGCCGATGAGGTCCGCCCACCAGACGGCGGAGTACATGTTCATGTCTTCCTGCCAGAAGGGGCGCATCTCCTCGGGAACGCCGGCGTCGAAGTCCTTCTTGAGCCCCGGGACCACGATGGCGAACAGGCCGCCCGGCCTCAGGAACGGCGCGAGCGCCGTCTCCAGGAAGCCCTCCCTGGCCCCGAAGTGGTGGTAGGCGTCGATGCAGACCAGGGCGTCGAAGTAGCCCCTGGCGAAGGGCATGGCGTCCACGTCGCCGTGCACGGGCATGACGCGGTCGTCGAAGCCGTGCCGGCGCAGCCGTTCGAAGTTGTCCGTGGCGTCGATCCACAGGTCGTAGCCCACGATGCGCGCGCTCAGGCGCGAGGCCAGGTACATGGAGGTGAGCCCGGTGCCGCAGCCGAGGTCCAGCACGCGCCCGGCGTCGGCGAGGTCGATCCTGCCGAGGAACTCCTCGGCCAGAAGCAGGCAGTTGGGCCCCATCAGGTTCCGTTTCACGAAGGCGGGGTCGAAAAAGGCGCTGGTGATGTGTTCTTCCATGGCGTCCTCCCGTGTCGTTGCGTTTCGGGGCGGACGATAAACAGGGGCGGCGGCCGGGGAAACCTCCTTTCCCCTTGCCAAGCGAAGTGGCGACAAGCCGGGGGCGGCCAGCCAAGCCCGCCCTGGGGCAGGGCGGGCTTGGCTGGCGATCTAGCGGCTCCTGGCGGAGGCGAGGATCTTGTAGACGGTTTTCGGCGACAGGCAGTGGGACGCGGCGATCTCGTCCACGGGCACACCGCGCCGGTATTTGTCGCGGATCACGGCGTTTCGACGCCGCAACAGCGCCTTGGCGTCGTTGCCCTCGCCCCAGCGCCTCCTGTTCTCCTCCTTGCGGGGAATGTACAGATACGCGCCGTCGATATGCTTCTGTATCGCTTCAAGCAGCTGCGCGGGCAGCACCTCGCTTGCTTTTGTATAAGCCATCATGCTCCCTCCCGAAATGGATTTCAGGATCGAGCAAAGGCTACCCCGTTTCCTTTCAACGTCTGCGGCAGCCTTTGCTAGGCATGCGGCACAAGATCCATCGGCGATGTGTTTTGCAAAAAAACCTCTCTTTTTTTCGGGCCCTTATACCGGCCCTGGCCCGGGCGTCAATGCCGCCCGGGAGCCGGGCCTAGCCGGACTGGTCGGAAAGCTGCTGCGAGATCTTCTCGGAAAAAAGGTACAGCACGTCCACGGCGAAGGCGAACTCCGGCACTTCCTCGCGCCAAAGCGCCATGAGCTCCTTGACCCGGGCCCGGGCCGCCTCGATCTCGGCCGACGTCTCGGCGTTGTTGATCGCCGCCAGGACCTCCAGGTACTCGTCGGAGAGAAAGGCCGTGACCATGCCGCGCGACACGCGCTCCTTGTCCAGGCCGTCCCAAACGCCAGACGCCATGTCAGCCTCCTTGTCCGGTCACTTGCAAAGCCAAAGCGCCGCGCCCTCGATGCCCCGCAGGATCTTGAGACTCGTGGTGGCGAAGATGTGCTTGAGGGTCGAGGGCCTGTGGCTCGTGCGGCCGATGGCCACGGCGGCGTAGCGGCGGGCCTGGGCCTCGTGCAGGATGGTCTTGGCCGGATTGGACGAGGTGAGCACCTTGATGGAGATGCGCTCGTCCTCGATGTCGTTGCCCTTGATCTCGGCCAGGGCCCGGCCGAAGATCTCTTCGGCGTCGATGCAGCGGTCGTCGGCGCACACGTGCAGGAGCGTGACGTCGTGGCCGGGTTCGTTGCGCAGGATGTAGCCCACGTGGTCGGCCACGCGCATGCACTCCTCGGAGCCGTCCACGCACACCAGCACGTTGCGGCGGTCCTTCTCCGGGTTACGGCAGATCCAGATGGGGAAGGTCAGCTGCTCCCACAGGATGCGGTGGGACACGCTGTCCGTGACCATCTCCTCGAACCAGGAAAGCCCTCGCCGCCCCAGCACCGCGGCGTCGTAGAGCCCTTCCTCGGATTCCTTGATGATCTCCTTGACCGTGCCGAGCTTGCCCTTGGAAAACTTGACCTGCACCTGATCTCTCGCGAACCCCATGTCGTAGAGCCACTGCTTGGCCTTTTCCATGGCCGGCACGCCGTGCACGGCCTTGTCTTCCTCGATGTGGACGATGGCCTCGGGATTGGCCTCCAGGTTGATGGGGTCGAGCCGCCAATCCGGCCGCCGGGGCACGACGTAGAAAAGCGTCAGCTTGAGCGACTCGCGCGCCGTGAAGAAATGGTGCACGAAGCGCAGGCTTTGCGAGGTATGAAACTCGTCGCTGACGGCCACGAGCAGGTGCTTGTCCATGAGTGGCGTCCTTACTCCCCGGGCAGACGGCAGGGCCGGGTTCGAGGGGTTTGTTTTTTATGACGATAAAACAACTTGCGCGAACTTGGAAAGGGATTATTCTTCACTTCGATCGTGATTTTCATTTTCAAGGAGCCCCACGTGGACAAGCTCATCGTTTTCCTTATCATCGCCCTGGCGGCCGGATACGTCATCCGGCGTTTCTTCTTCAAGAAGGGAACCACCGGCTGCGGGTGCGGCTGCGGCAGCGGCGGCTGCGACACGCCGGAAAGGAAGGGCGCATGCTGCGGCGAAGGACAAAAGCCCTTGTAATCGGCCTGTCGCTGCTCCTCGCCGGCTGGCTTGGCCTCGCCGCCAACCCGGCCGGGGCCTGCACGCTTTTCGGCCTGGCCGGCCCGGAAGTGGCCGGCGGCGGCACCATACTGGTCAAGAATCGGGACTGGCGGCCCAATCAGACCCAGGAGCTCAGGCTGGCCACCCCCAAGGGCGGCTACCGCTACCTCGGGCTTTTCGCCACAGGCGACGCCGCCTCGGGCCTCAAGGCCGGGGTCAACGAGGCCGGGCTCTCGGCCGTCACGGCCACGGCGGCGAGCATTCCCCGCGAGGAGCGCAAGGCCGAGCGGGGCATGGGCGGCATCCTGCGCCGGCTGCTCACCGAGTGCGGCAGCGTGGCCGAGGCCGTGACCCGCGTCGACCTCTTCGCCCAGGCCAAGCCGTGTTTTTTCATGCTGGCCGACCGCCACGAGATCGCCCGCATCGAGACCGCCCCGGGCGGCCGGTTCGCCGTCACGCACACGGCGCGCGGCGCGTTGCGCCAGACCAACCACTATCTCGAACCGTCCCTGGCCGACGCCAACAAGACCGTCGGGGCGTCGAGCCGGACCCGGGCGGGGCGCATCGAACAGCTTCTTGAAACCGTGGAGAAGCCGGCCGGCCTGGAAGCCATGCTGGCCCTGTCGCACGACCGGGCCTCCGGGCCGGACGACAGCGTCTTTCGCACGGGAAGCAGGCCCGCCTCCGTGCACACCATGGCCGTCTTCGCCGTGGCCATGCCGCCCGAGGGGACGGGGACGCTTTCCCTGCGCACCCTGGACCCGGACGCGCCCGAGCGCGTCCAAACGGTCGTCCTCGACGCGGCGGCTTTCGCCAAACGCTGACGTCGGGCTCTCGAAATCCGCGCAGACGCATTTCCAGGGCAATATTCGTCAGTCGAGGAAGAGGCCGCCCTAGCGCCAGGTCACCCGCAACGGCAGGCGCGGCGGCAGGCGCGTGAGCGAAAAGCGCGGGTAGCCGAGCATGAGCCCGCCGTACATCTCGTGGCCGTCCGGCAGGGCGAGGCGCTCCCGCACCGCCTGGTCCACCGAGGCCACGTGTCGCAGGATACCGGCCCAACAGGCGCCAAGACCCAGGAAATGGGCGGCCAGCTCGAAGTGGGACAGGGCGATGACGCAGTCCGTGGCCGGCGGGATGGGCGCGTCGGCCGGGGCGTGGGCCACGACCAGGCAGGGGGCGCGACGCAGGATGCCGTCGCGGCCGGCGTCGTAGGCCCGCAGGAAATCGGGGCTGCGGCCGGTGGCCCGCAGGAAGGCGGCGCAGCCGGCGGCCAGGTCCCGTATGGCCGAGGCGTCCTGGATGACGAGGAATTGCGCCGGCCGCAGGTTGAGGGCCGAAGGCGCGTACCGCGCCGCCTCCAGGCAGGCCTCGAGCACCGGGCGCGGCACGGGACGGTCGGAAAAATTGCGCACCGAGCGCCGGGTGGTCATGACGCCGACCAGGGCCTCGGGCGGGACGTCCGGGGCCGGCGGCGCGGCGGGCAGGTCCGACCGGTCGACCTCGCCCAGGCGCAGGCAGCCCTTGGGGCATACGGCCAGGCAGTGCCCGCAGCCGATGCAGGCCTCCTCCAGGCGCGGGCCGGGCACAGGAAAGCCCTCGGCGTCGGTTTCGAGCAGCGACAACGGGCATTCCAGCACGCACAGCCCATCCCGGGCGCAGCGCTCGCGATCGATCGTCACGGGCGGCATGGCCTCCCTCCCCGGCGGCATCGCGCCGTTTCCCTACAGGTTCTGACGCGTCCAGGACACGAGTTCGGCGGCGCTCCTGGCCCCGGAAATGCGGGCCTTCTCCCGGCCGCCGACGAACAGCGCCATGGTGGGCACGCCTTGGATGTGCATGCGGTCGGCGATGGCCAGCTCTTCCTGGGTGTCGCACTTGGCCAGGATGACCCGGGGATGGAGCATGGCCGCCGCCTGGTCGAAGGCCGGGGCCATGGCCCGGCAGGGGGCGCACCAGGGGGCCCAGAAGTCGACCAAGACGGGCAGGTCGCTCTTGGCCAGAAACGTGTCGAAGTTGGCGGCGGTCAGGTGCACGGGATGGGGAGCGAGGACGGGGGTCCGGCACTTGCCGCACACCGGCCCGCTGTCCAGGCGGCTGGTCAGCACGCGGTTGACGGCAAGGCACTTGGGACAGACCGCATGGATGGCATCGGGCATGGCGTATTCTCTCCGTTTCGACGGGCGCGTGTTCGCCCAAGCCGGTGTTTTCGCACCTTAAGACATAGCCATGGTTGGCCCAAAGGCAATGCCTCGTCCCCGCCGCCTTTTCTATGCCGACGCGTCGCCCTCGCTCATGGCGAAGTCCACCCGTATCTTGAACAGGCGGTCCGCCGGCAGGTTGAGGATGGAAATGCCGGTCTGGCGCGTGATCTCCGCCAGGCCCTCGGCGATGGCCTCCCGGGAGGGGCCGATCATGGTGAACCAGATGTTGAGGGGATGGTCGCGCAGGTAGTTGTGGGTCACGCCGGGGTGGGCGTTGACCGCGGCTATGAAGGCCTCGCGCTTGTCCTGCGGGGCCGAGGCGGCGCAAAGGGTCGAGAAGAAGCCGATCTTGGCCGACTGGAAGTTGGCCCCGATGCGGCGGATGATGCCCTTGCCCTTCAGCGCCCGCACCCGGGCCAGGGTTTCGGCTTCGGTGAGGCCCACCTGTTCGCCGACCACGGCGTAGGGGCGGGGCGCTATGGGAAACCCCGTCTGGATGATGTCGAGAATGCGCTTGTCCGTGGCGTCCATGGTTCCCGCCTATATTGCTGCGTTTGGGGGGGAGGCCTCGCGCTCCACCCTGTTCCTGCCCCCGGACTTGGCCCGGTAGAGCGCCTTGTCGGCCCGGGAGAGCATCGCCTCCGGGGCTTCGCCGGAAAGGTGCCGGGCCACGCCGAAGCTCGCCGTCACCCGGCCGGCGGCGGCGAAGTCCTCGCCGGCCACGGCCAGGCGCAGCCGCTCGGCCAGCTCGGCCGCCTGCTCCAGATCGATCCCCGGAGCCACGACCACGAACTCCTCGCCGCCGAACCGGGCCAGCCGGTCCACCTTGCGCAGCCGGGACCGCAGGCGCGCCGCCAGCTCCACCAGGACGGCGTCGCCGGCGTCGTGGCCGTGGGTGTCGTTTATGGCCTTGAAGTGGTCGATGTCCAGCAGCACCGCCGACAAGGGCGCGCCGTAGCGCGACGCCCGCGACGCCTCTTCGGCCAGGACCTCGGCCAGCTTGCGGCGGTTGAGCGCCCGGGTCAGGGGGTCGAGGTTGGCCAGGTCGAGGAGCTCGCGCCGCTCCAGTTCGAGCTCGGTCACGTCGGCCAGGGTCAGCAGGCAGCGCGACGGCCCGGGCAGGCGCGTCACCGCCACCTGGAACACGTGGGGCGGCTGGCCGGGACGGTCGGGATGCGTCAGGCGCAGCCGGTGCTCGCGGTCCAGCGGATCGTCGGCCAGCCGGCAGGCCCAGGCGGCCAGGCCCTCCTCGGGCGGCGGATCGGCCAGGAACTGCTCCAGGGACAACCCCCGGGCCACGAACTCCTGGCGCGAGGCCAGACCCAAAAAACGCAGCCAGGCCCGGTTGATGCCGAGCACCCGCGCCCCCTGCATGATGGCCGCCGGCTGGGGCATGTCGTCCAGGAGCCGGTGGGTCAGCTCCCAGGCGTCCTCCAGGCGGCGTTTCAAGCCCGCCGCCTCCAGGGCCTCGTCCAGGGCCTCGCCCAGGGCGGCCGGGTCGAAGGGCCGCTGGGCCAGACGCACCCCGGGCAGGGACACGGTCTCGAGCAGCCGGCGGATGTCCGCGGCCGTCCCCGTGAGAAAGACCGGCACGCGCCGGCCGGGCTCGCGCAACGCGGCCACCAGGGCGGCCGCCCCGCCGGGCAGATCCGCCGCCACCAGGGCCACGTCCGGCGTCTGGCGCGCCGCCGCCCGGGCGGCCGCCTCGTAGGTGTCGGCCGCGACCACCCGGGAACAGCGCGGCCGCAACAGGCCCTCGAGCAGATCCCGCGCCCAGGGGTCGGCCTCGGCCACCAGGGCGTAGCCTCCCCTGCCATGCTCTTCCATCGACGCCTCCGGCAAAAAGACAGCTTCGGCCACGACGATACGGGGTCTGGCCCCCCTTGTCATCGCCGCCGCAATGGGTATGTTCCGGTAGGAAGGCAAAACGTCTTCCTCGAAGCCCTGGAGGCGGCCATGCAGCGATTTCGCCCGGCCCTTTGCCTACTGCTTCTGCTTTTCCTGGCCCTTGTCGCCGACGTGCGCCCCGGCCAGTCCCAGCCGCGCCCCGGCGGACCGGCCTTCGGCCCCCGGCCCGTGGGCCCCGTGGCGGGGCCGTTCGTCGGGCCAAGGCCCATGGGCCCCGTGCCCGGCCCCTGGCGCGGGCCCGGCCTCCGACCGCCCGTGGGTCCCTGGCCCTGGCCCGTGGTCGTGGCCCCCGGACCGGCCTATTACCCGCCCTACCCGGCCTACCCCTACCCGGCCTATCCATACCCGGCCTATCCGTATTACCCCGGCTATTATCCGGGCTATCCCTCTCCGGCCTACGGCCCGTACCCCTACCCCGCCTACCCCGGCCCGGGCGTGGGCGTCTCGGTCGGAATCGGCCCCTGGGTCGGTCCGGGCGCCTACCCCGGCCCCTACCCCGGCCGCAGGCCTGGTCCCGTTGTCGGACCGGGTCCCATGGTCGGTCCGGGTCCTGTCGGCCCGGTGGGCGTGGTCCCCGGAGCGCCCCGCCAACCCGGCCCGAACTTCGGGCCGGGCCAGCCCGGGCCCATGGTCGTACGCCAGCCGGGAGCCAATTTCGGGCCGACGCAACCCGGGCCGGGGGCCGTGCGCCAGCCCGGGGCGAACTTCGGCCCGACCCAGCCCGGACCAGGCGCGATCAGGCAGCCCGGCCCCAACTTCGGGCCGACGCAACCCGGGCCCGGACGCTGAGGCCGCGTTGACGCCCCTTGGCGGCGCGGCTACCGGAAACGATGCGATCCCGATCCCACGGCAACCCCAAGCCCCAAGGAGTTCCCATGCGACGCTTTTCCCTGGTCGCGGCCCTTTTGCTGCTCGCCCTCGCCGGCTGCGCCAGCTCCGCCGCTTCCCGTCCGGAAACGGCCGGCGAGCCCACGGTCTACGCCCGGGTCGTGAATCCGCCCAATCCCCTGCTCGTGGGCTGCTGGATGCGCTCCCGGCCCTCGGAATACAACCGGCCGAATTCCTACAAGTATTGCCTGGTCGAAAAGGGCGGCAAGTACGCGGTCTACTACGAATGGCGCGATGGCAAGACCCTGGAGGAGCATAAGGGCTGGATGGCCTTCACCATCGACGGCGACCGCATGACCAGCGACACCGAGCCGAGCTCCTACGTCGTCAAGGACGGCCGTGTCTGGCACGGCTACGCCGGCCGCGACAAGCTGCACCCCATGCTGCGCCAGTAGCCCGGGGCCGGGGGCGGGGGCTTTTGCCAACGCACCCCGTTTTCTGCTATCGCTCCCCGAAACCGCCCGCGGCGGCCCCGGCCGCCCGAGGCGGACTTTCGTGGGAGGGAGCGCCGCCCCGCGGCCCGGAGCATCCATGTGGGACAGCGAAACCGCCAGGCGCTACGACGCCTGGTTCGAGACCCCGCCCGGGGCCTTCGCCCTGACGCGCGAGATACGGCTGCTCGAGCGCATGACGTCCGGCTGGCCCAGGCGCGGCCAGCGGCTGCTGGAAGTCGGCTGCGGCACGGGCATCTTCCTCGACGTGCTACACGGCGCGGGCTTCGACGTGGCCGGGCTCGACGCCTCGCCGGCCATGCTCGAGGCGGCCCGGCGGCGCATGGGCGAGCGGGCCGACCTGCACCTCGGCGACGGCGGCCACCTGCCCTTCGACGACAACGAATTCGATTTCTGCGTGCTGCTGACCGTGCTGGAATTCTGCCCCGACCCGGGGCTGGTGCTGCGCGAGGCGGCGCGCGTGGCGCGCAAGGCCCTGCTCGTGGGCTACCTCAACCGCTTTTCCTGCTATGGCCTCACCATGCGGCTTTTCCCGGGCCACACCCGCGGACCGCTGCGCCAGGCCAGGTGGTTCACGCCCTGGGGCATGGGCCGCTTGCTGCGGACCTCGCTCGGCCGCCGTCCCTGCCGCACCCGGTCCGTGCTGCTCGGCCCCAAGGCCAGCTGGCGCGAGGCCGGCCCCTGGCGGCAGATCAACAGCGCCATCCTGTCCTCGCCCGTGGGCGCGTTTTGCGCCGCCGACGTCTGCCTGACCGACGCGCCGATCATGACGCCCCTGCCCGCCTTCAAGGCCAAAGCCTGCCTGGGCTGACGGCGCGCCTTTTGACAACAAGGGCCGTCTCGTCTACGCTCATGCGTCTTTTCAAACGACGCGGCCGCTTGCCGCCCCCGGACCACGCCCCATGGAAAAAATACAGAAGATAAAAGGCTTCGCCGATCTCTTTCCGCCGGATTCCGGCGTCTTCTCCTTCATCGAGCGCACCGCCCGCGACGTGTTCTCCCGCTACGGCTACAGGGAACTGCGCGTGCCGGTGCTCGAACGCACCGAGCTCTTCGCCCGCTCCATCGGCGAGGAGACCGACGTGGTGCAAAAGGAGATGTACACCTTCCCGGACCGCAAGGGCCGCTCCCTGACCCTGCGCCCCGAAGCCACGGCCGGGGTCATGCGGGCGCTCATCGAGGACAAGCGCGCCGGCGAAAGCCTGCAGAAGTACTTCGCCCACGGCCCCATGTTCCGCTACGAACGGCCGCAGAAAGGCCGCATGCGCCAGTTCCACCAGATCGACGTCGAGGCAGTGGGTTCGCCCGACCCCCTGCTCGACGCCGAGGTTCTGCTCATGCTCGACCAGTACCTGCGGGCCCTGGGCCTGGAAAGCCTCACGGTGGAGCTCAATTCCCTGGGCTGCCGGGAGTGCCGGCCGATCTTTCTGGACACGCTGCGCGAATTTCTAAAGGGCATGCACAAGGAGCAATTGTGTGAGGACTGCATGCGCAGAAAGCTCACCAACCCGCTTCGCGTGCTGGACTGCAAGGTGCCCCAGTGCAAGGAGTTCACGGCCGACGCGCCCAAGATCACCGACCACCTCTGCCCGGAGTGCGCCGAGCACTTCGCCGTGGTCACGGGCGTGCTCGACGCGGCCGGCCTGCCCTACGTGCTCAACCCCCGGCTGGTGCGGGGCCTGGACTACTACGTGCGCACCACTTTCGAGATCGTCTCCGGCGACATCGGGGCCCAGTCCTCGGTGGCCGGCGGCGGACGCTACGACGGCCTGGTCGCTTCGCTCGGCGGTCCGGACGTGCCGGGTGTGGGCTTCGCCTGCGGCATGGAGCGCCTGGCCCTGCTGGTCAAAAAGGACCTGGAAGCCGCGCCGGACTTCTTCCTGGCCGTGCTCGACGCGGCCGGGCTGTCGCGCGGCCTGCTGCTGGCCCAGGAACTGCGCCTCGCCGGCTTTGGCGGCGAGGCCCCCTTCGCCGCCAAGAGCGCCAAGAGCCAGATGCGCGCCGCGGACAAGTCCGGCGCGCGGTTCTGCCTCGTGCTCGGCACGGAAGAGCTCGCCGCCGGCACGGTGGTGGCCAAGGACATGCGCGACGGCGGCCAGGAGACCGTAAGCCAGGACATGCTGGCCGCCTTCCTGCGCGCCCGGCTGGAAGAAGCGAAAGAAGAATAAGAGCGGGGGCGTCGCCCCCACACCCCCATCGGGGGGGATGATCCCCCCCGAGCCCCCCGCAAGGGGGGAACGCAGTTTTTGAAAAAAGGATGACTCCATGAGCGAGACGCTTGTCCTCGACAGGCTGGACGACTGGCGGCGCAGCCACGATTGCGGGGCGCTTCGGGCCTCGGACGTCGGCAGCGACGTGTGCCTGATGGGCTGGGCCCAGTTCCGCCGCGACCACGGCGGCCTGATCTTCATCGACCTGCGCGACCGCGGCGGCCTGACCCAGACCGTGTTCTGCCCCGAGGGGAGCGAGGAAGCCCTGGAACGGGCCCACGTGCTGCGCGTGGAATACGTGCTGGCGGTCAAGGGCCGCGTGCGCCCCCGCCCCGAGGGCATGGCCAACCCCAACATGGCCACGGGCGAGGTCGAGGTGGAGGTGACGGAGTTCAAGCTCTTGAATACCGCCGCCACCCCGCCCTTCCCCATCGAGGACCGCATCGACGCCTCGGAGATGCTGCGGCTCAAATACCGCTACCTGGACCTGCGCCGGCCCAAGCTCGCCGCCAACTTTTTGCTTCGAAACCGCGCCGTGCAGAGCATCCGCCGCTACCTGGACGGCCTGGGATTCCTCGAAGTGGAAACCCCGGTGCTGACGAAATCCACGCCCGAGGGCGCGCGCGATTTCCTGGTGCCGAGCCGCCTGAGCAACGGCGCGTTCTACGCCCTGCCCCAGTCGCCCCAGCTCTTCAAGCAGCTGCTCATGATGTCCGGCTTCGACCGCTACTACCAGGTGGTCAAATGCTTCCGCGACGAGGACCTGCGCGCCGACCGCCAGCCGGAATTCACCCAGGTCGACATCGAGATGAGCTTCGTGGACGAGGAGCAGATCATGGGCCTGGCCGAGAACATGGTGCGCACCATGTTCAAGGAAGCCGCCGGCGTGGCCCTGCCCGAGGTCTTCCCGCGCATGACCTTCGCCGAGGCCATGCGCGACTACGGCCTGGACAAGCCCGACGTGCGCTTCGACCTGAAGCTCGTGGACGTCACGGAGGTCGTACGCCAAAGCCAGTTCCAGGTCTTCGCCAAGGCCGAGCTGGTCAAGGGCGTGCGCGTGCCCGGCGGCGGGGCGCTCTCGCGCAAGGAGATCGACGACCTGACGGAATTCGTCAAGATTTACGGGGCCAAGGGCCTGGCCTGGATCAAGATCAAGGAAGACGAGTGGCAGTCGCCCTTCGCCAAGTTCCTCTCCGACGAGGAGCGGGCCGGGCTCGTCTCCGCCTTCGGCCTGGAGCCCGGGGACATCGTCTTCTTCCAGGCCGGCGCCGCGGACATGGTCAACACCGCCCTCGGCTACCTGCGCCTCCAGCTCGGCGAACGCTTCGGCCTCATTCCCGAGGGCGTGTTCGCCCCGGTGTGGGTCACCGACTTTCCGCTGCTCGAATACGACCCGGAAAACAAGCGCTACGCCGCCAGGCACCACCCCTTCACCGCGCCCCAGGCCGGCCACCTGGAGAAGCTGACTGGCGACCCGGCCGGGGCCCTGTCGCGCGCCTACGACCTCGTGCTCAATGGCAGCGAGATCGGCGGCGGCTCCATCCGCATCCACGACCGCGAGACGCAAAAGGCCATGTTCGCGGCGCTCGGCATCGAGGACCAGGAGGCCGAGGACAAGTTCGGCTTCCTGCTGCGCGCCCTGGAGTTCGGCGCGCCGCCCCACGGCGGCATTGCCTTTGGCTTGGACCGCCTTATCATGATCCTTGCCGGCGCGAAATCCATCCGCGACGTCATCGCGTTTCCCAAGACCCAGAAGGCCATGTGCCTCCTTACCGAAGCGCCGGGGGAAGTCTCTCTCGCCCAGTTGCGGGAGCTTGGGATCAAGCTGCGCACGCGGGACAAGGACAAGGATAAAGCCTGAAATCATGTCCCTTGAAATACTGAAATACCCGCATCCGGTGCTGGCGAGGAAAGCCGCGCCGGTAACGGAGATCACGCCGGAGATCCGGCAGCTCGCCGCGGATATGGCCGAAGCCATGTACGCCAACCAGGGCGTCGGCCTGGCCGCGCCCCAGGTCGGGCGGTCGCTACGCCTCGTGGTCATCGACCTGTCCGGGCCGGAGAAGCGCGAAGGGCTCGTCACCCTGGTCAACCCCGTCGTCACCGCCGCCAGCGGCGAACAGGAAGACGAGGAGGGCTGCCTCTCGGTGCGGGACTACCGAACCAACGTGCGCCGGGCGGCCAACGTGACCGTCACGGCCCTGGACCTGGACGGCAAGACCCTTGAGATCGAGGCCGACGCCCTGTTCGCCGTCTGCCTCCAGCACGAGATCGACCACCTCGACGGCGTGCTTTTCATCGACCGGATCAGCCGGCTCAAGCGCGCCATGTACGACAAGCGGGTGAAGCGATGGACCAGGCAGCAGCAGGAACAACCGGACCGGACCGGCTCGTAGCCGTCTTCATGGGCACGCCGCAGTTCGCGGCGACCGTGCTCGAGCACGTGCTCGCAAGCGACGACGTAACCGTGGCCGCAGTCTACACGCAGCCCGACCGCCCCTGCGGCCGGGGCAAGAAGTGCCAGCCCGGCGCGGTCAAGACGCTGGCCCTGGAAAAAGGCCTGCCCATCCACCAGCCCGAGACCTTCAAGGACCCGGCCGAGGTGGAGCGGCTGGCCGCCTACGCCCCGGACGTCCTGCTCGTGGCCGCCTACGGCATGATCCTGCCCCAGGCCGTCCTCGACGTGCCAAGGCTCATGCCCCTGAATGTCCACGCCTCGCTGCTGCCGGCCTGGCGCGGGGCCGCGCCCATCGAGCGGGCCATCGCCGCCGGGGACACGCTTACGGGCGTGACCATCATGCGCATGGTGGCGGCGCTGGACGCCGGCCCCATGATCATGCAGCGCGTGCTGGCCATCGGCCAATCCGACACCGCCGGCACGCTGCGGGCCGAGCTGGCCGACCTCGGCGGCCGGCTGC
>NZ_JARKOZ010000216.1 GCF_029978005.1 Solidesulfovibrio sp. | reverse complement strand
GGGCGGGCGGTGCTGGCCGGCTTTGCGGCCTGCGTCGCCCGCCCCATTTCCGAGACCACAACGACCGACGCCTCGCCGCCTGCCGTTCCCGACCACCTCCCCACCCGCACCCGTCGGGGAAGTCAAGGAGGGGGTCACCCCCTCCTTGCCGCCGGAGGCATCTTCCCTCTTCCCTTCTCCTCTCCTCGTCTTCCCTTCCCTCACCCCTCTACCACGCCCTCGCCTCCAATCCCATCAACTCGCGAAACCTGTCTTCGACGCCGCGCAGGTAGTCCAGGGCGGCGGGGTCGGTTTCGGCCGGGGCGAAGGGGGCGAAGTCCTTGTCGGACATGGGGCTGTAGGGGCCGGGTTTGATTTCGAAGATGGCGGTGTCGGGAGTGAGGGCGATGACGGCGTGCCAGCCGCCGGCCGGGGCGTCCACGGCGTAGGAGCCAGCCGCGGCGTCGAGGACGGCGCAGTCGTCGCGGCCGAAGGAGCCGTCGTCCTGGAAGCAGATGAATCCCATCCTGCCGGAGAGCGCCACGAAGGCTTCGTCCTTGGCCGGATTCCGGTGGCGGTGGGGCCGGACGTAGGTGCCGGGTTGCATGGCGTTGATCATGCGGTGCAGGTTGGCGGCGTCGTCGGCGTGGAAGCGGTGAATTTCGCGGCGGCGGGGGTTTGCAGCCGCATCGCGGCATTTTTGGGCCACGAGCGCCGCATCCGCCACGGTGAACCGGTCATGGTCGGACTGGGTGGCCAGGGGCGAGATGCGGCGCAGGACGGAAACCGCGCGATCAGCCATGCAGGGGGATGCCGGCGGCGGTCAGGCGGTGATAGGCGGCGACGATCTGGCCGGAGAGGCACATGTCGCGAAGCAGGAAGGCGACGATGATGCCCCAGTAACCCCAGCAGCAGACTTTCTTTTCGACGCCTTCGGTCTGGCCGAGCTGGATCTTGAAGAAGGCGAAGCTGACCAGGGCCAGGGGCAGCATGACCCACCAGCGGATGGTGGTGGCCTCGATGAACATGAAGAGCACGAACAGCAGGCCCAGGGCCAGAGCGGCCCAGGTCAGCGGGGAAAACGAGCTGCAGGCGCAGCCGCATTTCTGATCGGACATAGGGTACTCTCCTTTCCGGTTTTCCGACCCTATAGCCACGGAGGCGGCCGGCTGTCCAGAAAAGGCGGCACGATCAGACGAGGCGGGCGTAGGCGGCGGCCAGGGCCTTGCCCACGGCCCGGGGGGAGAAGCGGCCGGCCACGGCGTCCAGGCCGCCCTGCCCCAGGCGGGCGCGAAGGGAGGGGTCGGTCAGGAGCGCAACCAGGGCGCCGGCCAGGGCCTTGGCGTCGCCCGGCGGCACGACCAGGCCGGTCTCGCCGTGGCGATTGACCCAGGGCACGCCCGAGCCGGGGATGTCCGTGGAGACGACCGGCTTGCCGCCGGCCATGGCTTCGAGTTGCACGATGCCGAACATCTCGGCCCGGGAGACGGAAGGCAGGCAGAAGACGTCGCAGGCGGCCAGCCAGGCGGCCAGCTCGGCGTCGGGAATACGGCCGGGGAGGAACACGCGCTGCGAGAGCCCGGCCGCCGCGATGCGCGCGGCCAGGGCGTCGCCGAGGGGGCCTGCGCCGCCGATGACCACGACCGCGTCGCCTGGCAGCATGGCCGCCGCGTCCACGAGCACGTCGAAGCCCTTGTAGGGCACGAGGCGCCCCAGGGCGAAGACCAGGGGCCGGTCGCCGAAACGCGTTTTGATCGCGGCCACGACGGCCGGATCGGCCTGCCGGGGGTCGGCCATGGAGGCGTCCACGCAGAAGGGAACCACCGCGCCCTTGGGGACGATGCGCGCGGCCTGGTTGGAGGCTGAAAGATGCACTGGGCTTGGCGCGATGACCAAGTCGGCCCGGCGGCACAGCCACGTTTCCAACGGCCGGACCAGGGCGGCCAGCGCACCCTTGCCGATGACGTCGCTGTGCCAGGTGAGCGCGATCCTGGCCCCGGGCCGGGCCAGGAAGACGGCCAGGGCGGCCAGGGGATTGGGCAGGTGCAGGTGGAGCACGTCGAATCGCGGAGCCAGGCGCAGGAAGGCGGCCAGATAGGCCGGCGAAAGCGGCTGGGAGGCGACCGAGCGCCAGACCGGCGCGCGGTGCACGGGGCACGGCGCGGCAGCCTCTTCGTAGGGGCCGGGACCGGCGAAGCAGAGCACCTCGACCTCGGCCCCCAGGCGCAGGAGCTCTTCCACGGCCTGGCGCGTGGCCGTTTCCATGCCGCCGGGATCCGGCGGATAGAATTTGCCGACCTGCAGGACCCTCATGGCGCGCAGGCGAAGGCGTCCAGGGCGGCGGTGACCGTGCGGCGCAGGTTCTCGACGCGGCGCAGGGTGAATTCGTTGATGGGGTCGGCGGCGAGGTTTTTCACCAGCCACAAGGCCCCGAGCACCCGGCCGTCCTTGCTGACCAGCGGCAGTTCGAGCTTCATGACCGCCGGCGAGCACAAAAGCTCCTTGTCCGAGCCCCCTTCGCCCTCGCGCCGCCAGCGGTAGACCTCACCGCTTCCGGCCTGGGGCGGCTCGGGACGCAGCCGGCAGGAGGGCGACCCCTCTCCGGCCAGGACCATCTCGGCCATGTCGAAACGCAACTGCTCCAGGGCGGCGGTCATGCGCGTCCAGAGCTGGGCGATGTCGTTCGCCTGGGAAATCTCGATCTGGTGGTTGAGGAAGGTGCGCCGGTCCTTGGCGAGGCCCGTGTCGTCGGAGACGTCGCGCAGCCAGCCGAGGATCTTGTCCACGGCGAAGTAGCTGAAATAGCCGGCCTTGCGCACGAGCAGGACCAGGGCCGCGCCCACGGCCAGAAGGAACAACCCGGCCGGGGCGTTGCGCAGGTTGACCAGCACCAGGGCGGACAGGGCCAGGAAGATGGTGATGCCGTAGATGAAGAGCACCGCCTGGCGCTGGGACCAGCCTCGGCTGAGGAGCTTGTGGTGCACGTGGCGCTTGTCCGGCTCGAACATGTCCCGGCCGCGCATGAAGCGCCGCAGCGGCGCGGTGATGGTGTCGAGCAGCGGCACACCCAGGGCGATGAGCGGCATGAGCAGCGTCGCGCTCACCTGGCTTTTGACCGAACTGGAAACGGACAGGGCCGCCAGCATGTAGCCGAGGAAATAGCTGCCCCCGTCGCCGAGAAAAAGGCTGGCCGGATTGAAGTTGTAGCGCAGGAAACCGAGGGTGGCCCCGGCCATGACCGCGAACAGCGCCGCGGTATGGGCCTCGCCGCGCATGCCGGCCAGCACGGCCTGGACCGCGGTGGCGAAGAAGACCACCCCGGCCGCCAGCCCATCCAGACCGTCGATGAGGTTGATGGCGTTGATGAGCAGCACGAACCAGAAGACCGTGACGGCGTACGAGAGCAGGTCGAAATGGATGATGAAGTTGCCAGGCAGGGCGAAGAAGGCGATGCGCGCCCCGCCGTAGCAAGCCACGCAGGCGGCCGCGATCTGGGCCGCGAGCTTGAGCTTGGACGGCAGGGTCCACTTGTCGTCGGCGAACCCTACGGCGAAGATGATGCACGCGCCGGCATAGACGTAGCACATGCTGCGCTCGTAGAGGATGGCCGCGACCGGGCGCGGCAGCGCCACGGCGGCCAGGGCCAGGCAGGCGAAAAACGTCAGAAAAAGCGCCAGCCCGCCGCTTCGGGGCATGGGCGTGGTGTGCACGGTGCGGGCTTGCGGAATGGCCAGGATGCCAAAGCGCCGCCCAAACCAGCGCGCGGCCGGCGTCAGCAGCAGAGACAGGACCAAGGCGGCCAGGAAAAGGGAGAATATCGGGGTCATACGCTACTTCCGGCCGGCGCGCCGCACTCCCGCCCGCCGACCGGCGCACCATAGGCCATGCCCGCTTCGCCGTCCACAAGGCCCCATGACGGTCCGGCAAGCCTTCGCCAACAGGGAAAGATCAGCGGGAGTCCCCGGAAACCGATTCGCCGCCGAAAAGCTTCCAGCCGAGCATGCCCCAGGTCAGGTTGGAGGCGTCGTAGCCGCCGGCCGTCAGCCGCCGGGCCACGAAGGGCGAACGGTGGCCGGTCATGCACACCACCACCACCGGCCGCTTGGCGTCGAGGCCGAGGTTCGCCGGATCGGCGGTCATGGCGTCGGGCCGGTTGACCGCGCCGGGGATGTGGAACAGGGCGTATTCGGTGGGCGTGCGCACGTCGAGCAGTTGCGGCTTGGCCGCCCCGGCAAGCCTCCCCCGCAACCGCCAGGGCAGCGTCTGCGAAACGCCCGCCGCCAGCCAGCCGATGTCCCAGGCCACGAAGAAGAGCAGGAAAAAAAACAGCAGTCCCTTCATGCCCCACTCCCTATCACCGGGCCAAAAACACCGCCAGCAACGCCCCGACGCCAAGGAGCACGGCGATGACGCCGTTTAACGTAAAGAAAGCCACATTGATGCGCGAGAGGTCGTTTTCGCCGATCAGCCTGTGCTCCACGAGCAGCACCACGGAGCACACGGCCCAGAAGGCGTAATAGATCCAGGACAGCCCGGCGGCGTAGCCGGCCAGGAGGAAGAAGGCGGCCGCGTCCACGTGGGAAAAGGCGGCCAGGCGCAGGGCCGTGCCCACGCCGAACTTCGCCGGCATGGACCACAAGCCCTGGGAGCGGTCGAAGTCCACATCCTGGCAGGCGTAGAGGATGTCGAAGCCGGCCGTCCAGCAGGTCACGCCGCAGCCGAACAGGATCGCGGCCACGGCGAATTCCGGCTTGACCGCCAGCCAGCCGGCCACAGGGGCGAGGCCCAGCACCGAACCCAGCACAAAATGGCACAGCCAGGTGAAGCGCTTGGTCAGGCTGTAAAACGCGCCCCAGACCAGGGCCACGGGCGCGAGCATCAGGCACAGGCTGTTGAGCCCGGCGCAGGCGGCCACGAAGACGACCGCGCAGCCGGCCGTGAACCCCCAGGCCGCCCCGAGGCTCACTTCGCCCGTGACCAGCTCGCGACCCTGGGTGCGGGGATTGACGCGGTCGTAACGCACGTCGGCCAGACGGTTGACGGCCATGGCAAAGGACCGCATGGCCACCATGCCCACGGTCAAAAGCAAAAACGCCCGCCAGCCCGGCCAACCCCCGGCGGCCACGAACAAGCCGATATACGCGAACGGCAACGCGAACACCGAATGCTCAATCTTCACCAACCGCGCCAACGCTGCGATCATACTGCCTCCGGCGTGCCGGGGGGAGAGGAAACCCCCTTTTTGAAAAAAGGGGGTTTCCTCTCCCCCCGGACCCCCCTCACCTTCCCCTAAAAACTTTGACAAAGGGGGGCAAAGATAGACTGAACTCTTAAACTTCGCCCGAAGGGCGACGGGCCTGCGGGGCCGGAATGCGTCCGGCGAGCCTGGAGCGCAGCGACGGCATCGAAAGGCCAATTCCGGCCCCGCCGACGCACTCCCGCCCACGACCACCTGCCCACCCGCTTCCCCATCCTCCGCCTCCCCCATCGAGGGGGTCCGGGGGGCATCATGCCCCCCGGCCGCCGGAGGCATCTTCCTCTTCCCGTCTCCCGTCCCGCCTACCCTACTCCCCTACCCCAGCGTCACGACGCCGTAGTGCTTCTTGCCTTTGCGCAGGATGAGCAGGTCGCCGCCGAGGAAGTCGGCGGCGGCGAGCGCCCGGTCCTCGGCGGTGACGCGGACGTTGTTGATGGAAACGGCGCCGGCCTTGATGTCCTTGCGGGCCTGGGAATTGGAGGGGCAAAGGCCCATGTCGGCCAGGAGCTTGGGCAGGGGCGGCACGTCGGCCAGAGCGGAAAAGGACAGGCCCGGGGCGGCTTCCAGGGCGGCCTTGAGGGTCTTGGGGTCGAGCGTAGCCAGGTCGCCGCCGCCGAAGAGCGCGCCGGTGACGGCTTCGACCTTGGCCAGTTCCGCCTCGCCGTGGATCATGGCCGTGGTTTCGCGGGCCAGGCGCTTCTGGGCGGCGCGCAGATGCGGCTCGGCGGCGGTCTGGGCGGCCAGGGCGTCGATCTCCTCCCGGGTCAGGAAGGTGAAGTAACGCAGGTAGTCGACCACGTCGCGGTCGTCGGCGTTGATCCAGTACTGGTAGAAGGCGTAGGGCGAGGTGAGTTCGGGGTTGAGGTAGACGGCCCCTTTCTCGCTCTTGCCGAATTTCGCGCCCGTGGCCGTGGTGATGAGAGGAAAAGTCAGGGCGAAGGCCTGGTTGCCGGTCTTGCGGCGGATGAGTTCCAGGCCGGCGGTGATGTTGCCGAACTGGTCGCCGCCGCCGATCTGCAGGGTGCAGCCGAGCGCCCGATTGAGGTGCTCGAAGTCCAGGGACTGGAGGATCATGTAGCTGAATTCGGTGTAGGAGATGCCGGTCTCCTCGCGGCCGATGCGCGATTTCACCGAGTCCTTGGCCATCATGTAGTTGATGGTGAAGTGCTTGCCCGTGTCTCGCAGGAAGTCGATGACGGAAAGGGGGCGGGTCCAGTCGAGGTTGTTGACGGGCATGACGTCGCCGTCCACGCCGAGGCGGGCGAAGAAGGCCATGGCCTGGGACTTGATCTTCTCGGCCGAGGCGGCCACGAGGTCGGCGGTCTTGAGCTGGCGTTCCTTGTCCTTGCCGCTGGGGTCGCCGATGAGGCCGGTGGCTCCGCCGAGCAGGAAAAGCGGCTTGTGCCCGGCCTTGGCGAAGCGGGCCAGGGCCAGAAGCGGCACGAGGTTGCCGATGTGCAGGCTGTCGGCCGTGGGGTCGAAGCCGCAGTAGAGCACGCGGCCGGGCGTGTCGAGGTGTTCGCGCAGACCGGCCTCGTCGGAGGTCTGGTGCACGAGGCCGCGCCAGGAGAGTTCGTCGTAGATATTCAAGGCGAATCCTTTTGCAAACGGGGCGGTTGGCGGAGGGACGACGGAATCAGATGTCCTTGCCGGGCACCGGGGGCGGGGCGGCGGAGGGCGCGGCCTTGCCGGTCTTGGGACTGCGCAGGCTGGGCTTGATGCCGCTTATGCGCTCGATGCGCGTCAGGGTGTCCGGGGCGCTGTCGTAGACGTCCACGAGCACGTTGAGGGTGAATTGCCCGTTTTTGATGTCCGTCTCGATGCGGCTGTCGAAGCCGTTCTTCTGGAGATTGCCCTTGAGCGCCTCGGCGTCCTGATACTTGCTGAAGCTGGCCACCTGGTAGGTCTCGTGGGGGCGCTGCCAGTCGTAGACCGTCTCGTCGGCGCAGCCGGCCAGGCACAGGACGGCGACGGCGAGGGCGAAGGCAAGCAGGCGTCGCATGGCGGGTCTCCTCGTCTTTCGTTGCGGAAATGCGTTCAAGCGGCCATCCTCGCGCGCGCGTCTCGCGGGCGCTACTGCTTCGCGCCTAAGCGGCGCTGCTTGTCGTTGTATTCGATGACTTCGGTGCGGCCGTTCTGCTTTTCCGTGACGAGGAGCAGCTTGTCGCCGTCCACGTTGATGTTGACCAGGCGCGAGCACTTGTTGATGCCGGGGGTGACGGCGAAGGTCTTGTCCGCGCCCACGGCCACGAGGTCGTAGGTGATGGGGCATTCGGCGTTGCCGACGCCATGGCGCAGAAGCAGCGCGTCGAAGCCGTCGCCGGGCTCGCCCACGCTCATATACGACTGGGCGGTGAGCGCCGCGCCGGCGGCCTGGTGGATGGACCGGCCGTTTAAGGTGATGGTGGAGGAGCCGCCGTCGCGGATGACCTCCAGGGGCCCGGCCACGGTCATGTAGATGGCCATGCGTTCGGGCGCCGCCCAGGCGGCGGCGGCGACGAGGCAGAGGCAGGCGGCGGCGACGAGGGTCGCGGCGCGGCGCGTGTTCATGGCGATTCCTCCGTTTGCCGGCGGCTGTTGTCCGGATGCCGCCAAGCAGCGATAGTTACGACCTTGCCCGTGGCCGCGTCAACATCGAGCAGAGCTCCTTCCAGTCTCGGCGGCGTGCGGGACACGACGAACCGGGCCGGCAGCCCGGTCAGGTAGCGGGCCACCACCTCCTCGGGGTCCATGCCGAGGGCGGAATCGGCCGGGCCGGTCATGCCGCAGTCGGTCAAAAGCGCCGTGCCGCGCGGCAAAAGCTGGGCGTCGGCGGTCTGGACGTGGGTGTGGGTGCCGAGCACGGCGCTCACCCGGCCGTCCAGGTAATAGGCCAGGGCCTTTTTCTCGGACGTGGCCTCGGCGTGGAAATCGACCAGGCGCAGGCGCACGTCGGCAGGCAGCTCGGCCAGGATGGCGTCGGCGGCCCGGAAGGGGCAGTCCACGGCGTCCATGAACACCCGGCCGAGGAGATTGATGACCGCATAGGGCGGTTTGTCGGCCGGACGGTAGACCCGCCAGCCGCGCCCGGGCGCGCCCGGGGGGTAGTTGGCCGGGCGCAGCATGCGCTCCTCGGCCTCGAGAAAGGGCATGACGTCCTTGTGGCGAAAGACGTGGTTGCCGCCGGTCAACACGTCGATGCCGGCGTCCAGGAGCTGTCGGGCCGCCTTGGCGTTGATGCCGATGCCGCCCGAGGCGTTCTCGCCGTTGGCCACGACCAGGTCGCAGCCCCAGTCCCGGCGGACCTGGCGCAGGCGTTCGAACACCACGGTCCGGCCCGGCCGGCCCACGATGTCGCCGAGAAAAAGTATCCGCATGGCCCGCCCTTTCGCCTTGGTCAGTCCCGGCCGTCCGGGTCGAGGACCCTGGCCGCAAGCAGCAGATCGCCGGCCGGTCCGCCCCCCTGCCCCGGCTCTCCCGCGCCGGGGACCACGATGACGTCGCCCGTGACTGTGGCGGCGGGCACGGTCACGGCGGCGATCCCCGGGCCGAAGGCCCGGCCGGTCCCCCGACAGGCCGTGCAGGGCGCGTGGTCCACGCCCCGGCCGGCGCAGGCCGGGCAGGTGCGGGAAAGCGTCACCGGGCCGAAGGGCTCGGGAATGCTCCCCCGTCCGTCGCAGACCCAGCAGGCGGCCAGGCGCGTGCCGGAGCCCCGGCACGACGGGCAGGCCGCGGCCGGCGCGTTGCCGAGGTGCAGCCGTCCCCCTTCCCGTGCCAGCCTGTCCGGGATGTCCAGGGTCCAGCGGACGTCGGCCCCGCGCCGGGGGCGCCGGGACGGCGCGGCCACGAACAGGGCGTCGCCCTTTCGCGGCGCGACGGGCGCGTCCGGGACTTCGGCGCGCACCACCGGGGCGACCACGCCCCGCGACCGGTCGTAGGCGGCCCGGCGCAGGGGGTCGGCCAGCAGGGCGAAGGCCTGGCCCAGGGCCAGGAAGCGCTCCACGGCCCGGGGATCGTCCGGGTTGACGTCGGGATGGCAGGCCAGGGCCCTGGCCCGGTAGGCCCGCCGGATGGCCGCCTCGTCGGCGTCGTCGGCGACGCCCAGCAGCGCGTAGGGATCGTCCGTCACCATGGCCCTGCCCGAAACCGGGGGACGGTCGCGCCCCCCGGCCTTTGCGACGAGATGTTACTTGGCGAATCCCACGGCGCGCTTCTCGCGGATGACCGTGACGCGGATCTGGCCGGGATAGGTCAGGTTGTCCTCGATGCGCTTGGCGATGTCCTTGCAGAGCAGAAACGTCTTGTCGTCGTCCACGTTCTCGGAATCGACCACCACGCGGATCTCGCGGCCGGCCTGGATGGCGTAGGCCTTGGCCACGCCGTTGAAGTCCAGGGCC
>NZ_JARKOZ010000206.1 GCF_029978005.1 Solidesulfovibrio sp. | reverse complement strand
GGAGGCCACCATGGCCGAACAATTGCCGCTGGGAGTGGCCTTGGGCCGCGTTGTCGGCCGCCTGGTCGGCCCATCCATGCCGGGCCATGTCGGCCTGCCGGTAGCGGGTGCCAGGGTCGTCCTGGAGATCGACGAGGCGCGCTGGCTCAGGGCACCCTACGCGTCGCCGCCCGCGCTGATCTTGCCCGACCCCGTGAACTGCACCACCGACGCCGACGGCCTGCTGCTGGACGAGCGCGGCAACCCTGGCGCGACCTTGGTCGCCACCGACGCCCCCGAAATCGAGCTCGACAGCGACGGCCCGTGGTTATGGCGCGCGACGATCACCGCGCCCATCATCGGCCGGCCGGTCACATGGACGTTCGAACTGCCCGCCGGCACCAGCGTGGACCTTGCCGTTGGCTTGCTCGCCGCGCTGCAGGCCGGCTGAGGGCTATTGGGAGATTCCCCACTATCGCCGCCGCCTCGGGTGCTGGTTTCCCGTGAAACGCCCACTATTCGCGGATCTGCGAATTTCGCCGCCGCCTCGGCGCTGAGGCCGACTTCGAACCAGGTCCGCCCGGGAGCGTGAATCGCCGTCAAGGCATGGCATAACTATGCCGGCATGACTATTGGATGACCGATCAACCAGCAACCCTCCAGCCCCGTCATTGGGCCTCTCACAGCCCGCCCCAAGGCCTCTCACAGCCTCCAGCTGCATCCAAGGGGCCCCGAATTGCCGTTACAGCGGATTGTCATCAGACCACGGTCTTGCATATGGCTGCCTGGCCGCTGATGCTCATTCCATATTGATGCGTTGCCGCGCATGATTATGCGGTCTGGCTGCGCCGCCCATGGTGGGGTTTCGCGCTCAACGGCAGACCTGGCTCGAAGGACAGATCGTCCTCTCGACTTAATCGAGAGGACGATCCAGGCACCGCCCCGCGTGCGAGGAGATGTTGCGAGCGCCAGAAACATTCCGGGATACCGGAAAGATCAGCCTCGCGCGCGCGGGGAGATGGCGCTCACTTCTAAGAATCTTAGAAGTGGCTCAAGATCAGCCTCGCGCGCGCTGGGAGGTCGGGATCATCCTCTCGACTAAGTCGAGAGGATGAGTTTCAGCCTCGCGCGCGGGGAGATGGCCGGACGC
>NZ_JARKOZ010000202.1 GCF_029978005.1 Solidesulfovibrio sp. | reverse complement strand
CGGCGGGCTCGGCCGGGCCCTCGGCGGCTTCGGCGGGCGCTTGCGGCGCGACGGGCTCCTCGGGGGCCTCGGCCGCGACGGGCGTTTCCTCGGGGGCCTGCGGGGCGGCCGGCGGCGCGGCTGGCTCGGGGGCCCCCGCCGGGCGGATCACCCGGGCGGTCTCGAGGATGACGGGCCGGGCCGGGGCGGGCTTGGCCGGGGCGGGCTCGGCCTCTTCCTGCTCGAACTCGGGGAAGCTCTGGTCCTTGAGGGCCTCGTGGACCTCGTCCTCCGCGTCCTCTTCGACGGGGGCGTCGACAGGGGCCTGGACGGCGGCGGCCGGGGGCGTCGCGGCGGTCGGAGCGGACTCGGTGGAGGCTTCCGGGGGCGCGGGCTGGGCCGGGGGGGTGGGGGCGGCCTTGCGCCGGCGGACGATGACGCCGGGCTGGACCTCGGTGTCGATGATCTGGGTGCGGCCGGTCTCGCCCTGGCGCACGCGGGCGCGCACCTGCGCCGCCTCCTCGTCGGAGAGGGTGCCCATCTGGCTTTTGACCTGGATGCCGAGCTCCCGCAGGATGTGGAGCAACTCCTTCTGGCCGATGCCCAGATCCTTGGTAATGTCTTTGATTCTGATCTTATTCACCTTGCCCCCCTCTCCGGCGCCGGGGCCGCACGGAGTATTTCGAAAATTTCTCGGCGCATTCGGGGTTGGCGCAGAGATAGTGCCCCCGTCCGGGCATCGTCGCCCGGGGATCGGGCACCAGGCCGCCCGCGTCGTCGGCGAGCACGTGCCGGCGCAGGCTGCTTTTGGGGAAGCGCTTGCGGCAGGCCACGCACATGCGCGTGGGGCCGCCGGAAGGCTTCCCGTCGTCGGCCGGCCGCATCACGCCTCGCCCGTCTCCGTTTTCCCGGCCTGGCCGTCGTTCTGGGCCGGGGCGTCGTCCTGGACCGGGGCGGCGTCTTCGGCGGCATCCGCTTCGACGGCGTCGGCCTCGGCGGCGTCGGCTTCCGTTTCCTCTTCGACGGCGGCAGCGGCGGTGGCCCCCATGAGCTTGAGCGCGGCGCGCAGGTCGTCGCGCTTGGAGGGCGTCATGCCGGCGATGGCGTCGATGGCCTCGTCGGGCGCGCCGGCCAGCTGCTCCATGGACTCGAAGCCGGCGGCCAGGATGTTGTCCACCGGGATCTCGGCGACGCTGGCCAGCTGCTCCAGGAACTTCTTGGAGGCGTTGGCCTCGCGGAAGCGGGATTCGGTGAAGATGTCGATCTTCCAGCCGAGGAGCTTGGCCGCGAGCTTGACGTTCTGGCCCTTGCGCCCGATGGCCAGGTTGAGCTGGTCGTCGGAGACCACCACTTCCAGGGCCTTTTCGTCCTCGTCCACGGAAATGCGGGTGACGCGGGCCGGGGACAGGGCGTTGGCGGCGTAGGAGGCGATCTCGGGATTCCAGACCACGATGTCGATGCGCTCGCCGCGCAGCTCCTGCACGATGTTCTGGATGCGCGAGCCCCGGATGCCGACGCAGGCGCCCACGGGATCGACGTCGCGGTCCTTGGAGATGACCGCCACCTTGGCCCGGGAGCCGGGGTCGCGGGCCACGGCCACGATCTTGACCGTGCCGTCGGAGACTTCGGGCACCTCGCGGGCGAAAAGCGCCTTCATGTAGTCGCCGTGGGTGCGCGACACGATGATCTGGGGGCCGCGCCCCGAGGGCAGGACCTCGATGATGTAGGCCTGGACGCGGTCGCCGCGCTTGTAGCGCTCGCGGGGGATCTGCTCTTCCTTGGGGAGGAGGGCCTCGGTACGGCCGAGGTTGATGATCCAGCCGGTGCGGTCGCGGCGTTGGATGATGCCGGAGATGATCTCGCCCTTCCTGTCCTTGTACTCCTCGTAGATGATCTCCTGCTCGGCGTCGCGCATGCGCTGGATGATCACCTGCTTGGCGGACTGGGCGGCGATGCGCCCGAGGTTCTCCACGGTGAGCTTGAAGCCCATCTCGTCGTCGAGGACCACGTTGGGGTCGATGGCCCGGGCGTCGGACAGGCAGATCTCCGCCGCCGGATCGGCCACGTCGTCGTCCTCCACCACGACCTTGAACTGGTAGACCTCGATCTCCCCCTGCTCGTCGTTGTAGCTGACCTCGACGTCGAGGTTCTCGCCGTACTTGCGGATCACCGACGAACGGACGGCTTCCTCCAGGGTGTCGACCAGCAGGTCGCGGTCGATGCCCCGGTCCTTGCTGATCTGATCGATGGCTTTCTTCAGTTCCGTCATGGCGTTTCCTCCGGGGTCCCGGACGACGCGGCGTCGGCCCCTTCTGCGGCAATGGCGTCAAAGGCGTGGACGAGGCGGATGCGTTCCGCCTCGTCGAAGGCGAAGGAAATGGAAAAGGCTTTGGGGCCGGGGTCGGCGGTCACGGTCAGGCGCGTCCCGTCCACGGCGTCAAGAATGCCCTTGAAGCGCTTGCGCCCGTCCCGGGGAGCGGTCAGCCGGAATTCGATCTCGCGCCCGAGGTAGCCGGCGAGCTGGCCGGCCTCGAAGAAGCGACGGTCGAGCCCCGGAGAGGAGACTTCCAGCACGTAGGGGCCGTGGAAGAGGTCCTCCATTTCGAGCAGCGCTCCCAGGTGGCGGCTGACCTTGGCGCATGCGTCCACGGTCACGCCCTGGCGTCCGGGCCCGCGCGGCGCGTCCGGGGCGAGATCGATGTACAGGCGCACGAGCTGGCGGTGCCCCGACGCGCCGATTTCCACCCCCCAGGGCGCAAGGCCCATGGAGTCGAGGTAGGGGGAGATCAGCTCCCGGATTTTTTCCGGCACGGCGCTTGGCTGCTGCATGGCGTCCTTTGTCAGCAAAAAAAAAGTGGACCGATCGTCAGGCCCACCTCGTCACGACAACCGTTCGGTTGGGAGACTCAGGTTTGGAGCGGGCGACGAGGATCGAACTCGCGACACCAAGCTTGGGAAGCTTGTACTCTACCAGCTGAGCTACGCCCGCTCGAATGGGAGGAAATATCATCCTCCCCGCATTTGTCAAGCGTTCCCGGCCGACCGGGGAAAAAAAGGCGGCCGGCCGGGGCGCGTCGCCGCGCAGGCCTCCCGGCCGTGCTGGCCCACATGTTGCAAAAGCCCGGGCCAGGAGGACCGCGTCCCATGGAAATGAGCATGTACAGCGCGATGTTCGGGGCCTTGTCCACGGAAATGCGCCTCAATATCAGCGCCAATAATTTGGCGAACGTCAACACCACGGGCTACAAGCGCGACCGCGTGTCCTTCGAGGACACCTTCTTCCGCTACGCCCACGACTACCACGTCGATCCGCGCGGGGACATCCGGCAAAAGGAGCTCCTGCCGCGCGCCGACCTCATCGCCAAGCCGCGCCTGGCCGAGCAGCGCGTGGACTTCAGCCAGGGAGCCCTGCAGATGACGGGCAACCCGCTGGACGTGGCCATCCAGGGCGAGGGCTTCTTCAAGGTCGCCGCGCCCGGCGGCTCCTACTACACCAGGAACGGGGCCTTCCACCGCAACGCCGAGGGCATGCTGGTCACGGACCAGAACATGCCCGTGCTCGGCAACGGCGGCCCCATCCAGGTGCCCGAGGGCCGCACCGTCAACATCGACGGCGCCGGGGCCATCTACGTGGACAACGCGCAGGTGGGGCAGCTCGACGTGGTCACGGTGCAAAACCCAACCGCCCTCCAGAAGTTCGGCCAGAACCTCTACATGCCCCAGGCCGGGGCCACCATCCAGGAGGGCGTGGCCGAGCCCGGCCGGACGGAGGTGGCCCAGGGCTACCTTGAAAAGCCCAACGTCGAGGTGGTGGAGGAGATGGTCAACATGATCGAGACCCAGCGGACCTTCGAGGCCTACCAGAAGGTCATGACCGGCTCCAACGAGCTCGACACCAAAGTCATCAAGATGGGCACGGACAGGAGCTAGGCCGCGGCGTCGCCGACGGGCCTGGCCGATAACGGGAAAACGGGAGGACGAGCGCCATGATGCGATCCCTTTGGACGGCCACCACCGGCATGGTGGCCATGCAGATGCAGATAGACACCATGTCCAACAACCTAGCCAACGTGAACACGGTCGGGTTCAAGAAGAGCCGGGCCGAGTTCGAGGACCTCATGTACCAGACCCTGCAGGTGGCCGGCACCGAGACCGCCGGCGGCAACCGCCTGCCCACGGGCCTGCAGGTGGGACTCGGCGTCAAGCCGACGACGGTGCACAAGTTCTTCACCCAGGGCGACCTGCAAAACACCGGCAACCAGCTCGACATCGCCATCCAGGGCGAGGGATTCTTCCGGCTCGACGTCAACGGCCGCGAGCTCTACACCCGGGCCGGCTCCTTCAAGCTCAACCAGGACGGCACCATCGTCAACTCGGGCGGCTACCCGCTCCAGCCGACCTTTTCCGTGCCCGTGGACACCAAGAGCATCACCATCACGGAAAACGGCCACCTCACCTGCCTGGACCAGAACAGCCAGGAGCTGGCCGCCACCGACATCCCCGTCTACACCTTCATCAACCCGGCCGGCCTGACCGCCGAGGGCCGCAACCTCTATTCCACCAGCCAGGCCTCGGGCAACGCCACGGAACTCGTGCCCGGCAACCAGAACGCCGGCACCCTGGCCCAGGGCTACCTCGAAATGTCCAACGTCGAGCTCGTGGACGAAATGGTCGGCCTCATCGTCGGCCAGCGCGCCTACGAAGCCAACTCCAAGGCCATCACCACGGCCGACGGCATGCTGCAGACCGCCGTCAACGTGAAGCGTTAAGGCCATGGCCGCGCGGGAGGTCCTCATGAACATTCGCACGACGCGACGGATGGCGGCCGGGGCCTGTCTCCTCGTCCTGGCCCTGGCCCTGCCGGCCCAGGCGGCCCTGTGGCGGCTCACCGTCAGGGACGCGGCCTGCGCCTCGGGCGAGCGGGTGCTGCTTTCCGAGATCGCCGAGCCGCAAGGCGAGTTTCCGGCCGACGCCTGGGCGGCGCTCGGGGCCACGCCCCTGTGGTACGCCCCGGAATCCGTGGGCAAGAAGGCCGTGATCCCGGCCTCCAAGCTCCTGGAAGGGCTGCGCTACTATCTGCGCGACGCGCCGGTGGAATTCGCCCTGCCGGGCCAGCTCACCCTCTCGCGCGGGGGCAAGGTCATGGGCCACGAGGAGCTGCGCGCCCTGGCCGTCGAACAATTGACGCCCAAGGTCGCGGCCCTTGGCGGCGAGGCCCGTCTGGCCGGCGTGACCGTGCCCGACTACCTCTTCGTCGACGACCGCTCCACGGGAGTGGCCGTGGACGTGCCGGAAGTCGCGCCCGGCAAGATCTCCTTCAAGTTCGTGGTGGCCGGCCCCCAGGCAAAGATATTGCAACAGGTTCCGGCGGAGGCCGTGGTCGAGCACTTCGCCCGCGTGCCCGTGGCCATCAAACCCATCCTGCCCAGGGACGGAGCCGCCATGGAACAGGTCCACTACATCTGGGAGCGCCGCAACATGGCCTCCGTCAAGGGCCGGGTGTTCGACCCGGGCGACGGCAAATGGCGGGCCAGGCGGGGCGTGGGCGCGGGGCAGGTCATCATGGCCGACGAGATGGAGCCCATGCCGCTGGTGCTGCGCGGCGACCAGGTCAAGGTGGTGTACGAGGGCCGGGCCGTACGGCTGACCCTCCTTGGCGAAGCCCTTTCCGACGGTGCGCCCGGCGGCAAGATCACGGTGAAAAACCCCAAGGGCGCACGCGAGATCACGGCCGTCGTGCGGGACAAGACCACGGTGGTGGTCCAGTAAACGGAGCCAGCCATGAAAAGCGCGCGCATATATCCCCTGGTCGCGGTGGTGGCCGCCCTGGCCGCCTGCGCCCCGGCGTCCAAGCAGGCCACGCCCATGCCGCAGGTCACGCCGACCGTGGCCAAGGCCCCGCCGCCGGCGGAGAATCCCGGCTCGGTCTTCAGCCAGAACCAGCCCACGTTCCTCTTCGACGACACCCGGGCCCGGCGCATCGGCGACATCCTGACGGTCAACGTCATCGACACCTCCAAGTCCGACCTCAAGGCCGAGACCAAAAACGACCGGACCGCCAGCAACAATCTGGCCGTGTCCAACTACTTCGGCAACAAGGACCTCGCCGGCAACCTTTCGGGGCAGCTCGGCGGACCGACGTTCGGCATGAAGGGGCTCGTCGGCGCCGATCCCATGGTCGGCACCTCCACTTCCCAGAAGTTCCAGAGCAAGGGCGAGACCAAGCGGGAATCCACGGTCACGGCCTCCATCGGCTGCCGCATCGTCAACATCCTGCCGGGCGGCGTCATGCAGATCGAGGGCGCGCGCCAGACCAGGGTCAACAACGAGAACCAGATCATCGTGGTCAAGGGGCTGGTGCGGCCCATCGACGTGAGCCCGACCAACACCGTGCCCTCGACCATGCTGGCCGACTGCCAGATCGAATACTACGGCGAGGGCGACCTGGCCGACCGCCAGAAGAGCGGCTGGCTCACGCGCCTGCTCGACAACGTCTGGCCGTTCTAACGAATGTCGCGGGAGCGTAAGGACATGCATCCCAATCACCCAAGGATGGCGACCCGGGCGGCCGAGGCGCCCCGCGCTGCGGCGAAGGCCCTGGCGGCCCTTGCGACCGTCCTGGTCCTGGCCGCCGCCCTGGCCCTGCCGGCCCACGGCGCGCGCATCAAGGACATCGCCAGCGTCTCGGGCATGCGCAAGAACCAGTTGGTGGGCTACGGCCTGGTGGTGGGGCTTTCCGGCACCGGCGACCAGCGGGGATCGGACTTCACGGTCCAGTCCATCTTCAACATGCTGGACAAGATGGGCGTGCGCGTGGACAAGGCCACGCTCAAGCCGAAAAACGTGGCCGCGGTCATGGTCACGGCGCAGATGCCGGTCACGGCCAAGCCCGGCAGCCGCATCGACGTCACGGTGTCGAGCATCGGCGACTCCACGAGCCTGCTTGGCGGCGTGCTTCTCGTCACGCCGCTCAAGGGTGTGGACGGCAACATCTACGCCATCGCCCAGGGCTCGGTGCTGGTCGGCGGCGTCTCGGCCCAGGGGGCGGGGGCGTCGGTGTCGAAAAACATCACCACCGTGGGCATGCTGCCCGGCGGGGCCAACGTGGAGCGGGCCGTGGCCTTCTCCTTCAACGAGCAGTCCGACGTCACCCTGTCCCTGCGCACCCCGGATTTTTCCACGGCCACCCGCATGGCCAAGCGCGTCAACGAGACCATGGGCGCGGCGCTGGCCTCGGCCGTGGACGCCGGCACCGTGCGCCTGGCCGTGCCGCCGGAGAACCAGGGCAACCTGGTGCCGCTGCTTGCCGCCATCGAGAACATCGAGGTCACGCCGGACCACCGGGCCCGGGTGGTGGTGGACGAGAAGACCGGCACGGTGGTGCTCGGCCAGAACGTGCAGATTTCCCCGGTGGCCGTCACCCACGGCAACCTCCAGATCCAGGTCCAGGAGTCGGCCGACGTGTCCCAGCCGCTGCCGTTCTCCAACGGCCAGACCGTGGTCACGCCCCAGACCAACATCGGGGTCAACGAGGAGAACCGCAAGCTCAAGATGATCGAGGGCGCGACCCTGCAGGAACTGGTGGAAGGCTTAAACGCCCTGGGCGCGACGCCGCGCGACCTCATCAGCGTCCTGCGCACCCTGGAGGCTTCCGGGGCGCTGTCGGCGGACCTGGAGGTCAACTAGCATGAGCCTTCCCGAGGGCATGGGCGACCTGGCCGCCACGGCGGGGCTGCAGGGGGACGTGGCGCAGAAGCTGCGCATCGACGCCCTGCAGAAGTCCCTGGGCGGCGGCAAGACCAAGGAAGCCAAGCTCCGGGAGGCCTGCCAGGGGTTCGAGTCGGTCTTCATCTCCAAGCTCTTCTCCCAGATGCGGGCCACCGTGCCCAAGGACGGCCTGCTGCGCGGCCAGTACGAGGAGCAGTACTACTCGATGTTCGACAAGGCCATGTCGGACAAGCTGGCGGCCGACGGCGGCATCGGCCTGGCCGACATGATGTACCGCCAGCTCAAAAGCCGGGTCACGGGCAAGGGCGACGGCCAGGCTTCGCCGGGCGACCTGCTGCCGGCCAACCGCCCCACCGGCGGGACCGGGGCCTTCGGCCTCGGCGCGGAGCGGATTCCGGTCCCCGGGCAGGGGGCTCCGGCCGCGCCCCGGGGCATCCAGGCCGACCGGTTCTCGCCGGCCGTGGCCGCCGCCCTGGCCCGGCCCGGGGCGCCGTCCCTGGCGCCGTCCCACACGCCGGCCCCGGGTTCGGCCGTGGACGTGGCCTCGGCCGAGGCCCAGGCCGGCGTGCCCATGGCCGCGCCGGCCACGGGCGAGGTCAGCTCGGAATACGGCTGGCGCACGGACCCCTTCAAGGGGACCAAGGCTTGGCACGCCGGCATGGACATCGCCGCCCCGGCCGGGGACCCGGTGGCCGCCTGCTGGGACGGCACGGTGGTCTACGCCGGGGCCAAGGCCGGCTACGGCAACGTGGTGGAAGTGGCCCACGCCGGCGGCTGGAAGAGCGTGTACGGCCATTTGCGCACTTCTTCGGTCAAGGCCGGCGACGCGGTCACGGCTGGCGAAAAAATTGCAGAGGTCGGCAGTACCGGGCGTTCCACCGGGCCGCACCTGCACTTCGAACTGCGCCGGGACGGCGATACGGTGGACCCGAAGACCATGCTGGCCGCTTCGGGACTCTTGCAGGATGCGACGTAACATGACGGGATTCATAGGAAACGGAGGACGGCCATGATCGAGGGAATCCTTGCCAATCTCGAGCGCCAACTGCGGGCCGTCAAACTTTTGCGCGACCTCATGGAGGAAGAATTTGCCCATCTGGCCGCGCGCAATCCCGGAGCCGTGGCCTCGCTCGAATTTTCCATCCAGGAACTCTTGCGCCAGCTCGGCGGGGAGCGCCGCAGCCTGCACGCCCTGTACGCGGCTGTGGATCCGGCCGCCAAGCGGCTTTTCGACCTCGTCGACCGTTTCCCGCCCGAGGCCGCGGCCCGGGCCCGGGAACTCCACGCCGCCATCGACGCCGCCGAGCAGCGCTGCGCCAAGCAGGCCAGCCGCAGCTACGCCATGGCGCTCGGGCTTTACGACGTGGCGAAAAGCGGCCTGGAGAACCTGCGCACGCTGCTTGCGCCCAAAAAGGGCGTGTACGGGGCCCGTGGCCGCATGGCCGTGGGCCACGGCGGACCGAGCATCCTGAGCGGGAGGTTGTGATGTCGAGCCTGAGCTCCATCCTCTCCATCGGCCGCTCCGGGCTGTCCGCCTCCCAGGCGGCCCTCCAGGTCACGGGCAACAACATCGCCAACGTCGACACCGAGGGCTACAGCAAGCAGAGCGTGGTCCTGCGCGACGGGACCTACATCACCACCCAGCCCGGACAGCTCGGGTCGGGCGTGGTGGCCCAGGAAGTGGTGCGCGCCCAGGACGCCTTCGCCGAATCCCAGTACGTTTCCCAGGTGTCCGTGCGCGACCGCTGGAAGGCCATGTACAACGGCCTGACCGCCATCCAGAACCTGTTCAACGAATCCAACACCGACGGGGCCAACGCCGCCCTGTCCAAATTCTTTTCCGACTGGGGCGACCTGGCCAGCAACACCGACTCGGCCGCCACGCGCCAGACCATGCTCGAGGACACCCAGACGCTTTTGAGCCTCTACCGGTCCATGTCCAGCTCCCTGGACGAGCAGGAGGGGCAGCTCAACACCGCCATCAGCGAGGACGTGGACACCCTCAACCAGCTGGCCAAGGACGTGGCGGACCTCAACCTCAGGATCAACCAGTACCAGATCGACGGGGTGAGCATCCCCAACAGCCTCTACGACCAGCGCGACGCCAAGGTCGAGGCCATGGCCTCCCTGGTCGACGTCAACGTGGTGGACAACGGCAAGGGCGACTACACGGTCTACACCAAGGCCGGCCAGACCATCGTGGACGGCACGGTGCCCTTCAGTTTTTCCTTCGAGCAGGGCCAGACCGTGCGCACCCTTTCCGCCGCCTCCATCACCGCCAACTCCGACGCCCAGTGCTACTATGAGGGCACGGACGGGAGCGAATACACCATCCAGGTGGTCGACGGCGGCGTGGTGGGCACGGATTCGCCGACCTTCAAGGCCTCCCTGGACGGCGGCAAGACCTGGCTGACCGACGCCGACGGCAACACCGCCATTTTTCCGGCCAACGTCGACGACGGCAAGGTGCGGGTGGGCGACCTGGACGTCTGGTTCGGCACGGTCACGGATTCGCAGGCCGTCCCGACCGCGCTCAACACCGGCGACAGCTTCACCCTGGTCCCCAAGAAGGCGCTCTACTGGTACACCTCGGCCGGCACGCCGGAAAACGTCACCCCCCAGCAGTACGACGACGGCACGGACAATCCCCGCCGCATCACCGGCGGCGCCCTGGGCGGGGCCTTTCTGCTGCGCGACGCCCAGCTCGGCGGCTACGAGGACACCCTCAACGCCATGGTCAAGTCCCTGGTCTGGGAGGTCAACCGGGAGCATTCCCAGGGCGCGGGCCTGACGAATTTTTCGTCGGTCCAGGGCACCTATTCCGTGTCCGCCACCGACGTCCCCCTGGCCAGCAACGCCTCGGGACTGGCCTATTTCGACCGCCTCCAGGCCGGGGCGCTCACCCTCTACGTCTACGACTCCACCGGGAAGCCGGCCACCGACGCCGGCGGCAATCCCCTGCAGACGTCCATCGCCTTCGATCCCACGGACCCGGTCAACGGCTCCCTGGACGCCCTGACCACGGCCATCAACAACGCCTTTTCCCCGGATTACCTGAGCGCCGCCTCGGTCAACAACCAGCTTTCCCTCTCGGGCGTCGGCGGCTACACGTTCCAGTTCGGCGACGACACGACAGGCGTGCTGGCCGCCCTTGGCGTCAACACGCTCCTGACCGGTTCGACCGCCTCGGACGTGGCGCTCAACAGCGTGGCGACCACCGACGTCAACCGGGTCAACGTGGGCCATGTCGGCTACGACGGCCTGACCGCCTCGGGCGACAACACCACGGCCAAGGCCATCGTGGCCCTGGAGAGCAAGTCCGTGGACTTCTTCGTGGCCGGGCAGGCCAAGAGCTCCCAGACCCTGGGCGATTATTACGACGCCCTGGTCGGCAAGATCGGCTCGGACACCTCGGCCGCCTCCTACCAGTCCACCTACCAGTCCTCCCTGGCCGACCAGATCGAAGCGCAAAAGCTGTCCGTGACCGGCGTCAGCCTTGACGAGGAACTGACCAACCTCATCAAGTTCCAGCACTCCTACCAGGCGGCGGCCAAGCTCATCAGCACGGCCAACTCCATGTTCGAGACGGTCCTGGGGATGAAGAACTAGCCCGCCGGAGGTTCCCATGGTCATGCGCGTCACCCAGCAGACCCTGTACGGTTCGGTCATCAGGCAAAACAACGCCTCCCTGGCCAAGCTCATGGAGACCAACAACCAGGCCTCCACCCAAAAGCGCATCAACGCGCCCTCGGACGACCCCAACGGCGCGGTCCAGGTGCTCGGCACCCGCACCGACCTGAGCCAGCTCACCCAGTACCAGCGCAACATCGACACGGCCCAGGGCTGGCTCAACCAGGCCGACAGCACGCTGACCTCGGTCAGCACGCTGGTCACCACCATCAAGGAGCAGGCGGAACAGGCGGCCACGGGCACGGTCTCCCAAGAAAACCGCGGCGAGATCGCCTCGGCCGTGCGCCAGTACTTCGAGCAGCTCATCACCATGGCCAACACCACCTACAACGGCCAGTCCCTCTTCGCCGGGCAGAAGACGGGAGACGAGGCCTACACCATGGGGCTTGGCATAACCAGCAACGACGACGCCTTCACCGACGCCCTGGACGATCTCCCGGCCCCGGGCTACACCATAAAAGGCGACAGCGACTCCACCATCCTGGTCCAGTTCACGGACAACACCACGCCGGACCAGCCTGCCTTCCGCTATACCACCGACGGCGGCTCGACCTGGCAGACCGGTTCCTACGCCACGCCCCCGCCCTCGGCCGACACCGAGACCCTCCAACTCGGCAGCGTGTCGATGACCCTTTCCCACGCCGCTCTCAACAGCGTCACGCCGAGCGCCGACACCGACGACACGGACGGCACCTGGCTGTGGATCCGGCCCACGGCCTACTACCAGGGCAACACCAACGACGACGTCGCCGTCACCTACACCGGCGCATCGGGCGTCACGGGCACGGCCACGGGGACGTTTTCGGGCAACGTGCAGGTGAAGATCACCGACGCCCCGGCCGGCGGGCCGTACACCTATTCCTACAGCACCGACGGCGGCAGCACCTGGGTGGACGGCAACACCTCCGGCACCAACGCCGACGGCAATCCGGCCCTGCCCGTGCCGGGCGGCATCCTGACCCTGGACGAGACCCTGGGCACGCCCGCCGCCGGCGACCAGTTCCTCATCCGGCCGAGCACGGCCGACATCACCATAGGCATTTCCCCCACGGACTCCGTGGTGGTCAACGGCGTGGGCAAGGACATCTTCGGCGGCATGTACCAGACCACCGCCTCCAACGCCTCGACCACGTCGTACAACACGGCCGCCACCTTCGACGGCAGCGTGTCGGGCAACCTGTTCGAGACCGTGGGCAAGCTGGTGGGCTATCTCGAGACCAACAACCAGAGCGGCATCCAGGAATGTCTCGACGCGCTGACGGACTCGCAGAACCAGGTGCTGGTGACGGCGGCGTCCGTGGGCGCCAAGGAGAACCGGGTCAGTTCCGCCGGCACCATGGTCACGACCCTGACGGAAAACGCGACCACCACGCTCAGCAACGTGGAGGACGCCGACCTGACGACGCTGATCACCAAGCTGTCGGAGCAGGAATTGGCCTACCAGGCCGTGCTCAAGTCCTCGAGCATGGTCATGAACCTGTCCCTGGTCAGCTACATTTAGCCGCCCGGGCGGCCGCCTTCCCGTTGACAAAGGGCGGGGCGACCGCTACAGAACGGCATAACAGGGCGCGAAAACGAAGTTTTTCACGCTGCAACCGAAAGTGGGGGCGCGGGCGTTCATGCTCATTTTGACCCGAAGGCCTGGCGAGAGCCTGCACCTCGGCGATCACATCAAGATCACCGTCCTGGGCGTCCAGGGCAAGCAGATCAAGATCGGTCTGGAAGTGCCGGACGACATGCAGGTGTATCGCGAAGAGGTGTATCTCAGGGTGCTCGAGCAGAACCGGCAGGCGCTTTGCGCCATGGATTCCGATGTCCTGGCGGCGGCGAAGTTATGGCCAAAAAAGACGAACGAGTAGTGGAAACGCGGCTTGGGCCCATCACCCTGCCCGAGGACCGCGTGCTGACCTTTCCCCGGGGAATCATCGGGTTCATGGGGCACCGGGAGTTCACGCTCATCCAGTTGCGCGAGGAGTCCCCGTTCCTCGTGCTGCAAAGCCTCGACGACCCCAAGCTCGGCTTGCTCGTCACCGATCCCTACAGCTTCATGACCGAGTACGAGGTGGTCATCGGCGAGGCCGACCGCAAGCTGCTGGCCATCGAGTCCCGGGAGCAGGCGCTCATCCTCGTCACCGTGACCATCCCCCAGGGCATGCCCGAGCGGACCACGCTCAACCTGAGCGGTCCCATCGTCGTCAACAACGAGGCCCGCATCGGGCTGCAGATACCCCAGACCGACTCGCGCTACCCGGCCCACTACACGCCGGGCATGACCGGCCGCAAAAAGTAAGCGCCTTCCGGCCCCCTTTCGGGGCGGAAGGCGCTTGTGGCGCGTGCCCTGTCCGCGCGCGCCGCACGGATGCACACCGTCATGTCGTGGACCGTCCGGCCCGCCCGAGGGCGCGGGCCGTTCTCGTTTTGCCTGTCCTAGCCGAAGAGCTCCGAGTCCATGGTGAGCATTTTCTCGGCGATTTTCCGGGAATCCGGCTGGTAGGTGCCGGCCTCGACCTGGGCCTTGAGTTCGGCCACCCGGTCCGAACGCGTGTCCGGCGATTCCTTGGCCGTGGTCGCGGCCAGGGACACGAGCTTGGCGTCGCCGGAGAGCGTCACCTTGTCCGAGCCCGAGGCGCTCGAGGCCTCTTCGCCGGCGCCGCGCGAGACCGAGGAGGTCTCGCCCGAACCGCCGCGGGTAACCCGGCTTTGTCCGTAGCCCTGATTGATTCCGAAGATTGTCTTGATGTCCATGGCTACCCCCTCCCGCGTTGCTCCCTTGCATTTCCTATCGGCAGCGGGGGGACCGAAATTTAGAGCATGGTTTCGTCGACTTTTTCCAGGGCCAGTTCCCACAGCCGCCTGAACACGGCCGTCTTGAACTCTCCCGTGATTTCCTGCGGGCCTTGCGGACCGTCCGTCCTGAAGATCTGCATGTCCTGTTCTTCGGGCGGGTAGGCGAAGGCGAGGGGAAAGCCCAGTTCCTCCTCGAGGTCCGCCTTGATCTCTTCCACCACGGGCGTGTCCGATCCGGTCACGATGCAGTTCTCGACGATCTCCGCCGCCACCCGGCCCACGAGTTCGCGGCGTTTGGCCTCCCGGGAGATCCTGACCTCGTCCTCGGCCCCGGCCGCCATCAGCGATCGGCGGTAGCGGGCCAAGCGCCTGGCCGTGGTCACCTGCCGTCCGTAGGTGCGCAGCATGGCGCGTACCTGGTAGGGGATGGCGGTCACGGCGTATGGCTCCTTCTCAGGGTGCTTATCGGCAGCATGGAGTACACCTTTAGAGGCTTCGGCGAAAAAAATCCATGCCCCGATTCCGGGACGTCCCGGCGACTTTCTTGTGTCCCCCGGGCCTTTGCCGTATAAGGCTCTTCCTCCCCGGACCGGAAGGGGATACATCCGCAAAACGGGAACCGGGCATGCAAGGCGTCATTCGAACCGTCATCGTCATTCACAAGGCCGACCACGAGAAGGCCAGGGGCATGGCCTGGGCCGTGGCCGAATGGCTGGCCGCCCGGGGCGTGGTCGCGCTGGTGCGCGAGAACATCCCGGAGGCCCAGAACGTCGTGCATCCGGCCGGGGCCGTGCTCACCACGCCGCCCCAGCTGGCGCTCATCCTCGGCGGCGACGGCACCATGCTTTCGGCCGCCCGCCAGTCCGCGGCCGACGGCGTGCCCTTCCTCGGCATCAACCTCGGCCGGGTGGGATTCATGACCTCGGCCGGCCTCGACGACTGGCAGGAGGTCCTCGGCGACATCCTGCGCCACGGCTTCACGGAGGCCCGGCGCATCATGATCGAGGTGTCCGTCATCCGGGGCAGCCAGACCGTCTACCACACCACCTCCCTCAACGACGCGGTCATCAGCCGCGGGGCCATGGCTCGCCTGGCCGCCTTCGACGTGACGCTCGGCGACGCCGACGTCTGCACCCTGCGGGCCGACGGCGTGGTCATCTCCACGCCGACCGGCTCCACGGCCTACTGCGTCTCGGCCGGGGGGCCGCTGATCTATCCCGGCCTCGACGTGCTGTGCGTGGTGCCCATCTGCCCCTTCCTGAGCGATTTCAAGCCTGTGGTGGTGCCGGCCGACTCCCCGGTGCGCCTGGCCCTGTCCGCGCCCGAGACCAACATGTACCTGACCTGCGACGGCCAGGAGCTTTTCCCCCTCGACGACAACGACGTGGTGGTGGTGCGCAAGTCCGAGCGCTTCCTCAAGCTGGCCAAACGCCCGGGCGACAGCTATTTCGGGCGGCTGCGCCTCAAGGGCTTCATCAACCGGCCATGAACGGCGCCGGTCCCTCTCCGATCTCCCTGGCCCCGGGCCAGGCCCCGCGCTACGGCGGCGATCCGGTGCGCGACGCCTGGCTGCTGCACTTCATGACCGAGAACAACCTGGACCACTTCATCGCCCCGGAGAAGAACGCCTCGCCGGAGCAGTTGCGGTTCATGGTGTCGCTCGCCCCCGATGAAATCTACGTCCCGTGCTCGGACGAGATGTTCGCCCATCTCGTCAGCGAGCGGGCCGACCTCAAGGTGGTGGCCGAATACGACGCCAGGCTCGCCCGCATCGGCCGGCTCATCGACGCCTTCGTGCCCGACGCCTACACGGCGGTGAAGATCCGAACGCTGTGCGAGCTCAAGTACCGCCAGGCCATGACCCGGCCCACCCTCATCCCCTCGCGCCTGGCCAAGCGGCTGTGCACCATCTTCCTCACCCAGTCGGGCCTGGACGACCCCCACCGGGAGCGCAAGCGGCTCATGAACCGCCGGGCCTTCGCCTTCATCCAGGGCGAGGCCTTCCGGACCATGCTCTACGCCTGTCCGTCCGAGCTGCCGGGCTGCCGGGCCATTCCCGAGCTGCGCTTCGCCCTGGACATGCTGGAGCTGCGGCGCCTGCTGCTTCTGGGTTCCATGTCCGGCATCTGGGACGGCTCCGAAGCCTTTCCCGGCCGCGAGGGCCTGGACGCGGCCCTGGCCGCCTTCCCGGAGGGCTTCGCCCGCCTGGAGGCCCTGCTCGATCCCAGGCGCGGCGGGGGAGGACTCAAGATCCTCGTCATGCCGGACGCTTCCGGGGGCGTGCTCTTCGACCTGCTGGCCGTGCGCGTGCTGCTGCGCCTGGGGCATCGGGTCATCGTCGCCCTCAAGGACGGGTTCTACTACGACGCGCCGACCATCTGGGACCCGGACGCCGACCCCATCCTGGACGCGGCCCTGGCCGGGGCGCATTTCCTGACCGACCATCGGACGAGCAAGAACGCGCTGCTCCAGGTCATGCGCGAATATCCCCTGACGGTCGTTTCCGACGGCACGCGCGAGCGGCTGAACCTCTACCGGGTGTCCGTGACCTTCGCCCGGGCCTGGAAGGAAGCCGACCTGATCCTGGCCCGCGGCCCCCTCAACCACCGCCGGCTCATCGAGACGAGCCACCAGTTCACCCGGGACGTGGTTTCCTTCTACGGCGACGGGGCCGGGGGGCTGCGGCTCGACTTCAAGCCCCGGGCCGCCGGGGCGCGCTCCTTCACCGAGGCCGACATCACGGCCAAGGCCGAGGAGATCGTCGCCGGCATGCGCGCGGCCAAGGCCTCGGGCAAGTCGGTGATGTTCTACAGCGCCATCATCGGCTCCATCCCGGGGCAGACGCAGACGGCCATCGAGCTGGTCACGGCCTTCGTGGCGCACCTTCGCGAGAAGCTGCCCGGCACGTTCGTCATCAATCCGGCCGAGCACTTCGAGGAGGGCATGGACGCCGACGACCTGATGTTCATGTGGGAGAAGGTGCAGCGCAGCGGGCTCATCGACGTGTGGCGGTTCCAGACCCACTTCGACATCGAGAAGAGCTTCGGCCTGCTCGGCCGGCAGGTGCCGCCGGTGTGGGCGGGCAAGGACGCGACCTTCTCCACGGGCTGCACCAAGGAGATGCACATCGCGCTCTCCATGCAGTCGCGCCAGCCCGAGCTGCAGATCATCGGCCCGGACCCGGAGAAGTTCTTTCGCCGCCGCGAATACGGCGTGGGCAAGTTCTTCGATGCGGGGATCGAATACCGGTAGGGCGGGGCGACGCCCGCGCCCGGCTATTCCTTGGGCTTGTGGCTGTCGCGGCACACCACCTTGACCGGGGCCATGGTGATGCCGAAGAGCTTGCGCAGGGCGTTTTCCAGGTACTTCACGTAGGAATCGCGCACGCGGGCCGTGTCGCTCACGAAAAAGACGAAGGTCGGAGGCGCCTCGCTGGCCTGGGTCAGGTAGTAGAACTTGGCCCGGCGGCCGTTGACCAGGGGCGGCTGGTGCTTGTCCAGCACCTCGCGCATGGCCCGGTTGAGCGCGCCTGTGCCCACCCGGATCTTGCACTCCTCCCAGATGGCCTCGGCCATGGGCAGCACCTTGGCCACGCCCTTGCCCTTGGCCGCCGCGATGTAGAGCACCGGCACGTGGGAGCACATGCGAAGCTCCTCCGCGATGTCCTTGCGCAGGGCGATCATGTCCTTCTGGGCGATGAGGTCGATCTTGTTGACCACGATGAGAAACGGCGTGCGTTCCTTGTCCAGGTAGGAGATGAGCCGCTTGTCCTGGACGCCGACCCCGCCCGTGGCGTCGATGACCACCACGGCCACGTTGGCCCGCTTGGCGCTCCCAAGCGCCTTGCCCACGCTGTCGCGCTCCAGGTCGTCGGTGATGCGGGTGCGCTTGCGCACGCCTGCCGTGTCCACGAACACGTAGCGCTTGCCGTTTTTGACCACGGCCGCGTCCACGGCGTCGCGGGTGGTGCCGGCCACGTCGCTGACGATGACGCGTTCCTCGCCGAGCAGGGCGTTGACCAGGGACGACTTGCCGGCGTTGGGCCGGCCGAGCACGGCCAGGCGCAGGCCGGCTGCGGCGGCCGTGCCCGGCGTCGCTTCGGCCTCTTCGGGCAGGGCGTCGGCCAGGGCCTCGGCCAGGGCGTTCATGCCGTGCCCGTGGGCGGCGGAAATCGACAGCAGCGGCAGGCCCCAGGCGTGGAAATCGGCCAGGGCGGCCGGCTCGCGCTCCTCGCCGTCCACCTTGTTGACGGCCACGACCACGGGCTTGCCCACCCGGCGCAAGCGGTCGGCCACCTCGTCGTCAAGGGTCGTGCGCCCGGAACGGCCGTCCACGAGGAAAAGCACCACGTCGGCCATGGCCAGGGCCACCTCGGCCTGGACCACGATCTGGCGGTCCAGGCCCTCCGGGGCGTCGAAGTCCATGCCGCCGGTGTCGACCAGGGTGACCAGACGGTCCTCGAGGACGGCCGGAGCCTCCAGGCGGTCGCGGGTGACGCCGGGACGGTCGTGGGTGATGGCCTTGCGGCGTCTGGCCAGGCGGTTGAACAGGGTGGACTTGCCTACGTTGGGGCGTCCGACGATGGCCACGATGGGGGGCATGGGGGGGCGTTTCTCCTTGACGGGCTGGAAAAAGGGCGGCGCGAGGCTCGCGCGCCGACGGGAGCCAGTGGCTTGACCACGACTTTCCCGCCTTGTCAACCGCAAATACTGAAAGCGCCCGGCCGGGTCAATCGTCCGGGAAGGAAGGCAAGGCTCAGGACGCGGCGGCGGTCCGCTCCAGGGCGTCCACGTCCGCGCCGGCGATGCGCGGCAGGTGGCGGGCGATCTTTTCCGGCGGCCAGTCCCACCAGGCCACGGCCAGCAGGCGGGCGACGACGTCGTCGGGAAAGCGCTGGCGGATGACGCGGGCCGGGTTGCCGCCGACGATGGCGTAGGGCGGCACGTCCTTGGCCACCAGGCTGCCGGAGCCGACCACCGCGCCGTGGCCGATGGCGCGGCCGGGCATGATGGTGACGTCGTAGCCGATCCAGACGTCGTTGCCGACCACGGTGTCGCCGCGTGTTTGGCACAAGGGCGCGGCCGCTTCCCAGCCGTCGGTGAAGATGCCGAAGGGGTAGGTGGTCAGCGGGGAAAGCTCATGGTTGGCCCCGTTCATGATGAAGCGCACGCCGCTGCCCAGGGCGCAAAAGGAGCCGATGACGAGGTTGTCGCCGATCCAATCGAAATGGTACAGGACGTTGTGGGTTTCGAAGTCCTCGGCCCTGGCTCCGGGCGCGCCGGTGACGTCGAAGTAGGTGAAGTCGCCCACGCGGATGTTGGGCGGGTGATGCAGTTTTTCAAAAATACGAGCTTGTCGTAGCCCGCGATCGGGTAGAGGACGCCCGGGTCCGGATAACGCGCGACGGGCATAACGAACTCCCTCCCGGATAGGGCCGTCTTAAACGGAATGGGGTGGTCCAGGAGGGGGCCTCGCCCCCTCCTGGCCGCCGGAGGCATTCTTTTCTTGTCCTATCCCCGCAGCTTGGCGGCGATGTCCGCCGCCACCTTCTCGCCGGAGAGCAGCATGCCGCCGAAGATCGGCCCCATGCGGTAGGAGCCGAAGCTGGCGTTGGCGGCCATGCCGGCCACGTAGAGCCCGGGAAAGATCTCCCGGGTGTTTTTGACGGTGTTGGTCTCGGCCACCTCGGCCCACATGGACTGCTCGCCCTCGATGCCGCCCGAGGGGGTATTGAGCTTGACGTCGTTTTTTTTGACCAGCGTGTGGAGCACTTCCACGGCGTGCCCCGTGGCCTCGACCAGGTACTTGCAGCCGAGCACCACCGGGTCCACGTGCAGGCCGGCGATCTCCACGGGCGAGGAGTTGATGACGATGCCGGTGACGCGCTTGCCGCCGTCAACCTCGCGCAAGACCACGTCCTCCACGCTCATGCAGTTGAACACCTTGGCCCCGGCCAGGCAGGCGGCGGAAGCCAGGGTGGTGGTCGCGCCTACGGCGTCGGCGGTAAAGTAATTGTCCTTGTAACGTTTGACCGGCACCCCGACGTCCGTGAGCAGATGGACGCTTTCTTCCTGCACCACGATGACGTTGTAGGTCATGCCGCCGCCCCACATGCCGCCGCCGAGCGACAGCTTGCGTTCGAACAGGGCGACGTTGAAGCCGTCCGCGGCCAGCAGCCGGGCGGCGGTCAGGCCCGAGGGGCCGCCGCCCACGATGGCGACGTCCAGGTCCAGGCTCGATTTGAATTTGGCGAAATACTCGTCGACGATGGCTTCGGTGATGATCCGTTCGTCCAGAGGCATGGCACGTCCTAAAGCGGTTGCGGGTTACTTGCCGCCGATGGCGGCCCGGATGGAGGCCGTATAGGGCGCGGTGAGCACGCCCTTCTCGGTGATGATGCCGGCGATGAGCTCCGCCGGGGTGACGTCGAAGGCGAAATTGTAGACCGGCACGTTTTCCGGGGTGATGCGGTGCTCGCCCACGTGGGTGACCTCGCGGGGGGTGCGGTCCTCGATGGGGATGAGCTCGCCGCTTTCCAGGGTCAGGTCGAAGGTCGAGGCCGGGGCGGCCACGTAGAAGGGCACGCCGTGGGCCTTGGCGGCCAGGGCCACGGTGTAGGTGCCGATCTTGTTGGCCGCGTCGCCGTTGGCCGCGATGCGGTCCGCGCCGACCACCACCTTCTGCACCATGCCCTTTTTCATGAGGTGCCCCACGGCGTTGTCGCAGGCGACCGTGACCGGGATGCCTTCCTTGGCCAGCTCGTAGGCGGTCAGGCGCGCGCCCTGGAGGAAGGGCCGGGTCTCGTTGGCGATGACCCGGATGTTCTTGCCCTGCTCGAAGGCGGCCCGGATGACGCCGAGCGCCGTGCCGTAGCCGGCCGTGGCCAGGGCCCCGGCGTTGCAGTGGGTCATGACCGTGTCGCCGTCGGCGATCAGCGCTGCGCCGAACTTGCCCATGACCTTGTTGATCTCGATGTCCTCGGCGTGCATCTCCTGGGCCTCGCCGAGCCAGGCCGAGAGCAGGGCGTCGCGGGCCACGTCGCCGAGCGCGCGCCACTTCTCGCGCATGCGCGTCACGGCCCAGCGCAGGTTGACGGCCGTGGGCCTGGCCTCTTCCAGCTCGGTCAACAGGGCGCGCAGGCGCTCCTTCCAGCCGTCGCCGGCCTCGCCGGCCTCGCGGGCGGCCAGGTAGCAGCCGTAGGCGGCGGTGACGCCGATGGCCGGCGCGCCGCGCACCACCATGGTCTGCAAGGCGTAGATGGTGTCGGCGGTATTGCGGCAGACGAAGGATTCCTCGCGGTCGGGCAGGAAGCGCTGGTCCAGGAGCAGCAGGGCTTGCCGTTCGGCGCAAAAAGCGATGTGGTCGGTCATGGTCTTTGGTTCCGTCATCACAAAAGTACGGTGTTGCGATGCCCCCGGCACGGAGGGCGGAGGGACGATCCCCCGGGGCGCGGCGCGCGGGGGAATCCCCCGCGGGGGACCTAGCCCAGCTTTTTAGCCAGAAGTTCGTTGACCAGGCCCGGGTTGGCCTGCCCCTTGGTGGCCTTCATGATCTGGCCCACGAAAAATCCCATGAGCTTCTTCTTGCCGCCGCGGTACGCCTCGACCTCGGCCGGATTGGCCGCGAGCACCGCATCCACCGCCGATTCCAGAGCGCTGGCGTCGGATATCTGGGCGAAGCCCTTGTCGCGCACGTAAGCGACCGGGTCAAGGCCCTCGGCGTAGAGCTCGGGGAAAATCTGCTTGGCGATCTTGCCCGAGATGACGCCGTCGTCCACGAGCGCGATCAGCGCGGCCAGCTTGTCCGGGGTCAGGCGGCAGGCCCCGGGCGCGGTCGCGGACTGGTGGCATTCGCGCAAAAGCTCGGTCTGCACCCAGTTGGCGGCTTTTTTCGGATCGGCCCCGGCGGCCAGGACGGCCTCGTAGTAGTCGGCCAGGTCGCGCTCGGCCGTGAGCACGTCGGCGTCGTAGTCCGAAAGCCCGAGCGTCGCGACGAAGCGCTCGCGTCTCGCGGCCGGCAGCTCCGGCAGCTCGTCCCGCCAGCGATCGAGAGTCGCGGCCTCGAGGGTCAGGGGCACCAGGTCCGGGTCCGGGAAATAGCGGTAGTCGTTGGCCTCCTCCTTGGCGCGCATGGAGGCGGTGACGTTTTTTACCGCGTCGTAGAGGCGCGTCTCCTGGACGATTTCCCCGCCGTCGTCGAGGATGTCGGCCTGGCGCTCCACCTCGTATTCGATGGCCTTTTGCACGTGGCGGAAGCTGTTGAGGTTTTTAAGCTCCGCCCGGGTGCCGAAGGCCTCCCGGCCCACGGGGCGCAGGCTCACGTTGGCGTCGCAGCGAAACGACCCTTCCTCCATGTTGCCGTCGCAGATGTCGAGGTAGACCAGGATGGCGCGAAGCGCCTTCAGGTAGGCCACGACCTCCTCGGGGCTTCGCATGTCCGGCTCGGAGACGATCTCGATCAGCGGCACGCAGGCCCGGTTGAGGTCCACGTAGCTCAGGTTGTCGGCGGCGGAGTGGATGTTCTTGCCGGCGTCCTCTTCCATGTGGATGCGGGTGATGCCGACGCGCTTGGCCTTGCCGTCCACCACCACGTCGATGTGGCCGTGCTCGCAGATGGGCTGCTCGTACTGGGATATCTGGTAGGCCTTGGGCAGGTCGGGGTAGAAGTAGTTCTTGCGGGCGAAGACCGAGACGGGATTCACCGCGCAGCCGGTGGCCAGGCCCATCTTGGCGGCGTATTCCACGGCCTTGGCGTTGAGCACCGGCAGCACACCGGGCATGCCCGAGCACACCGGGCAGACGTTCTCGTTGGGGTCGTTGCCGAAGCGGGTGGAGCAGGAGCAGAAGATCTTGCTTTCGGTCTTGAGCTGCGCGTGCACCTCGACGCCGATGACCGTCTCGTACCTGGCCATGAAAGCTCCTTGGCGGCGGGCTCCCGCCTTGGGAGCGCCGGAAATTTCGCCCGGGGGTGTACCCCGCATCCGGCAAGCGGGTCAATGGCGCGCCGGATGCGGGCAAGGGCCTCTCGGCGGTTGTATTTTCAGCGCCGGACGCCTACAACCATCTGGTCCGCCCGCGGCCCGCGCGCGGCCGGGCACATACCACACTTCATCGCGAGGCATGCCATGGGCATTTCGATTCTTCCGGTCGGCCGTCTTCTTCGCGCCGCAGCCCTCGTCCTTTTGCTGCTCTCCCTGTGCGCCGTCCAAAGTCTTGTTCCCACGCCGGCCGCGGCCCAGGACTACGAGTCCATGATGCCCGAAGCCGTGCGCCGGGAACTGCGCCACGCCGAAAACGACTACCGGGACGCCATCCACGCGGTCAATTCCGCCCTCAACGAGCGCATCGCCCGCAAGGCCGCCGGCGCGGCCGAGGACGAACTGCACGCCCTGGACGAGAAGGTGGGGCAGCTCATGACCAAGGCGGAGAAGCTCAAGGTCCAGGCCGATTACCTGGAGGAGCTGTACGAGGCCAAGGCCAAGGAATACAAGAGCAAATAGCCGGCGGATCGGACCTTTCGCGGCCGCGCGCCCCAGCCATGCTTGGCCGGGACGCGCGGTCGCTTCGTTTTCAGGTCCTGGCCAGGGCCGGGGGCAGGGCGGCGGTCCGCCCGGAAAGCCGGGCCAGGCGCAAGGCGTCGACGATCCCGGACGCGCCCAGGCGGGCCAGGGCTCCCAGCGCCGGGTCCTCGCCATCAAGGGCCCGCCCCGCCAGGGCCGGATCGTCGGCGGCGTACCAGGTGGCGTAGAAAACCGCCCCCTCCTGGCGCGACGTCGCGCCCTCCAGGAGCGCCAGGTCGGTGTCGTAGCTCCAGATCGTGTCCCCCTGGGGCGTGACCTCGAAGATCTGGCCCGTGTCGCCCACGGTGACGAGGGTGTCGCCGTCCGGCAGGCGCTGGGCCCCGCTCATCTTGGACGAGAACATGTCCGTGGCCGTGGGCGCGGCGTAGGACCACGCGACCGTCCCGACCCGGTCGGCCAGGCCGGGACGCGAAGCCGCCGCCTCGGGCACGGCGATTTCCAGCACCCGCGAAGACTGGCCGCGGGGGCAGTCCACGCCGTTGTCGAAGACCAGGATGTCTCCGGCCCCGGGCAGGCCGTCGTCGATCCACTTGGCGTCGTGCTGGCCGAAGAGCACCTGGTCCGAGGCGTCGCCGGCCCGGTAGGCCTGGGGGTTGCCGAAGCGCCACAGCAGGTCGCCGGCCGGGCCGGCCGCCTCGGCCGTGGTCGTGCCGTGGTCGATGCCCCACAACTCGTTGTAGTTGCGCACGCTCACGAGGATGCGGTCCGTGGCCGGATCGTAGTCCACGGCGTTGATGTGGGTCCAACCGTCCGGGAAGAGGGCGCGCCCCTGGTAGTTGACGTCGACGCGCTCGGGATGGGCGGCCACGTCGCCGTAGTTGGCCTTGGCCGGGTCGCGGTCCTGGACGATGTGGTCGATGGCCCGCCACTGCCAGACCACGACCCCGCCCGACGCCCCCACGGGCTTGACCTCGACGAGCTTGTCCGCCAGGAGCACGCCGTCGCGCAGTTCCGACGGGTCGCGCCCCAGGGCGACGGCCTCCTCGGCCGGGATCACTTCCGAGGCGATGAAAAGCACGTCGCCGTTGGGCAGGATCGTGAAGTCGTGATGCTGGAACTCGTGGTCGCCGCGGTCGTAGTACTGCCAGACGAGGTTCCCGTCCCAGTCGTATTCCTCGATGACGCCGCCCGAGCCGTGCAGCATGTGGTCGTCGCCGACCTTGCCGGCACGCATCAGGTGGCCGTCGGCCGTGAGCACGGCGGTCAGGCCGGCGGTGTAGGCGCTTTTCCAGGAATGGACCACGGCTCCGGTCGCCTGGTCGATAAGGTAGGTGTAGGTGGAATCCTGCGGCGCGACGAGGACGTAGCCGGCATCGGTCGTTGCTTTCATGGCGCGTGTCGGGGATGGCGATTTCGCGACGGGACGGATGCCGCCCCTCCCCGTTACACGATGTCGCGGCTTTTTTCCAGACGTCCCTTCCAGGCGGCGGCGAAGTCCGTGTAGGCGGCCACGCGGTTGCGCCGGTCGTAAGCGTGGGACTCTTCTGGGCGCGGGGCGATGTCCCAGACCCAGGAGCGCTCGGGCGGCGGCAGGACCACGCCTTCCAGGGCGTCGCGGCTTTCGAGGATCGTGTCGTCGTCGGCGCGCTCCCAGGCCGTGTCGCACACGAGGCAGACCCGGCCGGGCCGGGCGGCCAGCCAGTCGAGATGGGACGCGACCAGGCCCGTCAGGAAGGCCTGGCGCGCCGCCTCGGGCAGCTTGCGCCCAAGCAGGGCATAAAAAGGAATGGGCAGTTGGGAGGCCAGGTTGACCGAGGCGGTGAAATCCGGCCGCAGCCCGGGCACGGGGTCGGGCGGGGGCACCGGGCAGGGCAGGGGGACGCGCCCCCTGGCCGCGTCCCTGGCCGCGCCGGCCAGGCCCGTGGCGTCGGCCGCCACCAGCCGCACGTTGGGGAACTCCTTCGCCAGGCGGCGGGCCGGGCGCGGGTGGTGGGCGTCCACGAGCACCACTTTTTCGAAGCGCGCGGCCAGTTCGGCCACGGGCACGTCCAGACAGGCCCCGGAGCCCAGGACCAGGGCCGTGCCGGTCCCCGGGCACGCTTCCGCGGCGTCCAGGACGCAGCGTCGCGTGGCCTCGATGTGGGACGCCCAGGCCCCCCGGC
>NZ_JARKOZ010000197.1 GCF_029978005.1 Solidesulfovibrio sp. | reverse complement strand
CATGAACCGCGTCATCAACAATCCAGACCTGGTGGTCGAAGACATGCTGCAGGGGATTCTTGCCGCCCACCCCGAACTGGCCTCTGCGGCCGGCAACCCGCGCGTGATCAAGCGCGCCGTTGCGCCGGTGTCCGGCAAGGTCGGCATCGTCACTGGCGGCGGCTCGGGACACGAGCCGGCCTTCCTCGGCTACGTCGGCGAGGCCCTGGTCGACGCCGTGGCCGTCGGCGAGATCTTCTCCTCGCCCACCGCCAAGAGCTTCTTCGACGCCATCCAGGCCGCCGACGGCGGCGCCGGCGTGGCGTGTCTCTACGGCAACTACGCCGGCGACAACATGAACGTCAAGATGGCGATGAAGATGGCCGAGCGGGCCGGGATTCCCGTGAAGACGGTGGTGGCCAACGACGACGTGCCCTCCGCGCCCAGGGGCGAGGAAGCCAAGCGCCGCGGCGTGGCCGGCGAGATACTGATGTGGAAGACCGCCGGGGCCTGCGCGGCGCAGGGCGGTTCGCTCGACGCGGTCATCGCCGTCGCCCAAAAGACGATTAACAACACGCGCAGCATCGGCATCGGGCTGACCTCCTGCGTCATCCCGGCGGTCGGACACGCCAACTTCCACATCGCCGACGGGCAGATGGAAGTCGGCATCGGCCACCACGGCGAGCCGGGCATCAACGTCTCGGCCATCGTCCCGGCCGACCAGATGGCCAGGATCATGGTCGACACCGTCGTGCCCGACCTGCCCTTTGTTCCGGGCGACCGCGTCGCCGTGCTGATCTCCGGGCTCGGCGCCACCCCGCTGATGGAGCAGTACATCCTCTACGCCGGCGTGGCCAAATACCTCGCCGAGGCCGGCCTGACCGTGGCCGTGCCGCTCATCGGCAATTTCTTCACCTCGCTGGAGATGATGGGGGTGACGCTCTCGGTCCTCAAGCTCGATGCCGAACTCGAGGCTTACCTGACGGCGCCGTGCGCGGCGATCGGGTTGACGCGCAAGTAAGGGAGGACACGACCGATGGCACAGACACTCGCACTGAAACAAGCCGGCGCAATCGTCCTCGACCTGGTCGAGACGATCAACGCCAACCGCGCGTATCTCTCCGAGATCGACGGCCTGATCGGCGACGGCGATCACGGCATCAACATGAGCAAGGGCTTCACGCTGTGTGGCGAGGCGCTGCGCGCCCAACCGACCCTGCCGGGGCTGGCCGAGGCGCTGGACACGCTGGCGATGACGCTCCTGGAAGGCATCGGCGGTTCGATGGGGCCGCTCTACGGGAGTTTTTTCCTGGGGTTCTCGGAGACGCTGGCCGGGAAGGAGACGCTCGACGCGGCCCTGTTCGGGGAGGCGCTGGCCAATGCCGTGGCCGGGGTGGAGTCGGTGGGCAGCGCCAAGGTCGGTGACAAGACCCTGATGGATACGCTGGTGCCGGCACGCGAGGCCTTCCAGGCTGCCGTCGCCGCCGGATCGGATTTCTCCGCGGCGCTCGGCGCGATGATCGCCGCGGCGGAACAGGGCTGGCAGTCGACCCAGGCCCTGCAGGCGCGCATCGGCCGCGCCGCCCGCCTCGGCGAACGCTCCACCGGCGTCCTCGACGC
>NZ_JARKOZ010000196.1 GCF_029978005.1 Solidesulfovibrio sp. | reverse complement strand
CGGCGTCATCCTCGCCCCCTCGGCCTACGAATGCGCCTTCACGTCCTTCGCCCATTCCGAGGACGACTACGCCCGCACCCTCGACGCGGCGCGGCGTGTGCAGTTGTAGGGAGGGAGGGGGAGAAAAGACGCCTCCGGCGGCCAGGAGGGGCACTGCCCCTCCTGGACCTCCCGCAAGGGGGAGCAGGGATGGCCAAAGGAGGTTTTCGTGATCGCGCCGTGGAAGCGTAGGCGGCTGCCGGCCGTGGCCGGGGCCGCGCCGCCGGCGGCGCGTTTCGCCGCCTTTCAGCCGCCGGCCCTGGAGATCCTGGCCGCGCCCACGCCCGTGCGCTACCGGGTCACCCTCTACCTGCTGCTCGCCTTCATTCTCAGCGCCCTGCTCTTCGCCTGCCTGGCCCAGGTGGACCGCATCGTGGCCGCGCCGGGCAAGGTCGCCTCGGCCCGGCGCAACGTCGCCGTGGCCTCCCAGGACGGCGGCGTCATCCGCGAAATCCACGTCACCGGCGGCCAGACCGTGGCCGCCGGCGACCCCCTCGTCACCCTGGACGCCACCCTGGCAGAGGCCGGGCTCGCCGAACGCGACAAGGAGCAGCGCGGCCTGGCCGCCAAGGTCTGGCGGCTGACCTGCGAAACCTCCGGGGCCTGTTCCCCGCCCCGGGAGCTCTCCGCCGACGACCTGCGCCTGGAGCGCGACCTCCTGCAGGCCCGGCGCAAGGAATACGCCGCCAAGCTCGACGCCCTGACCCGGCGCACCGGCGAACTCTCGGCCAAGCTCGCCACCAACGCCGCCGAGGCGGCCAAGAACAAGAAGCAGATCGCCCTGGCCCGGGACCTGGAACGCATGTACGGCGACATCTACAACCAGGGAGCCAGCTCCAAGGTCGAATTCATGAAGGCCCAGAGCCAGCGCATCGAGGCCGAGGGGCAGTTGACCAAGCTCGGCAACGAGGCGGCCGAGCTGCGCGAATCCCTGGCCCGGGCCGAGGCCGAGAAACGCGACTTCCAGACCAACTGGACCGCCGAGGCCGCCCGGGACCTGGCCCAGGCCAGCCGCGACCTGGCCGCGGCCGAGGAACAGCGCCGCAAGGCCGCCCACCTGCGCGAACAGGTCGTGCTGCGCGCACCCGAGGCCGGCACAGTGCTGGATGTTGCCGCCAAGGCCGCCGGGGCCGTGGCCGCCGCCAGCGAGACGCTCCTCACTCTCGTGCCCAAAGACGACGACCTCGTCGTGGAAGCCGAGGTCGCCGCCCAGGACATCGGCCGCGTGCGCCCGGGCGACGCCGTGCGCGTCAAGTTCGACGCCTTCCCCTTCCAGCGCCACGGCACGGCCCAGGGCGTGGTCGCAACCATCAGCCCCGACGCCCTGGAAAAACAGACCCCGGACGGCCAGCGCCTGTTCTACCGCGTGCGCGCCGTCCTCACCGACGTCGGCCTCACCGACGTGCCGCCCGACTTCCACCTCTTCCCGGGCCTGTCCGCCACGGCCGAGATCAAGGTCGGCCAGCGCCGCGTCATCACCTACCTCGCCTACCCCCTGGTGCGCGCCTTCGACGAAAGCCTGCGCGAACCCTGAACCCCAAGGAGCAGACCCCCTCATGAGCGACGAACTTTTCGTGGACGGCATCCTCGGCGTCGGCTTCGGCAAGGGAGCCGTACGCATCGACTTCTTCGCCATGGGCGAAGGCCTCGACGCCAAGGGCCAACCCACCAAGGAACGCAAACAGCGCCTCGTCATGACCACCGAAGGCTTCGTCGAATCCTTCGCCATGCTCGCCGGAGTCATGGAAAAGCTCAAGGCCGCGGGCCTCGTGGCCGCACGCCCGGCGACGACCGGGGATCAGGCCAAGGCTGCGGAGGGAGCCGCAGGCGGCAGCGGCGGTGCAGGTGGCAGCAGCCCGAGTCCGAATTTTTGAGGGGGAATGCCTCCGGCGGCCAGGAGGGGGTGACCCCCTCCTGGACCTCCCCGACGGGTGCGGGCGGGGAGGCGTGTGGGAACGGTGGGCGGCGGGGCGTCGGTCGTTGTGGTCCGGGAAATGGGCCGGACGACGCAGGCCGCAAAGCCGGCCAGCACCGTCCGGCCC
>NZ_JARKOZ010000194.1 GCF_029978005.1 Solidesulfovibrio sp. | reverse complement strand
GAACCCCTTTTTCCCAAAAAGGGGTTCCCTCCCCCCCGATTCCTCTTCTCCCTCCCCTAAAGGATATGCATCGCATGGCGTTGGAGCGGTATGCCGGGCCGGGGTGTCTGGTGGAGTACATGCAGGGCAACCAGGCGCAGGTGGCCTGGGTGCTGGAGGAGTCCTCGGGACGGCTGCGGCTGTACACCCTGACCAAGCGCGAGGAGAAGATGGCGCTTTCCAGGGTGCTGCCCTGGATGGGGCCGCGCTACGACGGGGCCAGGGACCGCAGCGAGATCCTGGAGATCCTGGCCGCCTGCCAGACCCGGCGCGAGGCCGCGGCCAAGGCCGTCGACGCCCTGGAGTTGTGGGAGCTGGCCCAGGGCGAGGTGCGCGAGGAGACGGCCCAGTGGTTCGCCGGGCTGGTGGGCGAGAATCCCGACGTGGACGCCGTGGCGGCCATGGGCCGGGCGCTGCTCGGTTGCAAGACGCATTTCAAGTTCCATCCGCCCAAGTTCGAGGTGTTTCCGGCCGAGCTGGTCGAGCGGCGCATGGTCGAGGCGGCCCAGGCCGAGGAGCGCGAGAAGGTGGTCGTGGCCGGCCAGGCCTTCTTCAAGGAACTCTGGCAGGGCTGGCTGTCCGGCGACCGCAAGAAGGCCCAGGGTCTGGCGGCCAGGCTCGACCCCGAGGCGGCCAGGCGTCTGGCCGAGCTCCTCAAGCGCCTCATGGCCGACGCCGAGGACGCCGAGGCGGCGACGCTGTGGGCCATGCTCAGAAAGGGTCTGCCCGAGCATCCCTTCCAGCCCTACATCCTGGCCACCCAGTGGGGCATCGTGCCCCCGCACTACAATTATCTGCTCGACCAGGCCGACTACGCCCCGGGCGACGACTGGTGGAAGCCGTACGCCCCCGAAGTGGCGGCCCTGGAGGCGGGGCTGGCCGCCCAGGCCAGGGAGCCCGAGCCCATCGCCTTCGTCAGCGTGGATTCCCCAACCACCCGGGACATCGACGACGCCTTTTTCGCCGAGGCCCGCGTGGACGGCGGCATCCGTCTGGTCCTGGCCCTGGCCGACCCGGCCCTGGACTGGGATTTCGGCGGCCCCCTGGACACGGCCGTGGCCGGGCGCGCCTCGAGCCTGTACCTGCCGGAAGGCACCTCCCACATGCTGCCCGAGCCCCTGGGCACCGGGCTCTACAGCCTGCGCGCCGGCGAGGTCCGGCCGTCCCTGGTCATGGAGTGGGACTTCGACGTCGCTGGCGAGACGGTGGGTTTTTCCATGCGCAAGTCCTTCGTGCGCATCGCCGAAAATACCACCTACGCCGCCGTGGAGGCGGCCCTGGACGCCCCGGACGCGCCGGAGCACTTCCGCCTGGGCCACCGGCTGGCCACCGTGCTGCGGCAAAAGCGCCTGGAGCGCGGGGCCGTGATCATCGAGCGGCCCGAGCCCGACATCATCCTGTCCGGCTATCCCGAGTCGACGACCGTGGACATGGGGCTTTGCCCGTCCTACCCCCGCTCCCAGCTCATGGTCAGCGAATTCATGATCCTCGGCAACACGGCCGCGGCCCAGTACGCCGTGACCCACGGCGCGGCCATGCTCTTTCGCACCCAGGACGCCGCGCTTTCTCCTGAAATTCGCGGCATCCACGACGATCCGCCCTCCATCCAGCGGGTGGTGCGCGAGCTGCCGCCGACCTTGACCGAGCCCGACCCCAGGCCCCACGCGACGCTCGCCGCGCCGGCCTACGCGCCCGTCACCTCGCCGCTGAGGCGCTACGCCGACCTGGTGAACCTGGCCCAGCTCGAAAGCCTGCTGCGCACCGGCTCCCCGCGCTGGAGCCGGGGCGAGCTCGAGGCCAGGCTGCCGGAACTTTCCGCCCGCATCGAGGCCGTGGGCCGGGTGCAGCGTTTCCGGCCGCGCTACTGGAAGCTGCTCTACCTCCAGCGCACCTGCCGCGAGCGGACCTTCGAGGGCGTGGTGGTGGACCTCGGCGGCGGCGGCTACGTGTCCCTGTCCCTGCCGGACATGCAGATTTACGTCCGGGCCACCCGGGACGCCCTGGGCGACGCAGTTTACATCGGCCAACGGTATGCGCTACGTCTGGGCAAGATCGACCCGCTGACCAACGAGCTGCGGGTCTTCGGCGCGGAGGAGATTCCGGCCCGGCTGCCCGAAGGGGCCGAGGCCTTTTTCATGAACGCCGGCGGAGCTCATTAGGCGCAATGCCTCCGGCGGCCAGGAGGGGGTGACCCCCTCCTGGACCTCCCCGGTAAGGGGAGCCTTTCCGAACCCCACGGACGGGGAAGTGGAGTGCTTATGGGCTTGGGTTTCGTGTTCGCCTGCATTCTGTATCTGGGCCTGACGTATCTGGCGGCCGCCTTTCCCTTCGGCCTGGCCGTGGCCATGGCCGGCTGCGGCATCGACCCGAGGCTCGCCGGCAGCCGCAACACCGGGGCCACGAACGTGACCCGGCTTTGCGGCGCGCGTTACGGCGCGGCCACGCTGCTCCTTGATGTGGCCAAGGGGCTGGTCCCCGTGCTGGTGGCCCGGTGCCTGACCCCGTCGCCGGTCTTCCTGTCGCTGGTCATCGTCACGGCCGTGGCCGGCCACATGTTTTCCGCCTTTCTCTACGGCAAGGGCGGCAAGGGCGTGGCCACCACCATCGGCGTGTTCCTGGGCGCGGCTCCGATCCCGGCGCTTTTGGCCGTGGCCGCCTGCGTGGCCGTCATCAAGCTCACGGGCTTCGTCTCCGCCGGCTCCCTGGTCCTGGCCGCCTCCCTGCCCATCCTCGTCTATTTCCTGGGCCCCTGCTCCCTGACCCTGGCCGCCCTGGTCGTGGCCGTGCTGGTCATCATCAAGCACCGCGAGAACATCGCCCGCCTGCGGGCCGGCCAGGAAAAGCCCTGGCGCAGGAAGGGGTAGGACGCGTCCCCGGACCCATGATTCACGTGCTGTACGCTTTCGCCGCTCTGGTCGCGATCAATCTTCCGGCCATGTGGGGACTGTCCCGGTTGCGCCCCGGCCGGGCGCGCGCCGCCGGCATGGGGACGCTGGTCGCCTTTGACGCCGCCGCCGTCATGCTGCTCGTTCTCGAAGTGGGCATGGCCCTCTTCTTCGCCCAGTCCGACGGCTTCAACCTCACCATGTCCAGCCGCAACTGGTTCGAGCGCCACTGGCGTCCGGTCAACAGCCTCGGCTACCGCGACGCCGAGCCGCGCCCCAAGGCCGCGGGCGAGAAGCTCGTGCTGGTGGTGGGGGATTCCTTCGCCGCCGGCCACGGCATTGACCGGGCCGAGGACCGCTTCGGCGACGTGCTGGGCCGCGACCTCGGCCCGGGCTGGCGCGTGGCCAACGCGGCCAAGATCGGCTGGGACACCGTGGACGAGGACGAGGCCCTGCGCGCCTATCCCGTTCCCCCGGACGTCGTGGTCCTGGCCTACTTCGTCAACGACATCTACCGGGCGGCGGAAAAGGCC
>NZ_JARKOZ010000183.1 GCF_029978005.1 Solidesulfovibrio sp. | reverse complement strand
ATACGCCAAGTCCTGCCCGGGCAATTCCTTCGTGCGCGACCGCCGCGCGCCCCTTGGCCTGCCCGAGACCCCGGACGCCGACGCGCCTGCCTCCGAAACGTCCTGACCGCCGCCGCGCGCTCCCCGGTGGCGTCGCAGGCGCGCCGCGGTCCTTGCCTTTGGCCGCGAATGCGGTCAAAGTGTCGCGGTTTTCCAAACGGGGCAATCCGCCATGACGCCGCAACCCATGATCGAAATCCGGGGCCTGACCAAGGCCTTTGCCGGGCAGCCCGTGCTGCGCGGCGTTGACATGACCGTGCCCGAGGGCATGGTCACCGCCGTGATCGGCAAGTCCGGCGAAGGCAAGAGCGTGCTGCTCAAGCACATCATCGGGCTGCTCAAGCCGGACGCCGGGGACATCCTCTTCCAGGGCCGGTCCCTGGCCGAGGTCGGCTTGGCCGAGCGCCGGGCCTTCCGCCGGCGGTGCAGCTACATGTTCCAGAACATGGCCCTTTTCGATTCCCTGACCGTGTTCGACAACATCGCCCTGCCGCTTCGCGAGACCGCCAGGATGGCCGAGGCCGAGACGGCGCGCCGGGTCGGAGTCCTGGCCGAGCGGCTGGAGCTTGTCGGGATCCTGGAGAAGTTTCCGTCCCAGATTTCCGGGGGCATGCAGAAGCGGGTGGCCCTGGCCCGGGCCCTGGTCACCGAACCCGGCCTCGTGCTCTTCGACGAGCCGACCACCGGGCTCGACCCCATCCGCAAGTCCGCCGTGCTCTCGCTCATCGACCAGTCCCGCAAGCGCTTCGGCTTCACGGCCGTGCTGGTCAGCCACGACATCCCCGACGTCTTCGACGTGGCCGGCCACGTGGCCATGCTCGACGCCGGCCGCATCGTCTGGGAGGGGTCGGCCGAGGCCATCGTGGCCTGCCAGGACCCCGTGGTGCGCCGGTTTCTGTCCGGGCAGCCCGATCCGGACGCCGCCGACGCCTGAACCCGGTAGGCCGGGAAAGGAGGCGCGCAACATGCCGCGCATCGCACGCACTTTCCGGGCGGCGCTGGCCGCCGCCGTCCTCGTCGCCCTGGCCGGCGCCGCCTGGGCCGGGGAACTCTACCAAGTCGGCACGATAGAGGCCCTCACCGCCGGGGACTACGCCGGCCGGGAGACCTTCGCCGCCCTGGCCCGTCACGGCGACTTCGGCCTGGGCACCTTCACCGACCTCGACGGCGAGATGGTGGCCATGGACGGCCGCTTCTACCAGGTGCGCACCGACGGCGTCGCCTATTCCGTCGCGCCGTCGCGCAAGACGCCCTTTGCCCAGGTGGTCTTTTTCAAGGGCTCCCTGGACCTCGGCCGGGCGGACGGCCTGGACCTGACCGGCCTCGGCGCGGCCCTGGCCGCGCGCCTGCCCGATCCCACCCGCTTTTACGCCGTGCGCCTGGACGGACTTTTCACCATGATCAAGACGCGAAGCGTGCCGGCCCAGCAACAGCCCTGGCCGCCCCTGGCCGCGGCCGTGGCCGCCCAGTCCGTCTTCCCCATGGAAAATACGGCCGGGACCATGGTCGGCATCTACACCCCGCCGGGCGCGGCGTCGCTTTCGCCCACGGGCTGGCATTTCCACTTCCTGACCGCCGACCGCAAGCGCGGCGGCCACGTCCTGGCGGCGACGGTCGGCGTGGCCAAGGCGCGCGGCGAGCAGGTCACGGACATGCGTCTCGTCTTCCCGGCCGGGCCCACGCCGCGCCTGGAAGGACCGCCCCCCGCCGCCGGAACCGAGTAGATGCGTTTGGATTTCCTGTCGTTTTTCATGCCCGGCCAAGGCCGCCCGCAACCCCGCGCCGCCGAGGCCGCCGCCCTGGTCGGCCGCGGGCGCGCCGCGGAGGCCCTCGAGCGCGCCGCCGGCCGCCTGGACGGGCTCTACGCCCTGCTCGAGGCTGGCGACGACCGCGACGCCGCCCTGGTCGCCGCCTTGGCCGCCGAGGACCTGGACGCCGTGGCCGGGCTGCTCGGCCGGGCGGCCGGGCCGCCCCTGGCCGCCGACCTGGCCGGGCTGGGCCTGCTGCCCGGACCGGACGCCCTGGCTGCCTTCGCCCGCCGGGCCGAGGACCGGCTCGTCGCCCTGCGCAAGGCCCTGGCCGCCAAGGCGGCCCGCGAATGGGCCACGGCCGGGGACCGGTACGAGGCCAGGGCCGTGCGGCGCGCCCGCGTGGCCGTCGTGGTCGTGGTCGTGCTCGTGTGCGCCGCCATGCTCCTGGGCGAGACCGTGGCCCGCAAGCGCCGGGAGTTCGCGGCCGCCGTGACCCTGGAGCGCCAGCGCGGCGAGGCGGCCGATGCCCTTGCGCGCCTTTCGGACCTGTCCTACCGGGCCAAGACCGCCACGGGCAGACCCCTTTGGGAAATCACCGGCAACAACTGCTCGCGCTGCGGCTGCGAGGGCCGCGACCTGCGGGTCGTGCCTTCAGGCGACGTGTGCGTGCGCCAGTGGGAAGGGGCGCTTTCTCGCCTGGGGCAGGCCGCCGGGGCCGATGCCGCCGCCCTGGCCAGGTTCGCCCGTGACCCCTGGGGCTCGCCGTATCTGCTCAACGAAAACGAGGGCGAATCGCCGGATTTCCCCTTCGAGCCGGACACCCTGGCCTCGGCCGGACAGAACGGACTGGCCGGCGACGGCGACGACATCACCCTCGCCGTGCCCAATGCCGGCACGAAGCGGTAGGGCGCGGCCATGCCCGGTCCGTCCCGCCTCGCCGCCATCGCCCCGCGCGCGGCCAGCCTCGTCGGCCTGGCCCTGACGGCGGCGCATTTCCTGCTTTCGGCCGCGACCCTGGCCCCTTCCGGATACGCCGCCGCCGCCCTGGTCGGGCTGATCGCGCTTTGCAGCGCCGCCATGGCGTTTTCCGCGCGCGGGCTGCGGCCGGGGCTTTTTCTGCTCGGCTTTTCCCTGTTCCTTTTCGGGACGCAAGCCTACGTCTACCCGGCCGTGGTCCTGAGCTTGGCCGTGGACGGCGCGGCCCTGGCCCTGGCCTGGCGAAACGCCGGCCGGGACGGGCCGGGAACCGGCTGCTGCGGTGCGCTCCTGGCCGCCCTGGCCGCCCTGGTCCTGGCCTCGACCCTGCTCCTGCCCTGGGGCCGCTTCCTGGTCGAGCTGCGGCTTTTCGGCCCGATCGAGTTTTTCGCGGCCATGGCCTTTTCCCCGGCCGACGCCCCGGCCTACGGCCTGGCCTGCGCCTGGCGGCTGGCCGTCTTCGCCGTCCTCGCCCGGGAGCTGGCCCGCCTCGACGCTCCGGGCGCGTTCCAGGGCCTGTGCCGGGGCCTGGCCGGCGGGCTGCTCACGGCCATCGTCTTCGGGCTCTACGAGCACTTCCAGGGCGACCACTACCTGCTGCACTACCGGTTCACGTCGCTTTTCGCCAACCCGGGCTGGTTCGCCGAGTACGCGGCCATCGCCGCGCCGTACCTGCTGCTGCCGCTATCCAGGCGCGACCTGGCCGGCCGCGCCCTGGTCGCCGCCTCCCTGGCCCTTTGCGGCGCGGCCCTCGTCCTGACCCTGGCCCGGGCCGGCTGGATCGCCGGCGCGCTCACCTTCGCCGCCGCCGCCTGGCTCTACTTCCGCCCCGGCCCCCTGGCCCGTTTCTCCCGGTCCTACGGCCACCTGCCCACCCTGGCCGCGGCCGGGGCGCTTCTCGTCGGGATGTCCTTCTGGGCCTCGGGCAAGGAGCTGGCCGCCGTCAGCCGGCCCATCAACGCCCTGCTCGCCGAGCGGGTGGGCAACTTCACCGATTCGCCGCGACCGGGGCTTTTCAAGGCCGGGCTTTGCATCGCCGCCGAGCGCCCGGTCTTCGGCATGGGCTTCGAGACCTACGCCCGGCACTACCCGGTGCTCCTGGCCACGCCCGGGGCCTGGCTCCACCGCCACGGCGACCCCGGAGCCGAGGTCTTCGAGACCTCGCATAACATGTACGTGCAGCTCGTTTCCGGCCTGGGGCTGGCCGGGCTGGCCCTGTGGCTGGCCATGGCCGGCCGGGCGGGTTGGCTGCTGTGGCGGCGGGCGCGGGATTTCGCGAGCCTGCCCGACGCGGCCATGCTGCTGTCCCTGGCCGCCTTCCACGTGTACGCGTTTTTTCAGGAGATGTTCTACGTGCCGGCGGTCTGGTTCCTGCTCTTCGTGCCCCTGGCCCGGGCCATGGCCCTGGAAGGGCGAAGCGCGCGGCCGGGCCGGGCGGCGCGGCTCTTGGGTCTGGCCGCCTGGGCCCTGGCCGGGGCGGGCGCGGTTTCCTACGCCCTGGACGCCGGGCTTGCGGCCACGGCGGCGCGGCTGGGGCTCCCCGACTGGCGGGGGCCGGGACAGGAGCTCGTCTTCGAGGGATTTTATCCGGCCGAGGCCGGCCCGGACGGCCGGACGTTTCGCTGGAGCGCCGGTGCGGGGACGCTGCTCGTAGCTGCGGGCGGCGACGGCGTGACTCTGACCCTGGCCGCGCCTGTCCCGGGCGAGGCGGCGGTCTACTCCGACGCCGGGCTGCTCGGAACCGTCTCGCTGGGCGCCGTGCCGACGACGCGGCGCTTTGCCCTGCCGGCCGGGGAGGGTGGCCGGGCGAAACCCCTTTACCTTTTGCCCGGGCGGACGTATCTGCCCCAGGCGGTCACGGGCGCTGCCGACCCCCGGCGGCTCGGCCTTTCGGTCGGCGTCGCGCCCTGAGGAACGGGTCTACAGGTTTTCGGTGTTGCGCTCGAACACCCGTATTTCGTTGACCACCAGATTGCCGAGATCCCGGATTTCCTGGTTTTCATGATTTTCCACCAGATCGGCCAAGAGCTTCACGTCCTGGGGCACGCCGGCCAGGCTCTCGCGCTTGACCTCGGCCAGGCGCTCCCGAACGTAGGTGCGGTCGCGCTTGGCGGCCATGTGCTCCAGGATGTCGGCCACGGTTTGGACCATGTAGGCCTTTTCGGCGTAGATGGCCGAGATGGCGGTCAGGTGGGACAGGATGTTCTTTTCTCCGGCCTGGCCGGTCTTGAAGTAGAGGTCGGCGGCCTTGGCGGCGTAGGCGTTGAAGTGCTCGTAGGAAATGCGGAAATGCTTGGATGCGCCGAGGGCCTCGGGGGTCGTGGCCGCGATGAGGGCCAGGCACAGCAGGCAGGGCGTGGCGAGACGGTTGCGCATGGGAACTCCGTGAGGGGACGAGCCGGCGGGGAACACGCCCCCGGGCGGCAAGCGCCACATACCAGTTTTTGCCCCCCCGTCAAAGCGCGTCCGACCCCGGCCGCCCGGCCGGGCCGCTTGCGGCGGCGGACCCGTGGCGGCCGCGACAAGGGGCGCACATTGACTTTTGCCTTTTTTGCTCTAGTATAGACACGAATTTGTAACTTCACGGCTTCACCACGTTCTGGATGCGCCATGACGAAAGTTCGGACCCCCCGTATCGTAGGTTTCCTTTTTGTATTGTTGCTCGGCGTAATGGTCGCCACAAGCCGCGCCGGCATGGTAACACTGGTTTTCGACGACGGTCTTGAGAGCGTTTATCAATACGCTTTCCCGGTTTTGTCCAATCTGGGTCTTGTAGCCACGGTCGGCATCATCGCCAATCGCGTGGATTCCGGCGATCAGGACTTCATGGACGAGAGCCAGCTGCGCGAACTGCAAAAGGCCGGCTGGGAGATCGCATCCCACAGCCTGACCCACAAGCGGCCCATCGACATCCCCAAGTTCCTGGCCGAGGAAAAGTGCCTGATGCTGCGTCCGGTCAACGGACAGCGCGGCCTGTTCGACGCCAAGTACAAGTACGAGGAGATGGCCGGCCTGGTGGAGAACGGCCGCCTGCTCAAAGAACGCTCCAGCGTCAGGCTCGTGAAGGGCGAGCCGGGCAGCTACTACTTCGACGAACTCATCGGCGAGGTCACGGTCCATCCCTTCGATCCGGACAGCGGCGGAAAGCAGCAGATCCGCGCCATCTCCTACGAGCGCGAACTGCAGGAGTCCAAGGCCGTGCTGGAAGGCATGGGTTTTGCCGTGAACACCTACATCACCCCGCACAACTACTGGACGCCCGAGATGAGCGCCCTGTCGCGCCGGTTCTACGGCCAGGTCGCGGACGGCGGCGACGACTGCAACCGCAAGGGCTCGACGGACCGCTACTGGCTCAAGCGCTTCGTGGTCCACACCAACGACCCGGCCGAATCCATCATCGGCCTGGTCAAGGAGCACGCCATCCGGGAGAACGCCTGGGTCATCTTCTGCCTGCACGGCGTGGGCTCGGACCTCGGCTGGGAGCCCTGGGACGCGGCCAAGCTGGCCCAACTGGCAACCTTCCTCAAACAGAAGGCCGTGCCCGTGGTCACCGTGGAGCAGGGCGCGAGACTGTGGTTCGCCGACAAGGCCGCCGCGGGGAAATAGCAGGGCGCATGAGACGTTCGCTTCGCATCGTGATCGCCGGGTTCGCCGTGGGCTTTCCCCTGGGAGGCCAGTTGTGGATGATGCTGCATTTCGCCGAGGGCCTGAGCAGGCTCGGGCATGAGGTGATCTTCCTGGAGGACACCTCCAACTGGGCCTACCCCTTCGATCCGGTGCTCGGCTACCCCGTGGCCGATTCCAGCCGGGGCCGCGAGACGGTGGACAAGCTTTTTCGCCGCAGCGGCCTGGCCGGCCGCTGGGCCTACGTGAGCGAGATCGAGGGCCAACTCTACGGCATGGACCGGACCACGCTGGACCGCCATCTGGCCGAGGCGGACTTCTTCCTCAACGTCTCCGGCGTGCTGCCGCCCAAGCAAGAATACTTCCAGGCTCCGGTCAAGGCCGTCATCGACACCGACCCGGTCTTCACCCAGGTCAAGGTATCCAAGGACGCCTGGACCCACGACTATTACAAAGCCCACGACTTCTGCTTCACCTACGGCTGCAACCTACCCGGCGGCGCCACCGGGGTGCCGCTTTCCGACGTGGACTGGAAGCCGCTGCTGCCGCCCGTGATCCTGGACCATTGGCCCGTGGGCCAGGGCAGGGGCGACCGCTACACCACCATCGGCACCTGGGAGGCCAAGGACCGGGACGTGGAAGTGGCCGGCCGGCGGCTCTCCTGGCGCAAGAACGTGAAGTACGAGGCCATCCTCGACCTGCCCTCGACCCTTCGCGACATCCCCCTCGGCATGGCCATGAGCGGCATGTGCGACGACGCCTGGCGCTACGCCGGCGTCGGCTGGGAGGTGCGCGACGCCCTCGACGTCTCGCGCGACCCGGACCGCTACCGCGACTACATCCGGGGGTCGCGGGGCGAGTTCACCATCGCCAAGGACCAGAACGTGGTGCTCAAAAGCGGCTGGTTCTCGGACCGCACGGCCACCTACCTGGCGGCCGGCCGGCCGGCCGTGGTGGAGGATACGGGCTACGGGGCCTACCTGCCCGTGGGCGAGGCGATTTTCCCCTTCGAGGGCCACGACGGGGCGGTGGCGGCCTTGCGCGCCGCCGAGGCCGACCCCGAACGCGCCGGCAGGGTAGCCCGGGAGATCGCCGGCGACTATTTCGACAGCGACAAGGTGCTGACCGGCCTGTTGCGGCAGTGCGGCCTGGCCTGAACGCCGATTGCGACGATTGGGGGAATCGGCGGGGAATTGATTGAAAAGCGTTTGACTTGGGGCTAATAGGTCGCCGATGGCGGAAAAGACGATTCTTTTTGTCGCCCCGGCCCAGGCGGTGACTGCATTCTTCCCGTACTTCAAGGAGGCGGGCATCGCCGCCGGCATCGTCGATTCCCTGCCCGCCGCCCTGGCCGCCATCCGCAAGTCCTCGCCCGGACTTATCTTCTCCCAGGCCAAGATCGGCGTCTACACCGCCGAGGCCCTGCTCGCCGAAGGCCAGAAGGAAGCCGCCTTCCCGCCCGTCGTCGTCTTCACCGACCGGGGCACCGCCGCCGAAGCGGCCCGCTGCCTGGAACTCGGGGCCAAGGACTACTGGCTCGAACCGCTCACCTGGGAAAAAATCCAGGCCGTGCTGCCGGCCGCCCCGGCCCAGCCGGCCCCGGCCGCCGCGCCGGCCGCTCCGGTCACGGGCGCGCCCCGGCCAGCCCCCACCGCCGGCGAGGCCGACGGCAAGAATTTCGCCATCGTCGGCGAACATCCCCTCATCCGCCGCGTCCTGGCCCTGGCCAGGCAGGTGGCCCGGTCCAAGGCCACGGTCCTCATCTCCGGCGAGTCCGGCACGGGCAAGGAGATGTTCGCCCGCTACCTGCACGCCAGCTCCGACCGGGCCGAGGGGCCTTTCGTCGCCATCAACTGCGCCGCCCTGCCCGAGCACCTGCTGGAATCCGAGCTCTTCGGCCACGAGAAGGGGGCCTTCACCGGGGCCATCGCCCGCAAGCTCGGCAAGTTCGAGCTGGCCGCCGGCGGCTCCATCCTCCTCGACGAAATCTCCGAGATGGACCTGGGGCTGCAGGCCAAGCTCCTGCGCGTGCTCCAGGAGAGCGAGTTCGACCGCGTGGGCGGCACCGAGACCGTGCACGTGGACGTGCGGGTGCTGGCCACCACCAACCGCCGCATGGAAGACGCCGTGGCCGAGGGCAAGTTCCGCCAGGACCTGTACTACCGGCTCAACGTCATTCCGCTCAAGCTCCCGCCCCTTCGCGAGCGCGGCGAGGACGTGCCGCGCCTGGCCATGTACTTCGTGGACAAGTTTCGCAAGGCCTACAACCTGCCGCGCCTGTCCTTCTCGGCCGACGCCAGGGAGTGGCTGCTCGGCTACGACTGGCCGGGCAACGTGCGCGAGCTGCAAAACCTCATGGAGCGGGCCGTGCTGCTGGCCGGAACCGGCCCCATCCGCAAGGCCCATTTCCTCCTCGACGGCGATTCCTGGCAGGAGGAGCCGGACGAGGCCTCGGCCGCGCCGGCGGCCGCCGGCGCGGATCTCCCGGGCGACGGCGACGACGGGGCCGAGACCGGCGACGCCTTCGACCATGCGGCCGCGGCCCGGCTTTTCGAGTCCCCGGGCGCGTCCGGCCCGGGCGAGGTGGTGCCGCTTGACGTCATGGAGCGCCACATGATCATCAAGAGCCTGGACCGCACCGAGGGCAACCGCACCCAGGCGGCCCAGCTGCTCGGCATCTCCGTGCGCACCCTGCGCAACAAGCTCAACGAATACCGCAAGCTCGGCATCGACGTCCCCTGAATTCCCCGATGACAGCGCCCGCGACCTACAACATCCTGATGTATTCCCACGACACCTACGGTCTGGGACATCTGCGACGCACCATGGCCATCGCCGAGCACCTGCGCCAGCGCGGGGTCAACATCCTCATCCTCACCGGCTCCCCCCTGGCCGGGCGCTACGAGACCCCGGAAGGCGTCGACTTCGTGCGCATCCCCGGCATGATCAAGAAGACCAACGAGGAGTACCTGCCCCTTTCCATCAAGATCAACGCCCGTCACGCCCTGAACATCCGGCGCAACATCATCGTGGCCACGGCCAAGGCCTTCCAGCCGCACCTGTTCATCGTGGACAAGGTCCCCATGGGGCTGCGGCGCGAGGTCATCCCCACGCTCAAGTGGCTGCGCCGCCGCCAGCCCCGCACACGCACCATCCTGGGGCTTCGCGACATCATGGACGACGCCGTTTCCACCACCCGCGAATGGGCCGAGAAAGGCGTCTACGACGTGCTCGAGCAGTACTATTCGGAAATCTGGGTCTACGGGAACCGGGACATCTACGATCCCATCGCGGAATACGCCATCCCGCCGGTCGTGAGCGGCAAGATGGTCTTCACCGGCTACATCCCCCGCCACGTGCCCTCGGCCCAGTCCATGGCCCAGGTGCGGCGGGAGGAGCGGCTCCTGCCCGGGGAGAAGCTCGTGGTGGTCACCACCGGCGGCGGCGGGGACGGTTATCCCCTCATGGACGCCTACCTCGGCATGCTCGAGGCCGGCGGCGCGCCGCCCCACCGGGCGATGTTCGTCTCCGGACCCTTCATGCCCAAGCCCCAGCGCGAGGCCGTGGCCCGGCGGGCGGCGGCGGCCGGGGCCACGTTCCACCATTTCTACCGGCGCATGGAGACGCTCATGGGCCTGGCCGACGCCGTGGTCACCATGGGCGGCTACAACACCACCTGCGAGATCCTCTCCCAGGGCAAGCCCTGCCTGGTGGTGCCGCGCGAGACGCCGCGCCTGGAGCAGCGCATCCGGGCCGAGGCGCTCAGTGCCCGGGGGCTCATCGAACACCTGCCCTGGGACGCGCTCTCGCCCGAGGCCATCCGCGTCCGCCTGACCCGCCTGCTCGGTGCGCCGGGACCCTACAAGGCGGCCATGGCCCATTTCCCCTTCACGGGGCTCTCGGTCATCTCCGAGCGGGTGGGGGCCTTCCGCCGGGAGCTCTGCGGCGGCGAAAACGCGGCCTGCCCCCCGCCGACAGGCCCGGCCGACGCCGCCCGGGGACTCCCGGACGCCGTTGTCGGTACGGCCCTTAAAAAATACGTCGGTACTTTCTAAGAAGAACTATTATTGCGATATGTTATCCTTGAAAAAGCGGGTGCTTTTCGAGGCTGCGTCGCTATCGGCTGAAAAAGACCGCCCATAGCCCGAAAAGGATGATGGCCGCGCCGCTCACGCACCGGATGGCGCGCATGCGGGACAGCAGGCGCAGCCGCAAGAGCTTCCCCCCCAGGGCGATGGCCGCCCACCACACCATGGAGCCGCAGAAGACCCCGGCCACCACGGCCGAGGCCTCGCCGGCCCTGGCTTCGATCCGTCCCAGGCCGAATCCGGCGAAGATGGCCAAGAACCCGACCACGGTCAGGGGATTGGTCAGGGTGAGCAGGAACACGGACAAGAACGCCCCGGCGTAGCGCCGCGGGGGCATCTCGGCCGGCTTGGGCGGATTTTTGACCCACAGGAGCCGCGCCCCCATGGCCACCAGGAACGCGCCGCCGGCCGCCTGCAGGATGCGGGCGTTCTCGGCCAGGAAATCCGACACGAACGTCAGGCCGAAGGCCGCCACCGCGCCGTAGAAGGCGTCGGCCGCGGCCGCGCCCATGCCCGAGAGGAGCCCGATCCGCAGCCCCATGGCGATGGCCCGTTGCAGGCACAGCATGCCGACCGCGCCGAAGGGCATGGCGATGATCGCGCCGATGGCCAGCCCCTTGAGGAAAAACGTGAGCATGCGGCCTGGGTACAGGGTTTCCGGAAGCGGGGCAAGGCGGGACGGAGGGGAGGGCGTCGCTCCCCCGTTCGTCCGGTCAGCCGGACAGGCCGGCGCAGGTCGCGGTCTCGCGCTCGAAGCCGAGCAGGTCGATGTCGGCCGCCTTGATGCCGTAGGCCCCGAGCAGGCCGTGGATCTGGCCCCGGTGGTGGGTCTGGTGGTTGAAGAAATGGGACAGGCACAGGGCCAGGGGCAGGGCCATGGGCGTGCCGTCGGTGGTGACGTAGGAAAGCGTTTCGCCAAGGCGGGCCGGGTCAAGGTCGCGGCAAAAGGCCTCCGCGCGCTCTTCCTCGGCCCGGCGGGCGGCGGCGAGGGCGGCGAGGTCCGGGTAGGGCGCGGCGTCCACCGAAGGCACGGGCTCGCCCTGCCCGGTGAAGCGGTTGAGCCACAGCCGGTCGGCCAGCACGAGGTGGTTGGCGATGGCCAGGATGGAGCCGAAGTTGACGGCGCTCGGCGCGGCCAGGGTCCGGGGCGAAAGCGCGGCCATGGCGGCGTGGAGGCGGGCGTTGGCCCAGCGGTTGTAGAGGGAAAGGGTGACGAAGAGATTTTTCATGCGTCGGGCTCCTCGGTTGCGGGAAGGGGGCAGAAACCGCGCCTCGCGGTCTCCATGACGCGGCCGATGGTAGCGCCGAGGCTCGATTTGTCCACTGGTTTCGGCAGGTAGTCGTCCATGGCCGCGGCCAGGAAGTTTCCCTTGTCGCCGGCCATGGCGTGGGCGGTCATGGCGATGATGGGGATGTCCGCCTTGGGGCCGTGGAGCGCCTTGTCCCGGATGCGGCGCGTGGCTTCGATGCCGTCGAGCACGGGCATCTGGATGTCCATGAGCACGAGGTCGAAATCGCCGCCGGCCACCGCCGCCACGGCTTCCCGGCCGTTGGGGACTGTGGTCACCGCGTGCCCCATCTTTTCCAGCAGCCGCCGGCCGGCCATGGCGCTGATGGCGTCGTCTTCGGCCAGCAGGATGCGCAGGTCCCGGCAGGCCGGGCCGTCCTCGCCGGGCGGGCAGGGCCGGGGGGCAGGGTCGGGTTCGGGAAGGCGCAGCGGCAGCGTCAGGTAGACGTCCGTGCCGCGCCCCTCCTCGCTGTCGATGGCGAGCTCGCCGCCGAGCAGCGTCGAGAGCTTGCGCACGATGGAAAGCCCGAGCCCCGCGCCGGCCGGTCGCCCGGGCGTGGTGCGCGGGGCCTGGGTGAAGGGCTGGCACAGGTTGCCAAGGAGCGCGTCGGGCATGCCGTCGCCGGTGTCCGAGACGGTGCACAGCAGCCGCAGGGCGCGCTCCCGGCGGTGCAGGGGCGTGATGGTCACTTCCACGCCGCCGCGCTGCGTGAACTTGACGGCGTTGCCCACGAGATTGAAGAGGATCTGCCTGATCCTGGCCTCGTCGCCGAGCAGCGTCTCCGGCATGTCCTCGGCCAGGCGGCATTTGAGGGTGATGCCTTTCTTGCGGGCCTCGCCCAGGAACAGGCTCTCGATGGCGGCGGCCAGCTCCCGGGGGGCGAAGGGCATGGCGGCCAGGGGCAGCTTGCCCGATTCCACCCGGGAAAGGTCGAGGATGTCGTTGAGCAGTTGGGCCAGCCGCTTGGAGGCGTCCTCGGCCATGGCCAGCATCTGGCGCTGGTCCGGCGACAGGGGCGTGTCCTCGATGGCCTGCAGCATGCCCAGGATGCCGTTTAAGGGCGTGCGTATCTCGTGGCTCATGTTGGCCAGGAATTCGCTCTTGGTCCGGTTGGCCGCCTCGGCCTTCTCCCGGGCGGCGACGAGGTCGGCCTCGGTCTTCTTCTGGGCCGTGACGTCCTGGATGGTGCCGAAGACCTTGCGCCCCACCGGATCGAAGGAGGCGCGGGAGTGGATGTCCACCACGGTCCCGTCCGTCGGCCGGCGGAGCTTGAACGTCACGTCGTAGGCGCCGCGTCCCTCCAGGAGGTCGCGCAGGGCCGCGTCCAGGGCGGGCCGGTATTGCGGCAGCGGCAGGGACTGGACGTCCGCGAGGCTGTAGTCCCCGTCGGCGAGGCCGTAGACGCGCCTGGCCCCTTCCGAGGCGAAAAGCGAGCCGTCGGCCACGTCCACTTCCCAATTCCCCGTGCCGGCGACGAATTCGGCGCGTTGCAACCGTTCCTGGCTGGCGGCGAAGGCCTTTGTCCTGGCCTTGAGGTCGGCGATGCTCTTCCTGTTCCTGCTCTCCAGCGCGCCGACGAGTAGGGCCATGGCGGGCATGGTCGCGACGAAGATGACGAGGCGGTGGATGTCGCCGGGGTTGTAGGAAAAGGGATGCCCCGGCTTGGACCAGTAAAGAAGGAGGAAAGCGAAGGTGAGGCCCACGCTGGCCAGGCCGGAAAAGGAGCCGCCGAGAGAGGAGGACAGCACGATGGCCAGGGAAAGAAACAGTACGGGATTTGGCAGGAAGATGCCGTGCGCGGAGAACAAGGTCAGGGCGGCGATGATGCACAGGACAAGCGCCGGGCCGGCCACGAGCTTCGTCACGGGCGCTTTCGCGGACATCATGACCTCTGCCAGGGGAGTGCGGTCTTCCGTACGCCAAGAAGAGAAGACAATGTCCTTGCGTTGGTAACACGCCCCTGCATCGAGCGGAAGGGGAAAAGCGGCGCGCCGGGGGGCGTTACCGCGGAGCGTCGCCGAAGACGAGCTCGTGAAGGGGCCGCTGCGCCAGTTCCCGCGTCCGGGCCAGGATGCGGCCAAGTTCCGGGGACAGAGGTTTTCCCAGCCTTCCGCAAAAGGCTTCCAGGGCGGGGAGCAGCGCCGCCTGGCCGCCCGGGCGCGCGGCCTTAAAGCACAGTCTGGCCACGGCCTCGCCGCCGTGGGCGAGCAGGCTTGCGAAGCCGGCCCGTCGGCCGTCTCCGTGCTGGAAGGCCATGCCCCTGGCCAGCACTTCGAGCGTGTCGGGGTTTCTTGCGGCAAGACGTTCGATGCCGGCGTCCAGGCGCAGTCCGGGATGGGGCAGGGTGAAGGCCAGCAGGCAAAGCGGCGCGTCGGACGCGGCCCCGTTTTCCAGGTCGCCGAGCAGCCGCTCGCGCGAGGCGGCGATGAGGTCTTCCGCCTGCCGGTTTCCGGCCCGCCAGCGGGGAGCGGCCACGGCCGCGATGCGCCGGCCGAGGGCCTCGGGCGCTTCCCGGCTTCCTCCGGCGAAGGCGTCGAGCCAGTCCAGGACGACGTCGTCGGCCATGCGCCAGAGGGTTTTGCAGGCGGAAAATCCCGCGAGGAACGCCGCTTCGTGGGCCGTGTTGACGAGGTAGGGCTGCAGGGAGCCGAGGATGAACCGGTAGCGCTGGTAGAGCCGGTAGTCCAGGTCCTCGGTGAGGAAGCGGTAGAAGAGCCGGACGCATTCGTCGAAGAGTTCCTGGGTGGCGCGTTCCTCGAAGTCATATTCCTTGATGCCGAGCCGCGGGGGAGCCGCGTCCGACGCCACGACGCGGGCCTCGATGGCCGAGCCCTTGTAGCAGGTCAGCTTGGAATTGACCGATTCCAGGGAGGGGAAATCCAGGTCGCGCATGGCCCGGAGGGTCTCCCGGACCTCGTTGCCGGTGGTCCAGGGGTCGAAGAAGATGAAGCCGGGATTGATGGTGATGCCAAGGCCTCCCAGGATGCCGATGGCCCGCAGGTGCTCGGCCACCAACTCCTTTTTCTGGTAGCGGTCGAGCACCGGCTGGGAAAAGGACTCGATGCCGAGGAAGACCGCGCTGAGGCCGGCTTTTTTGAGGAGCTTGAAGATGGGCTTGTCGACGGCCGCGGACCGGCACATGAACCCGAAGCGGATGCGCGGCATGGTCGTCAGGACCAGACGGGCGAAATGCTCGGCCCGGGCGTAGGAGGCGGTGGTGTTGATCAGGAAGTTGTCGTCCACGAAATAGAAGTGGCGCACGCCGTAGTCCGTTTCGAGCCGGCGCATCTCCGCGACCACGTCCTCGATGTCCCGGGGCCGCCAGCGCCTGGTGTTGGCCGGCCGGGGGATGCTGCAGAAGGCGCAGCGGTGGGGACAGCCACGCGAGGCGGCCAGGCTCGCCTGGGGGTGGTTGGCCAACTGCCAGGGCAGCATGTCGCGGGCCGGCCAGGGCAGGGCGTCCACGTCCTCGGGCGCGTCCTGGGTCAGTTCCAGGCAGGCCGCGTCGCTGTCCGCGTCCAGGCGGGTCAGGGCCCGGCACAGCAGGGTCTCGCCCTCGCCCCGGATGACGGCGTCCGGGGAAAAGACCGCCAGGGCGTCGCTGTCCAGGGTCGAGGGCAGGATGCCGCCGATGACGAGCCTGGCTTCGGGAACCGCCTCCCGCACGAGCCGCGCCGCCTGCACGCCGAAGTGGGCGTTCATCGTGGTCAGGGACAGGCCCACGTAGTCCGGCCGCGCGGCGCGCAGGGCGTCGCCAAGGGAGTCCACGGGCTGGCCCAGGACCGGGCAGTCCCAGAGCAGGACGCGGTGGGTCGCGCCCAGGGTCCTGCGCACCGAGGCGGCCAGATAGCCCAGGCCCAGGTTTTCCAGGTGCAGCTGCGCGCCCACGTCGGGATTGGCGGGCGGATTGACGAGCAGGAGCGTTTTTTTTCTGTCCATGGCGGGAACGGCATCCGGGAAAGACGGGACCACGCCGCCCAGGGCCCCGACCTGTCCGACGCGCGGGACGACAAAGGAAAAGTCGCCGGGGAAGGCTTGTGGTTACGAGAAGAATGAAACCGCCGCCTTGGGCGGGGAGAGCGGTGTTGCCGTGGCCGGAACGGCGCGCTAGCATGGAGCGATATTTCGCAGGGCCGGCCGTCCGCCGTGGAACCGCCGGCGCAACCCGAGGAGCGCCCCCATGTCCGTCCGCTACGTCCACACCAACCTCATCGCCCGCGATTGGCGCGCCCTGGCCTCGTTCTACGTTCGCCTCTTCGACTGCAAGCCCGTGCCGCCCGAACGCGACCTGTCCGGCGACTGGCTCGACGACGCCACGGCCATCGACCGCGCCCACATCACCGGCGTGCACCTGCGCCTGCCCGGCCACGGCGAAACCGGGCCGACGCTCGAAATCTTCTCCTACGACGCCATGCCCGAGCATCCCGACGTCGCGGCCGACACGCCCGGCTTCGCCCACATCGCCTTTCTCGTGGACGACGTGGACGCCGTGTCCGAGGCCGTGCTCGCCGCCGGCGGCGCGGCCGTGGGCAAGACGGCCCGGCGCGACGTGCCGGGCGTGGGCCGGCTGACCTTCCGCTACCTGCGCGACCCCGAGGGCAACATCATCGAGGTCCTGCGCTGGGACTAGCCTGGCGGCGGTGGAAACGGCGTAACACTCCGCAACAACTGACTAATATTGTCGTTTTTAGCCCGGCACGGCCCGCCCGCCGCCGCGCTTTTCCAAACATCCCCGCCCCGTTCCCAGACGGGGCCGGGTGCGCTATGACTGCCCCGGCGGAACGGTCCCGCCTGCAACCTTTTCCCACTACCGAAGCGCCATGCCCGATTTCGTCCACCTGCACTGCCACACCGAATACAGCCTCCTCGACGGGGCCATCCGCATCGGCGACCTCGTCAAGACCGCCAGTTCCTTCGGCTCGCCGGCCGCGGCCATCACCGACCACGGCAACCTCCACGGCGCGCTGATCTTCTACGACTACGCCAAGAAGGCGGGCGTGAAGCCCATCCTCGGCTGCGAGGTCTACGTCACCCCCGGCAGCCGCCACGACCGCGAGCCCAAGTCGCCGCGCTACCACCTGGTGCTGCTGGCCCAGAACATGGCCGGCTACCACAACCTGCTCAAGCTCGTGACGCTCGGGCACACCGAGGGCTTCCACTACAAGCCGCGCGTGGACAAGGAGTTGCTCGGCAAGTACGGCGAGGGACTCATCGCCCTTTCCGCCTGCCTCAAGGGCGAGATCAACCAGAAGCTCCTCAAGGAGGGCAAGGACCGGGCCGTGGCCATGGCCCGGGAATACGCGGCGCTGTTTCCGGACCGCTTCTACCTGGAGCTCCAGGCCAACGGCATCCCCGAGCAGACCACGGTCAACGACTTCCTCATCGAGCTTTCCGACCACCTGAAGCTGCCGCTGGTCGCCACCAACGACTGCCACTACCTGCACGCCGACGACGCCGAAGCCCACGACATCCTGCTGTGCATCCAGACCGCCGCCTGCGTGGACGACGAGAAGCGCATGCGCTTCACCACCAAGGACCTCTACTACCGCACGCCCGAGGAGATGGCCGCCGCCTTTCCGGACGTGCCGCAGGCCATCGCCAACACCTGCGAGATCGCCGAGCGCATCGACCTCTCGCTCAAGTTCGGCGACTACCATTTTCCGGTCTACAAGGCCCCGCCCGGCAAGTCCCTGGACGACGTCATGGCCGACATGGCCAGAAAGGGCCTGCGCGACCGCCTGGTCAAGATGCCGGGCGTGGACGAGAAGAAGTATTGGGACCGCCTGGAGCTCGAACTCGACGTCATCAAGCAGATGGGCTTCCCGGGCTACTTCCTCATCGTCCAGGACTTCATCAACTGGGCCAAGGACCACGGCATCCCGGTCGGCCCCGGGCGCGGCTCGGCGGCCGGGTCCCTGGTCGCCTACTCCCTTCGCATCACCAACCTCGATCCGCTGCCCTACGACCTGCTCTTCGAGCGCTTCCTCAACATCGAGCGCGTGAGCATGCCCGATATCGACGTGGACTTCTGCGAACGCCGCCGCCACGAGGTCATCCGCTACGTGACCGACCACTACGGCGAGGACGCGGTGGCCCAGATCACCACCTTCGGCACCATGAAGGCCAAGGCCGTGGTGCGCGACGTCGGCCGGGCGCTGGGCATGACCTTCGGCGAGACCGACCGCATCGCCAAGCTCATTCCCGAAGAGCTCAAGATGACCATCGACAAGGCGCTGGAGCGCGAGCCCGAACTCAAGGCGCTCATGCGCACCGACCCCCGCATCGCGCGTCTCATCGACGTCTCCCGCCGCCTGGAGGGCCTGGCCCGCCACGCCTCCACCCACGCCGCCGGCGTGGTCGTCTCCGACACGGCCATGACCGAGTACGTCCCGCTTTATAAGGGCAAAAACAACGAAACCGTGACCCAGTGGGACATGAAGCGGGTCGAGAAGGCGGGGCTGGTCAAGTTCGACTTTTTGGGCCTCAAGACCATGACGGTCATCGACGACGCCCTCAAGATCATCAAGGAGATGGGCGTCGAGCCGCCGGACCTGGATACGCTGCCCCTGACCGACCCCGAGACCTACGAGCTCTTCGCCAAGGGCGACACCGACGGCATCTTCCAGGTGGAAAGCCAGGGCATGCGCAAGTACCTGCGCATGCTGCGGCCCAACTGTTTCGAGGATCTGATCGCCATGCTCGCCCTCTACCGCCCCGGGCCGCTGGGGTCCGGCATGGTCGAGCAGTTCATCCGCCGCAAGCACGGCGAGGACCCGGTCGTCTATCCCCACCCGAACCTGGAGGAGACGCTGAGGCCCACCTACGGCGTCATCGTCTACCAGGAACAGGTCATGAAGATCGCCCAGGTGCTGGCCAGCTTTTCGCTGGGCGCGGGCGACCTGCTGCGCCGGGCCATGGGCAAAAAAAACGCCGAGGAGATGGCCAAGCAGCGCGGCTTTTTTGTGGACGGCTGCGCCAAAAACAATATCGACGCCAAAAAAGCCAACGAAATCTTCGACTTGATGGAGAAGTTCGCGGAGTACGGCTTCAACAAGTCCCACAGCGCCGCCTACGCGCTGATCTCCTACCACACGGCCTACCTCAAGGCCCATTACCCCGTGGCCTTCATGGCGGCGCTCATGACGTCGGACATGGAAAACCAGGAAAAGCTCCTGCAATACATCGCCGCCTGCCGCGACAACGACATCACGCTGCTGCCCCCGGACGTCAACGCCGGCCATCCCCACTTTTCCGTCAAGGACAACAAGATCCTCTACGGCCTGGCCGCCGTCAAAAACATCGGCCGCGACGCCGTGCTGGAAATCGTGGCCGAACGCGAGGAAAACGGTCCCTTCACCTCGCTGCTCGACTTCACCAGCCGCGTGAACATGCGCAAGATCACCAAGCGCGTCATCGAATACCTCATCAAATGCGGGGCCTGCGACGGCTTCGGCTGCTCCCGGGCCGGGCTCGTGGCCGGCCTGGACCAGGCCGCGACCATCGGCCAGAAGCGCGCCGCCGATAAAAACGACGGCCGCCTGTCGCTCATGACCCTGGTGCCCGAAAAGCCCAAGCCCACGTCGGGCCTGGGGCTGGCCTGCCCCGAGGCGGACATGCCCGAATGGCTCCACGAGGAGATGATGGCCTTCGAAAAGGAGGCCCTGGGCTTCTACCTCACCAGTCATCCGCTCCTGGCCTACGAGCGCGACCTGCGCGCCATGCGCGCGACGACGCTCTCCCAGTGCGCCGGCCTGGAGCCCGGCGTCGAAGTCAAGGTGGCCTGCATCTGCGTCTCTACCAAGGAGATAATCACCAAGAAAGGCCAGAAAATGGCCTTCTGCAAGCTCGAAGACCACCTCGGCGGCGAGGCCGAGGCCGTCGTCTTCTCGGACTGCTACGCCGAATGCCGGGAACACCTCGCCGGCGATGCGCCGCTTTTTCTCACGGCCAAGATCGGCCAGTCCGAACAGGCCGAAGGCGAAGGCAAGAAGCTCATCAAGCTCCAGGCCGTGCGCATCGACCCCCTGGCCAAGATCATCGGCGGCAGCGACGAGCCCGTGGAAGTCATCGTGGCCTGCGCCGAGGAAAAACCCGTGCCCCTCGACCCCCTGGCCGACATCCTGCGCCGCTACCCCGGTCCCTGCACCGTCCACCTCGTCCTTTCCCTGCCCAAGGCCGTGTGCCGCCTGCGCCTCGGCCATGGCTACGGCGTCAAACGCTGCCCGGAACTGCGGCGCGAACTCGACGACTTCGAGCAGGGCGTGGGGGCGGTCAGGCGATAGGCGAGGGCGAGAAGAGGGAAGATGCCTCCGGCGGCCGGGAGGGGGTGACCCCCTCCCGGACCCTCCCCGATGGGGCGGATGGGAGGGCGGTTGGGAACGGTGGCCGGCGGGGCGTCGGTCGTTGTGGTCGGGGAATCGGTCCGCACCCGCAGGCCGCAAAGCCGGCCAGCACCGTCCGGCCCATTTCCCGGACCACGGGCGCCAGCGGCGAAGCGCCGCATTTTAAGAAGGAAGGTCTTTAAAAGAGGCTTTCAAAGCAAAAATTCCAAGAATTCGCCCCGAAGGGGCGACGGCCTGGGGGCGGAATTTTTCCTGCCTAGCCTGCCGCGAAGCGGCGGCAGCGGCAGGGACAATTCCGCCCCCATCTTCGTTCCGCCAACGCCAGCCGCCCCGGTGACCGCAGCCCTCCCCGCCCGACCACGCCGGTCGGGGGGGCCTGGGGGGAGTGACTCCCCCCAGTGGGTCCAGGGCAACG
>NZ_JARKOZ010000175.1 GCF_029978005.1 Solidesulfovibrio sp. | reverse complement strand
CGGCGACGGGCGCTTCCGGCCCGGTCGGTGCGGCCACGACTGTCGCGGTTAAAGCCGGCGCTTGCGGCGCGGCCGGCGCGAGTGCGGCCGCAGGCGTTTTGGGAGCGGCCACGGCGGCGGCCACGGGCTTGGCCGTTTCCTCGGCCGCCTCGGCCAGGGACGCCGTCTCGGGCGCGGCAGGCACGGCCACGGCCGGAGCCGCGACCGCCGGGGAGGCCGGCGCGGCGGCCAGACCGAGGGTCATGCGGCCCTGCCGGGCCAGGTCCAGGAGCTTTTCGGGCATGGCGGAAAAGTCCGGGTCGGAAAGGCCATAGCCGGCCGCGCCGATGAGGGCGGCGCAGGCGCAGGCCGCCGCCGCGCGGCGCAGCCATGCGCCCGTGCCCCCCCGGGACTCCCGGGCGGCCCGGCCCACCAGGCCCCAGCCGATGCGACGCGTGCCGAACCCCACGGCCAGCAGCATGGACAAATGGCAAAGCCGCACGATCTTGCGAGGATAGCCCTTGGTCAGACGATGGATGCGGCGCATGGCCAGGGGGGTGAAGACGTTGGGGGCGAGGCCGTCCGGCGCGCAGCGGGCCAGGCGCGTCTCGATCATGCGCCGGGTCTGCCGGCGGTCCAGGGGCAGCAGGCGGTAGCGGAAGTTCACCCGGTCGTCGAGGTTTGGCCGGGCGGCCAGCACGTCCTCGAACTCGTTCTGGGCGAACATGACGATTTGCAGCAGCTTGTGGGTGTTGGTCTCGAAGTTGAGCAGCTCGCGCAAAAGCTCCAGGCAATCCGGGGTGATCTTTTGCCCCTCGTCCACGATGAGCGCCACGATGCGTTCCCCGTCGGCGCTACGCCTGAGCAGCTCTTCCTTGAGGGCGTCCTTTATGGGGCCGGCGTCGCGGCCGAAGGCCGAAGCGTCGCGGCCGAAGAGCCGGCACAGGGCCAGCAGGAATTCCACGGGCGTCGGGTGGTAGGGGTCGTCGAGGAAATGGACCTCTATGCCGGGGTCGGCGGCGAGGATGCGGGCCAGTTCCCGTCCGAGCGTGGTCTTGCCGGTGCCGACCTCGCCGAGCACGACATTGAGGCCCCGGCGCAGGCGCACGGCGATTTCCATGTGCTGGAGGCATTCCAGGTGGGACTTGGCCCGGTAGAGCAGGTCGGGGTCCGGGGAGTTGGAGAACGGTTCCCGGTCGAGTCCCAGGGCAAGGTAATAGCTCATGGTCGTCCTCCTTAGGGCTTCACGACGTCGGTTGCGGCCACGGGTCCGCGCGCCAGGGCCTGCGGGTCCATCCGATCGGCCACGGGCGGCACCGGCGGCACGGGCTTTTCCTTGAGGATCGTGGGCGTGACGAAAATGAGGATCTGTTCCCGTTCGATGGAGTTGCTCTTGGATTTGAAGGCCCAGCCCAGCCCCGGGATGTCGCGCAAAAACGGCACGCCGGACTGGCCGTCGGTGATGGTGTCGCGCGTCAGTCCCGAGATGACGATGGTGTCGCCGTCCTCGACGACCAGAGTGGAGCGGGTCTCCCGCTTGTAGATCGGGGGGTTGCCCTGGACCCAGTTGCTCTGGTTCTCGTCGACCTGGTCGTCCTTGACCACGATGTTCATGCGCAGGTTGCTGCCGTCGATGACGTGGGGCAGCATCTGCAGGCGCAGGAGGGCGTCGGCGAACTGCACGTTGGTGCCGTTTTGCGAGGTGGAGACGTAGGGAATCTTCTTGCCGTTCTCGGTGTAGGCTTCCTTGTTCTCCATGGTGGTGATGGTCGGGCTCGAGAGTATCTTGACCTTGTTGTCCTCGGCCAGGGCGGTGAGCTGCAGTTCGAGCACGTTCTCGCCGATCTTGCCGAACAGGAAGTTGAGGCCCGTGCCGGAAGCGCCGAGGCCGGTGGCGGCCGAAGTCAGGCTGGCCGGGTTGTTGATGGCGAAACCCTGGCCGGAGGTGCCGCCGCCGAAGATGGGCGACAGGGAGTTGGTCAGGCTCGAAGTCCCGGTATTGGTGTTCGTGCCCGTGGAACTCGTGGCCACGGTCGAACCCGCCGTGCCGCCGGTGGTGGTGCTCGTCGCGGTGGTCGAGCCGTTGTTGCCGGAAGTGTTGGTCCCGGTGATCGTGCCCGCCTGGGCCGGCGACATCTGGAAATTGGAGTTCTTGAGCAGGCCGCCCCACTGGAAGCCCAACTGCTGGGCCGTGGTCATGTCGGTCTGCACGATGAAGGCCTTGAGCCTGATCTGGGGACGCGGCTGGTCGAGCTTCTCGATGAGCTGGATGATTTTTTCCGCGTCGGCGTTGGAAGACTGGATGACCAGGGAATTGCTGTAGTGGTCCGGGATGACGAAGCCCTTGAGCAGGCCGGGCTTGTAGTCGCCGAGCGCCGGCAGGGCCGGAGTCGGAGCCTTGGCCGGCTCGGAAACGGAGATGTTCGAAGACTTCACGAGATCACCCGGAGTGCCTGCACCGGTCAGCTTCGACAACTCTGAGAGATTCTTGGTCCCGACACCGGGCATCGCCGCCGTGTTGCCGCACAGCGCGTTGAGCGTCACGGCCATTTCATCCAGATCGGCGAAATTGATCTCGACCTTCCACGTCTCGTAGGGTTCGAGTTCCTTGGCCTTGGCCGCCTCGGCCGCCATCTTGTTGTCGGCCTCCTTGAGCTTGTTCTGCTGCTCCATGTCGGCCAGGGTCATGACCCGGATGATGTCGCCGTCGATGGAATAGGTCAGGCCGTTGGAGACCAGGATGCTTTTAAACGTCTCGTCCCAGGGCGCGTCGGCCACGTTGACGTTGATGCGAAGCCCGCCCTTGTCCTGGCCCTGCCCCTGGCCCTGGCCGCCGCCGGTGGAGCCCGGGATGGAGGCCGAAAGCACCACGTTCTGGTTGGCCGCCCGGGCCATGGCCCGCACCACGGCCACGAGGTCCGTGTCGTACATGCGTAGCGTCACCCGCTGTTTGGGCAACTGCCTCACGGGCTTGGCCTCTTCCCTGGCCTGCTTTTTCGTGCTGATGGCCGCCTGTTCCTTCTCGATCTTGCGCGGCCGCGCCGTGGGAGAATAGCCCTCGGACCGGTTGGCCTGGGTGTCCCAGTGCTGGACGAAGGCGTCCTTTTGAGGCTTTTTCACGCACCCGGGGGCTGCAAGCGACGCCGCCAGGAGCGCGGCGATCACCGCCCGGCCGTACCGATTTCCCTGCATGAAGCGACCTCGCATACCCTTTCTCCCCGCGCGGCAAAGCCCGCGCCTGCCCTACTGGTGCAGGGCGTCCCGCCCCTCGTAGGGGATCTCTATCCGCTGCCCGTTGCCCAGGCTCTCCAGCACCACCATGTCGGGCGTGATGGAGGCCACCTTGTAGCCGCCGCTCTCCAGGGTGTCGCCGACCTGGTATTCCAGGCCGTCCACCACGGCCAGCCGCCCCGTGCCGAGCTCCACGTAGCCGCTGTAATGCGGCCGGGTCACCGGCTTGGCCGCTTCCTGGCCGGCGAAGGGCCTGTCGTAGAACGCCTGGCGCGGCCAGGGCGCGTCGATGGCCGCGACCATGGCCAGCTCGGCCGGGGTGAGCGCCGCGTCCTTGATGGCCGCCATCATGGAGCCGGCCTTGGCCGCCTCGTCGGCGGCGGACGGGCCGGCCGGGTCCTTGGGCGCGACCGGACCGTTGCCGGCCAGGGCGATCCACAGTCCCGCCACGGCGACCACGCCCGTCACGGCCAGGATGATCTTTTCCCGAGAGGTCATCGCCGACTCCGCTTCCCGCCGGTCCCGCTCATTGCACGCCCAGCCAGCACTTCACCGCGTACTCGCGCCCTTCGCGCCCCACCACCGAGGACACGGATTCGATCCGCACCAGGGGAGCGTAGCGGCCAAGGGCCAAGAGAAATTCGCGAAACTTGTCGGGCTCGCCCAAAAGCCCCAGCCGCACCGCCAGCAGGCCGTCGCGCGTCACCGAGGCCGGGTCCGGCGACACCCGGGTCAGGCGTAGCGCATACGGCGCGGCCAGCTCGTCCATGACCATGGCCAGCCGGCCCACGTCGGCCAGGGGCAGCTTCGCCGGCTTTTCCGTCCCGCCCACGGCGGGCAGGGCGGACTGGGCCTTGGCCAGGGACTGGACCACCGGGGCCATCTGGCGGCGCACCTCGAGGGTGGCCTTCAAATGCTCGATCTCCGCGGTCATGGTCTTGGCCTGCCGGTAGTCCGGGATGATGAACATGGCCAAAAACCCGCCGGCCAGGAGCGCGCCCACGACCAGGTAGCCCAGGGTCCGGGGCGGCAGGCGTCTTCTCAGTTCGGCAAGGTTCATGGCCTACTCCCCTCCCAGCGACAGCCCGATGACGAAGCGCAGTCCCGTCGCCCCGCCCTCGAGGGCCTCGAGATCGCTTTTCTTCACGGACGCGTTGGAAAAAAGCGGCGAATTCTCGAGCGCCACCACGTAGCTCGCCAGCATCGAGTCGAACAGCCTGGCGTCGCCGGTGATCATGCCCTCGAGCACGACCCGGGCCGGCGTTTCGACCGCCGCCGGGACCGGGGCGGGCTTGGCCTGCCCGTCCTTGGGCGGCGCGGACGGCGGCCCGAATTCGCTCGTGATGGAGCCCAGGGCCACGCCCTCCGGCGCCAGGGCCAGGGCCTGCTCGAAAAGCCCCACGGCCCTGTTGCGCGAAACGAACGCCCGCAGCGACTCGCGCTTGGAACGCAGCTCGCCCATCAGGCGCGACAGCCCGGCCGGGTCGGCCGCCGCGCCGAGCGCCGCCATCTCCCGGGAAAGCGCCTCCCGCTGCGCGGTCAACGTCCTGACCTGGCTCGCGGCGTCGAAGGAGAAAAAAGCCATGGTCGCCAGCGCCGCCGCCAGCCCGACCAGGCTCCACTGCTCCACCAGCCGCGCCCCCCGCTCGGCCGCCTTGGCGGCGTAGGTGAAAAGCGCGCTGGGCGTGATGGCCTTTTCGGAAAAGGCCAGCCCCAGGGCCTGGGACCAGGTCGGACCGGGAGCCGTCCTCCCCTGCGGGGAGCAGACGTCGGCCACGCGATCGCCCATGGGATCGAGCGGTGCGCAGGGCAGGCCCGTCTGCTCGCCGATGTAGGCCAGAAACGGCGGACTCGCCCCGAGCGGCCCGGAAACCGTCATGCGCGTGACCGCGTCGTAGCCGAGCGATTCCCGGTAATGCTTGAGCGTCATCTCCACCTGGCGCACCAGGCGCGAGGCCACGGGCTCGAGCATGCCCATGACCTCTTCCGGCCCCAGCCCCGCACCGGGGTGGTCGTCGGGCAGGTCCTCGCAGCCGTAGATGATGCCCTCGAAGGCCTCGCGGGCCTGGTCCGGGGACACGCCCGGGCCCGGGGCGACTTCCGCCGCCCGGCCGGCCGCCGGCTCGGGGTCCAGGTCGAGGACCAGGCCGCCGGCGCTGTTGTCGTCCAGGTCCAGCAGCATGGGGCCGGCGATCTCCGGCGAAAGGCTGATGCCGCCGTTTTCCCCGTCGCCCGCGCCGTCGCCCGCGCCGTTGCCCGGGGCGGCGGCCTGGGGCGAGGAGTGCCGGTGGGCGTCCAGGGCCTCCTGCACGGCCTGGATCATGCCGGACATGGAGGTCTTGATGACGCGCACGAACATCAGGTTGGCGTTGGCGTAGATCTCCAGGCGCGACCAGTTCTGGCCCACGTGGAGGTTGGCCGTGGTCGCCGTGGGCTCGGGCACCAGCCGGCGGCGGAACAGGTTCTGGTGGGCGAAGGGCTCCAGGGTGAGCCCGGCCAGGGGGAAGCCGGCCCGGGCGAAATCCCCGCGCACCACCTCCACGGCGTCGCGCGGCGCGGTGTAGGCCATGGCCCCGATCCTGATCGCTCCCTTTTCCGCCACCTCGCCCCGCAGCTCGAAATCGAAGACCACGGCCGCCTCGTCGAAGCCCATGTCCTTTTTGGCCGTCCAGAACACGGCGTTGTCGACCTGGCGCGACGACACCTTGGGAATGGAGACGAACTGAAGATTGGCCCGGGAACTTTGGGCCGCCGCCCAGACCTGCGGCAGGGGGCCGGGACCGCACAGATCGGAAAGCGTGCGGTGCAAAAGGGCCACGAATTCCGGGCTGCCCGGGGCCACACCCTCGGGCACGGCGACCACGACCCTGCCCATGACCTCGAAGCCGGCGTCCCGGCCCCGGATCTTCACGCACACGAGCTGGGTCTGGGAAATGTCCACGCCGACGCTGACGGCTTTGTTTCCGGGCAACAGCCCGGCGAGCAGGCTCGGCCGCCGTCGCCGCGCCGTCGCCCGGACCGCCCCGGCCGTGGCCGCCCTGGCCGCGCCGGAAGCGGGCTTTCGGATCATATCCAGAAGCCGCTGGTTCGGCGTGATCTTCTCGTCCTTGGCCATGTCCCGTCCCCGTTCCCGAAAAAGCGCCCCGTCCTACCCCTGGAGCCGCGTCAGACGCACCACCTCGTCGTGGCTGATGCGCCAGCCGCGACCGACCTTGACCCCGCGAAGCGACCGCCCCTTGATGAACTTGCGCACCGTCTGATCACTGCACTTGAGCAGCTTGGCCACTTCCTGCACCGTGTAGGTCTCCTTGACCTCCGAATTGTTCTCCCGCATCGCCCTCGCTCCTTATCGCTATCTAACGATACCTACGGTCGACTTCGGCCAAAAAAAAACTGCGGCTGTTACCGAACGCCCCGTATGGCGTTTCATTTTCTCATGTTGTTTCGCCGACCGTTCCATTTCGTTAAACTCCCGGCGATCCTGCCCATCGCCGCGCGTCCAGGTCCTTCCCCGCTTTGCCGTCCCGAGAGCCGGCCGCGAGGAGAACCTGACGTTCACCTTACAAAAGCCGTGCCCGCATCGACCGGCCCCCGGTCCGGCGATTCCAAAACCCCCCGCCTCCGTGCTAGGGGATGGCCGTCGGCAACCCCAACCTTCCCGGCGGTCCCATGGCCCAGATCGATGCCTTCTTCAAAATGCTCAAGGAGACCGGCGCCTCGGACCTCCATCTGGCCAGCGGCTCCCAGCCCATGCTGCGCTTAAACGGCCGCCTGGAACGCATCAAATACAAGGTGCTGGAGGTGGAGGAACTCAAGGCCCTGCTCTACGAGATCGCGCCCGAGCGGCTCATCAAGACCTTCGAGGAGACGGGCGACCTGGACTTCGCTTACGCCGCGCCGGGCATCGGCCGCATGCGCGCCAACTACTTCCGCCAGGAGCGCGGCGTCTCCGCCGCCTTCCGGGCCATCCCCGAGGTGGTCCCGACCCTGGCCGACCTGGGCCTGCCCGACATCCTGGCCGAACTGGCCATGCGCCCCAAGGGGCTGGTCCTGGTCACCGGGCCCACGGGCTCGGGCAAGTCCACCACCCTGGCCGCCATGGTGCGCCACGCCGCCGACAACCGCCGCGACCACATCATCACCATCGAGGACCCCATCGAGTTCGTGCACGCCTCCACGGGCTGTCTGGTCAACCAGCGCGAGGTCGGGCGCGACACCCGCTCCTTCGCCGCGGCCCTGCGCGGGGCGCTGCGCGAGGACCCGGACATCATCCTCGTCGGCGAAATGCGCGATCTGGAGACCATCGAACTGGCCCTGGAGGCGGCGGAAACCGGCCATCTGGTCCTTTCCACCCTGCACACCGTTTCGGCGGCCAAGACCATCGACCGCATCATCGACGTCTTTCCCGGCGACCGGCAGGCGCAGATCCGCTCGGCCCTGTCCGAATCGCTGTGCGCCGTGATTTCCCAGATGCTCTTTTCCCGCGCCGATGCGCCGGGCCGGGTTCTCGCCCAGGAGATTCTCCTGGCCAATACCGCCGTGCGCAACC
>NZ_JARKOZ010000170.1 GCF_029978005.1 Solidesulfovibrio sp. | reverse complement strand
ATGAGCTTCTGGATGTCGGATTCCGACAGGCCCGAGGAGGCCGTGATGCGGATGGACTGCTCCTTGCCCGTGCCGGTGTCCTTGGCCGAGACGTTGACGATGCCGTTGGCGTCGATGTCGAAGGTGACCTCGATCTGCGGGATGCCGCGGGCCGCCGGCGGCAGGCCGGTCAGCTCGAAGCGCCCGAGCGTCATGTTGTCGCCGGCCATGGGGCGCTCGCCCTGGAGCACGTGGATGGACACCGAGGGCTGGTTGTCGGCCGCGGTGGTGAACACCTGGCTCTTGCGGGTCGGGATGGTGGTGTTGCGGTCGATGAGCTTGGTGAACACGCCGCCGAGCGTCTCGATGCCGAGCGACAGCGGGGTCACGTCGAGCAGCAGCACGTCCTTGACGTCGCCGGCCAGGATGCCGCCCTGGATGGCCGCGCCCATGGCCACGACCTCGTCGGGGTTGACCGAGCGGTTGGGCTCCTTGCCGAAGAACTCCTGCACGGTCTTTTGCACCAGCGGCATGCGGGTCATGCCGCCGACGAGCACGACCTCGTCGATGTCCGCGGCCTTGAGGCCGGCGTCGGCCAGGGCCTTGCGGCAGGGCTCCACGGTGCGCTGGACCAGGTCGTGGACCAGGGACTCCAGCTTGCCGCGGGTGAGCTTGACCATCATGTGCTTGGGACCGGAGGCGTCGGCCGTGATGAACGGCAGGTTGACCTCGGTCTCCATGGCCGTGGACAGTTCCTTCTTGGCCTTCTCGCCGGCTTCCTTGAGGCGCTGCAGGGCCATGCGGTCCTGGGCCAGGTCGATGCCGGTCTCCTTCTTGAATTCCTCGACCAGGTAATTGATGACGCGCTGGTCGAAGTCTTCACCGCCGAGGAAGGTGTCGCCGTTTGTGGCCCGGACCTCGACGACGTTGTCGCCGACTTCCAGGATGGAGATGTCGAAGGTGCCGCCGCCGAGGTCGAAGACGGCGATCTTCTCGTTGGACTTCTTGTCGAAGCCGTAGGCCAGGGAGGCGGCCGTGGGCTCGTTGATGATGCGCTTGACCTCGAGGCCGGCGATGCGGCCAGCGTCCTTGGTGGCCTGGCGCTGGGCGTCGTTGAAGTAGGCCGGCACGGTGATGACGGCTTCGGACACGGGTTCGCCCAGGTAGGCTTCGGCGTCCTTTTTGAGCTTGCCGAGGATGATGGCCGAAATTTCGGCCGGGCTGTATTTTTTGCCCTCGACCTCGACATAGGCGTCGCCGCCCGTGCCTTCGACGATCTTGTAGGGGCAATGCGCAAGCCATTTCCCGACTTCCGGGGCGTCGAAGCGACGGCCCATGAGGCGCTTGATGGCGAAGATGGTCCGCTCGGGGTTGGTCACGGCCTGGCGCTTGGCGATTTCGCCCACCAGCCGCTCCTTGGTAAAGGCCACGATGGACGGGGTGGTGCGGCCTCCCTCGGGGTTGGTGACGCACTTCGGGTCCTTGCCCTCCATGACGTAGACGCAGGAGTTGGTGGTCCCGAGGTCGATCCCGATGATCTTACCCATGATAGCCTTTCCTCCTTAGGGGTTCCGGTATGATGTTCCGCCGTGGCGGGCGGATGTTATCCAGGTGACAGGGGGACATATAAGGCCCGTTTCGGGTGAGTAAAGGGGCTTTTGGCGAAAAAAAGCGCCCTCGACCGGCCCAATGGCGGGCCTTCGGCCCCCTAGGCCTTGTTGACCATGACCTTGGCCGGGCGCAGCAGCCTGCCCCGCAGGGTGAAGCCCTTCTGCACCACCTGCGCCACGGCGTCGCCCGGCAGGTCGGGCCGGTCGGCCATGCCCAGGGCCTCATGGGACTCGGGGTTGAAGGTCTCGCCCACGGCCCCGAATTCGGCCACGCCGTGGCGGCCCAGGATGTCCAGGAAGGCCTTGCGCGTCATGTCCACGCCGACCACGAAGTCCTTGCAGGCCTCGAGCCCCTTGCCGTGGGCCAGGGCCAGATCCAGGTGGTCGAGGACCGGCAGGAGTTCCGACACCAGGGATTCCGTGGCGTATTTCTGGAACTCCTCCTTTTCCTTGAGAAGGCGCTTTTTGAGATTTTCCGTTTCGGCCAGGCTGCGCAGGCGGCGGTCGGATTCGGCGGCCAGGGCGGCGCGCAGCTGTTCGATCTCCTCCTCCGGGGTCGGCGCGGGGCCGTCGCCGGGAGTCTGGGCTGCCTCGGGGGTATTGGTGATGTCTTCAGGGGCCATGCATCCTCCACGATGTCGCGCCGGGCGTGAAAAAAGGCCGGCCGGGGCCGGCCGAACCGGGCGCGCGAGTCTTCGTCGTTAAAAGTGCCGGTCGAGAAGCCGCGTCAGGGCGGCGGCCGTGCAGTTCACCACGGGCACGAGCTTGGCGTAGTCCATGCGCAGGGGCCCGATGACGCCGATGGCCCCGAGCGGCAGGCCGCCCGTGCCGTAGGGCGCGGTGATGACGCCAAGCTCGGCCAGCACGGTTCTGTCCGATTCGTCGCCGATGGTTATGACCGTTTTAAGTTCATTTGCGGTTTTGTCCAGGAGTTCGAGCAGGATCGTGCGCTCTTCGAGCACGCGCATGACCTCTCGCACGTGCTCGGCGTCGGTGAATTCGGGCTGCGACAGGATGTTGGGCGTCCCGTCCACGATGACCTCGCAGGCCGCCTCGCGCTGCTGCTCGAAGGCGCGCTGGGCCATGGTCAGGGCCCGGCGGCACAGGTCGTCCAGCGTACGCCTGGCCTGCTCCATCTCGGCAACCAGGCGCGTGCGCGCCTGGGCCACGGTCATGTCCGCGAAGAGGTGGTTCAAGTAGTTGGCGCAGCTGACCAGGTCGTCGGCCGTGACGTCGGGATCGGTCTCGATGATGCGCGTGCGCACGAGTCCGCCCTGGAGCACCAGGAGCACCATGACCAAGCCGGCGTTGAGCAGGGAGAAATCGATGCGCTTCCAGCGGGCCGAGGATTCGTTGGGCACGACCACCATTGCCACCTGCAGCGACAGGCCGGAAAGCAGGCGCGAGGCCCGGCGCAGCATGTCGCCCACATCGTGTCCGGCCGTGGACAGGTCGTCGGCGATGCGGCGCTCGTCGTCCACAGACACGGGCGCGGGGCGCATGACCGTGTCGAGGTAGAAGCGGAAGGCCTTGGCCGTGGGCACGCGTCCGGCCGAGGTGTGGGGCTGGGCCAGGTAACCGGCGTCGGTCAGGTCGGCCATGATGTTGCGGATCGAGGCCGGCGAAAGCCCCAGCGGAGAAAGCTTGGACACGGCGCGAGACCCCACCGGCGCGGCCGAGGCGACGTAGGCCTCGATGATGGTGGTCAGTACGGCTTGTTCCCTGTCCAGAAGCGGCATGGCGCTACTCCGTTTGGCACTCCGCAGTCATGAGTGCCAAACGGGTAACAATCCAATCGGGGCGTGTCAAGGGAAGGTGGGGAAAAAATGCGACGATTTCCTGTAAAATCAATCAATTATAATGCTGGTGCGGCAGGTGGGCCGTGCCGCTTCGCCGGCTTCAGTCCTGGCCGGGGAGCAGGATGGAAAAGGCCGGCCCGGCCGGCGTCGGCACGGCGTGCCGGGCCGGATCAAGGTCCTTCCACAGGGCCACGAAGTCGCGGCGGGCCTGTTCGGGGCTCGGCCGGGAGTCACGCATGAGGCCGGCCTCGGTCACGGCCTGGCGCAGGCCGTCCATGCCCCGTTTCACCGTGTCCGTCAGGCAGGCCGGCACGGCCAGGCGGGGCATGCGCAGGCGCATCTGGGAAAAGGCGCTGCTGGGGCCGGCCAAAGCGTCCTTTTGCAGGGAGGCATGGGCCACGGCCACATAATAGCACAGGAAGGCGGGGAACAGGACATACAAAACCGATTTGTGCATGCGCATGAAAAACTCCGGCAAGTCGGCGTCCGTCGCACTGCGGCGGGCGTCGTTTTCGGATGGTCGCGGATCATGCGTTACAACGGGCATCATGCCCCGATGATCGCCACGCTATCCGTTCACCCGTTGGATTTCTCCAGTTTTGTTTCTAACAGCGCCTTCCCCGGCCGGCGAGAACGTCCGCTTGGGCGGCTGGGACAGATGCTGATCCTATCATCTGATGTTTGTAGTCCATAAAAAAGCAGAGCCTCATTCGGGCGCCGCTTCCTTGGCGTCGTTGGTAGTGCGGTCCAGGGCTTCCAGGGCGAAGCCCACGGCCTTGTCCGCGTCGCGGTCGGCGATGGCGTCGACCAGGCCCGTATGGATGCGGTCCTGGTACTGGTTGACGCCGCGGTCGGCGATGAGGCTGTCCAGGAAGTCTTGGAAGACCATGCAGAAGCTGCGGTAGAGGTCGGCGAGGAGGCTGTTGCCGCTGGCTGCGGCCACGGCGGAGTGGAAGGCGATGTCGGCCTCGACGTAGCCGTGGGTGTCGCCGACGCTCATGGCGACGCGTTTGTGCTCCAGGTGCTCGCGCATGGCCGTGATGTCGGCCTGGCTCCTGTTTTTGGCGGCGAGCCTGGCCGTTTCCACCTCGATGATGCGGCGCACCTCGCGGATCTCCTCGGCCTTGGCCCGGCGCAGCCGGTATTCCAGAGGCTCGTGCCCGGACTTGCGGTCCAGGACGTAGGTGCCGTCGCCCTGGCGCACTTCCAGAAGGCCGGCGCTGACCAGCACCCGGATGGCCTCGCGCACGGTGGAGCGGCCCACGCCCAGCTGGGTCATGAGCGTCGGCTCCGTGGGGATCTTGCTCCCCGGCGGGAAGACCCCCAGGGAGATCTTCTCCTGGATCTGCTGGATGACGAGGTCGCCGAGCTTTCTCGAGCGGACGGGGGTGAGTCGCGAAGGCATCGTCTGATGATCTCCTCAATCAAGGTAAACGGACGCCCCCGGCCTGTCAAGTCCCCCGGCCGTGATTCCTGTCGGGACCGCCGTCGTGGCTGCGACGGGCGGCGATAGTCACGCCCGATCGACTCCGATGAACGCATAGTTTTAACGTATTGGATCAATTCATCCCGCATTGCTACGAAATCCCCTTCGACGCCCTCGTGGGGCAAGGAGGGAATTTATGCGGAATATGTCCGATCGTTGCGGCCGCCGGCGGTTTCTCAAGACCGCCGGGGTCGCGGCCTGCGGCCTGTTGTGCGGGGCCGCGCCGGCCCGGGCCCAGGCGTCCGGGGAAGTGCTTCGGGTCTGGTCGTGCGGCGGCTTGGCCGAGGCCATGATGCCGGCGAATCTGCAGTTCGAGGCGCAAAGCGGCTGCAAGGTGGCCTACACCGGGGCCTTTGCCGCGGCGCTCGGCAAGTCGCTGCTGGCGTCGGCCACCACCGACGTCTTCGCCGGCCGGGTGCTGGACCTGGCCAAGAAGCTGCGGGCGGCCGGCAAGATGGCCTGGTTCAAATCGCTTTGCTTCACCCAGTACGTCCTGGTCACGCCGCCCGGCAACCCGGCCGGGATCAAGGCCGTGGAGGACCTGGGCCGGCCCGGGGTCAAGGTCGTGCTCGCCCCCGAGGCTTCGCCCCCGGGCGGCGCGGCCGCCCTGGCCCTGCTCAAAAAAGCCGGCGTGCTCGAGGCGGCGCAGAAAAACGACGTGGCCAAGGGCACCTGTGTGCAGCGGGTCATGGACGAGATCGTTTCCGGCCGTGGCGACGTCTCGGTGGTGGAGCTGCGGGTCACGCGCCTGCCCCAGTTCGCCGGCCGGGTGGACATCGTGCCCATCGACCCGAAGTTCTTCCCGCCGCCGCCCATGACCTTCACCGTGGGCGTCATGGAAAGCGCCGCGAACAAGGCCCTGGCCGCGCGCTACGCCGAATTCCTCCTTTCTCCCGAAGGGCAGGCCCATTTCGAGCGCCAGGGGTTCGTTCCGGCCGTTTCCGACAAGGGCAGGCAACTGGTGGAACAGTATGGAGTCAAGGATGTCTGAGACTGCCGTCGCCGCCAAGGCGACAACCACGAGCCTGCGCTGGTGGCGGCGGGCCGTCCAGGTGGCCGGCGCGGCCGTGCTCGGCCAGTGGTCCCTGTACGGCGTGCTGCGCTGCCCCTTCGTCGTGCCCTACGTCAGTTGCCAGAACTGTCCGGTCATCACCTGCCACGGCCGGCTGCTTTCCATGTTCTGGGGCTTCTGGCTGCTGTTGCCGCTTTCGGTGCTCCTGGTCGGCCGGGCCTTTTGCGGCTGGGCCTGTCCCGGCGGCCTGGCCGTGCAGCTCCTCGGCAAGGTCGCGCCCCTTGGCCGCCGCTTCGGCGGCAGGCTCGTGCGCCTGACAGGGTACGGCAAGTACCTGGCCGTGGCGGCGTGTCTCTACGTCTACTACGCCATGCACCAGCCCCGGGCCGACGTGCCCATCCGGGTGGGGGCCTTTTTCGAGTCCGTGGCGCTCACCTTCGAGCACGCGGATACGCTGTGGCTCGTGCGCACGGCGGTGATCCTGGGTTTTCTGGCCCTGGGCCTCGTCTTCTCCGCGGCCTGGTGCCGGTTCGCCTGCCCCACGGGCGGGGTGCTGGAGGCGCTCAAGGGAGTGGCCTTCTTCAAGGTCTTCAAGACCAGCGCCTGCAACGGCTGCGGCAGATGCGACAAGGTCTGCGAGCTGACCACCCGGCCCGAGGAGGCCGACTGCACCAACTGCGGCGACTGCCTGCACGTCTGCCCGGCCGGGGCCATCGGCTTCGGCCGCAAGCCCCGGGAAGCCGGCGGCAAGGCGGATTAGAGCGAGGAGGACACGGCCAGGGTCAGGCCGTTGTAGCTGGCCTTGGCCGTGAAGAAGGTCGTCGTGTCCGTGGCGGCGATGCCGGCCCTGGCCGCGTCGTAGGCGGCGGCGTCGGCGGCGAAGAGGTCGATGGAGTGGGTGTCGAGGTAGGAGGCCGGGTCGCTTAGAAGCGTGGACAGGTCGAGCCCCGAGGAGGCCGTGGCCCCGCCCGTGGACACGGTGATGGTGAGCCCGGCGGTCTGCGTGCCGAGCGAGTTGGTGAAGTCCGAGGCGTCGGCGAAGTCGGTGATGCGCCCGTCCGTCGACCAGGTCCCGTCGCCGGAAAGCCCCAGCGACCCGAAGATCACGGCCGTGTACGACGTCTGCGCCGTGTCCGGGTGCACGGCCATGTAGGCCTGGGCCGCCGCGCCGCCGAGGCTGTGCCCGGTCACGTAGACCTGATCGATGCCGAGAGCCGAGACCGCCGCGTCGAAGGCGGCCACGCCCCCGGCCAGCAGGTCGTAATAGCCCTTGGTGTCGAACCAGTAGGCCGCGTCCTCGCTGCCCAGGTAGGCGCTTAAGCCGTCGAGGCTGTAGTCGATGTCGTCCGTGCCGCGAAAGGCGATGATGGCGGCCGGCTCGCCGTTGACCACGGTGGTCCAGGCGTCGAAGGCGGCGTTTCCCGCCACGTAGGTTCCCGTGCCGCTTCCCGTGAGGTCGAGCTGGGTCAGGCCGGCCGAGGTCAGGCTGGTGATGAGGCTGGCGTCGTCGCGGTAGGCGGCGTCGGAGGCCACCGCCAGCACGGTGTCGAGGTTGGCCGAGGTGACGGGAACCGTGGTCCAGGCGGACAGGCTAGCCATGGCTGGCCCGGGAAGCGTTCGCGGTGCGCATCCTTGGAATTTACGCTCCGGCTCCGGCCGCGTCAATGCGCCCCGCTGCCGGCGCGCAGGGACGCGCCGGCGCACTTGCGGTCAGGCCGCATGCCGTCTCCGCCGCCGCAAACGCGCCACCGGGCTTGAGGGCAGGCAATACGGTCTCTCGCGTCGTCCGACGGCATCGGATTCGAGGGAAGGCGGTTCGGGAAAGCGGGCCGGCGAAGCGGCGCACGGGGGGTCGGCGGCCGGGTCAGGCCACCCGGACCATGGTGCGGCGCATGACCTCGGCGGGCTGGACCTCGAGGACCTTGCCCTCGTGGTAGCTCACCACGTCGCCGCCGAAAAAGGCCACGTCGGCCGGGTCGTGGGTGACCATGACGAGCGGGATGTCCAGGCGGCTCAGGATGCCGGCCAGCTCCACCCGCACCCGCTGACGCAGGGGGATGTCCAGCGCCGAGAAGGGCTCGTCCAGGAGCAGGGCGCTCGGCTCGCCGACCAGCGCCCGGGCCAGGGCCACGCGCTGGCGCTGGCCGCCGGAAATGCGCGCCGGCCGGGACTTGGCCAGGCAGCCGATGCCGAAGAGGTCCATGACGGAGGCCACGCGGTCGCGGTTGGCCGCGGAGAGCCGGCCGAAAAGGGGGGTGAGGCCGAAGGCCACGTTTTGCTCCACGGTCAGGTGGGGAAAAAGCGCGTAGTCCTGGAACAGGTAGCCGATGCGGCGGTCGCGCGGGGGCAAAAAGACGCTCCCGGCGCTGTCGCACAACGTGCGCCCGTCCAGGGTGATGGCCCCGGAATCGGGCCGCATGAGGCCGGCGATGGCCCGCAGGGTCAGGGTCTTGCCCGAGCCCGAGGGGCCGAAGAGGACCACGCGGTTGTCCGTGGTGGAAAAGGCGGCGTGTAGGTGGAAATCGCGCGCCGCGTTCTTGTAGGCCTTCTTGATGTCCACGGTGATGCGCATGGTCGTTTCCTGTGGGGCGCGCTCCCGGCCGGGGCCGGGAGCGCGCGAACGGTCCGCTAGGGTTTCTTGAAGCCGTACTTGGCCAGGATGGCCTGGCCCTTGGGGCCGGTGACGAAGGAGACGAAGGTGGCGGCGTCCTTGGCATGGGCGCTGCCGGTCACCACGGCGATGGGGTAGATGACCGGGGTTTCCACGGGCACCTCGACGATGACCTTGACCTTGTCGCCGCCCTGCTTGGCGTCGGTGGCGTAGACGAAGCCGGCGTCCACTTCGCCGCGCGACAGGTAGTCGAGGACCTGGCGCACGGATTCGGCCATGACGAACTTAGGGGATAGGGCGTCCCACTGGCCGAGCTTGGTCAGGGCTGCCTTGGTGTAGCGGCCCACGGGCACGGAGTCCGGGTTGCCGATGGCGATGCGCTTGACCTGGGCGGCGGCCAGGCCGGTCAGGTCCTTGACCTTGGCCGGATTCCCGGCGGGCACGGACAGGACCAGGGCGTTCTGCACGAAGTTGGCGCGGGTCGGCACGTCGATGAGCTTTTTCTCCACGGCCTGGTCCATGGTCTTCTGGTCGGCCGAAGCGAAGACGTCCACGGGCGCGCCCTTTTCCATCTGGGAGAGCAGGGTGCCCGAGGCGGCGAAGTTGAAGACGAGGTTGATGTCCGGATGGTCCTTGGCGAAGGCGGGCTTCATCTCGTTGAACGCGTCGGTGAGGCTCGCGGCGGCGGAAACGGTCAGGTCGGCGGCCTGGGCCGGAAGGGCCGTCAGCAGGGCGATCGCCAGGGTCAACAGGATTTTTTTCATTTGGGGCATCCTCCTTCCTACACTTTGGGTTTGATGATCTTGGCCACGATGACGAGCAGAGTCACGCAAACCGCGGAGATGAGCAGCACCAGTTCGTTGGCCAGGGCGTCGTTGCCGGCCTGGGTGGCGCTGTACACGGCCAGCGACAGGGTCTGCGTCTTGCCGGGCAGGTTGCCGGCCACCATGAGCGTGGCGCCGAATTCCCCCATGGCCCGGGCCAGGGCCAGCATGATGCCGGCCACCAGGCCGCGCATGGCCAGGGGCATGGAGACGCGGAAGAAGATGGCCGTCTCCGTCGCGCCGAGCGTTCTGGCCGCATTCTCGAAGTTCTCGTCCACGCCCTCGAAGGCCGCCCTGGCCGAGCGGTAGACCAGGGGAAAGGCCACCACCGCCGCCGCGATCACCGCGCCCTCCCAGGTGAACATGATGCTCACGCCGAAGACGTCCCACAGGTAGGAGCCGAGCACCCCCCGGCGGCCGAGCACAACGATGATGTAGTAGCCGAGCACCGTGGGCGGCAGCACCATGGGCAGGGTCAGGACGGCGTCGACCAAGTCGCGGCCGGGAAACTCGCGCACCCTGGCCAGCCTGGCCAGCGCCACGGCCGGAACCGTGGCCAGGGCCGTGGCCAGGGTCGAGACCTTGAGGGTGAGCATAAGCGGCGGCAGCACGTCTGCGTCGAGCATGGCGTCATCTCTCGCGGACCGCGGGCGTCCGCAGGCGTGAACGTTCGAGGACAAGGGCGCGGCAGGCTGCCTCGATCCAGTATCGGAAAGGATAGGGAAAGGTTGCCGTTCTGTACAGAGTCACACTTGTTTTACTTAATGCGTGTCACTTGTCGCATGCCTCCTTGTGCGGGAGTTCGCTGGCCTTATGCCGAGCGGCATCAGTGACGGTGTATCGGGAGCCGCTGCCTGGCGCGGCTGCCCGCTTGCCGGACGCGGACGGGAACCGGCGCGAGGACGGGAGCCGGGCACGGCCTGAAAAGCGACAGCAGCAGGGCGACGAGCATGGGGACCTCCTGGGTTGATCGGAAAAATGCAAAAGGAGTGCCGGATGACGGCGAAACCTTTGTCCCCGGCCGAACAGGCGCGCCGGGCCCGGCCGCGAAGCCCGAGGGTCGCGACGGTGCGACGCGCCGGGCGGGCGCGGCTGCAAAATGGAAGGGACAGGCTACGTTTTTGCATCATGCCCGTCGGGCCGGGGCGTCAGCCGAGCACGGACAGGGCGGCCTGGAGGTAGGTGGCCAGCGCCTCCTTGGCGGCCGGGGGCAGGGAGCGGAACCTGAGCCCGATCTCCAGGCGACGGCCCGAGACGGACACGCGCATGGCGGTGCAGGAGATGCCGGCGCTTTCGGCCGGACCGAAAAGCTCACAGCGCAGCTCCAGCGCGTCGTCGATCTTGATCTGCGGCGCGGCGCCGTCCAGAATCATGGAGAACTGGCAGCCGGAAAGGCTGAGGTCCAGCAGCATGCCGGAAAAGGTCGCCTCGCCGAAGCGGGCCTGCCCGGGAATGCAGCAGACCACGCGCCGGTGGCGGCGCAGGTCCATGGATTCGAGCCGGGCTGGATAGGTGAGGAAGATCAGGGGAAAGGGCACCTGGATCCACTTGATGACCTTGGCCGAAAAGCCCACCACGGTACCTTCGTGGAGGTAGCGGGCGATGACGCCGGCGTCCGGATACAGGAGCTGGTAGAGCGCCTCGCGCCCGGCCTCGGTTTGCGCCGGCATCTGGGCGATGACGAAGCGGTTGCGCTGGTAGCCCACGCAATGGGACTGCAGCTTGTCCTCGATCCCGCCGACTTCGAGGATCATCTTCGTGCCTGGGGGGCAGTGCAGGGTGGCCGGGTTCAGGGCGGTCATGCGTCGATCCCTTCAGGCGCCGTGATGTCCGGCAGCGGTTCGCCGTCGCGGAGGTGTTCGAGAAACCGCCGAGCCGGTTCGAAATCGGGGCGCAGGGCGAGGGCCTGTTCCAGGTGGCGCTTGGCTGCGGCCGCGTCGCCGGCCTCGGCATGGGCCCGGGCCATGTTGAAATGCAGGTGCTCGTCGTCGGCGTTGCGCTCCAGAGCCTTCTCGTAAAAGGACACGGACTCGGCGAAGCGCTTTTCCTTGCGCAGGCTGATGGCGAATTCGTTGAACAGGTGCCGTTCCTGCTCCGTGAACAGCACGTCGATGTCGAAGATGCGCCGCAACGCCGCGGCGAGCTTTTTGCCGTCGCCTTTGTCGAGATAGATCTTGCCGAGCTCGATGTTGGCCTTGGGGTGCTTCTCGTCGAGCAGCAGGGCCTTGAGGAATTCCTTTTCCGCGCCGTCCAGGTCTTCCTCGGCCAAATGCTTTTCGGCCAGGGCGATCTTTTTCTTAAGCGATTCGATGAACGGCAGGCAGCGTTTTTCGTAGTAGCCGGATTCGGGCTTGTAATTGGCGAGGAATTCGCCCTTGGCCACGGCTGTGACCGGACCGGACGGGATGGAATTGGCGTTGAGGGCCTGGACGTAATGTTCGCCCTCGGGACTGCGGCGCACGAACCAGTAGGTCTTCTGCTCGTGTTCGCGGCTGGTGGTTCCTTGTCCGGTCTTGGTATGCCGGGACATGGAATAGACGCCGAGGATGCGGCATTCCTCCATGTCGGGAAGCGGTTCGGAAAGGGGGGCTTCGCCGGCCTGAGTCGGCGTTTTTTCCTCTTGTTCCATGGCGGTGGCGTTCGGCGGCCACCGGTGACGAGCGTGGCGCGAAGGGGTTGGGGTTCTCCTCATGACGCCGGGATGCGTCGGCCCGGGGCGATCGCGGTGTGATGGACCGCGATGCGTCTGCATCGTTACCTTTTATGCATCCAATCCCCAAATGTCAAAACAATACAAGCGGCCCGCTTCGCTGCCGAGGCGGGCCGCTCGTCGTCGTCACTGCAAGGGGCTGCGCCGGCCGGATCTCAGCCGCAACCCTCGCCGCTGCCGCCGCTGCAGCCGCAGGCCTTGCCCAGGCCCTTTTTGCGGCTTTTGAGAAGCGACAGGTCGCCCGCGCCGTAGACCTCGGCCAGGGCCGTCTCCACGAATCCCGAGCATTCGTAGGGCAGCACGCCGCCCGCCGTCAGCACCTTGCGTGGCGTCTCGCCGAAAGCGGCCACGAGCACGGCCCGGCAGTCGGAAAGGACCTTGGCCAGTTCCTCCCAGCGCTTGGGGCCCGCGCCGGGATCCGGGGCCCAGCGGTCCTCGACGTAGGAAAATCCGATGCCTTCCTGCTTCCAGATCTGGAACTTGTGGGCTTCGCCCAGGTGCATGTTGACGAGCATGCCTTCCCGGGTGGCCACGGCCACGTAGGGCCGCTTGTCGAGGTCGGCCCCGGGAACGGTGCGGGAGCATTCGCCCAGAAGCGGCGCGAGCTCGCTTGACCGGTCGTTGCAGAGAAGGCCCACGGCGTCGGCCCGGCAGCGCTTGCAATGGCTCATCTGGGGCACGAGTTCCCCGGCCTTGGCCCGCAGGTCCTTGATCATGTCGGCCGTGGGCGCGGGCACCTCGGCGAAGGGCGTGTCGGCCACCGGGAAAAGGGGCATGATGTTCTGGATGTCCACCCCGAGCTCGGACAGCTTCTTGGAGATTTCCAGCACGTGGTGGTCGTTGACGCCCGGGATGACGATGGTGTTGGATTTGACGATGACGCCTTTTTCCTTAAGAATCCTGATGCCTTCCAGCTGGCGTTCCAAAAGCAGTTTCGCCGCCGCCTCGCCGCGCAGGATGACTTTGCCGTCGCGGGCCCAGGCGTAGACCTTGGCCCCGATCTTGGGGTCCACGGCGTTGACGGTCACGGTCACGTGGGTCACGCCCAGATCGGCCAGTTCCGCCGCGTTGGCCGGCAGGGCCAGGCCGTTGGTGGACAGGCAGAAAAGCATCTGCGGGAACTTGTCCTTGAGCAGGCGGATGGTCTCCATGGCCTCGGGGTTGGCCATGGGGTCGCCCGGACCGGCGATGCCGACCACCGTGATGCGGGGCTCCTTTTCCAGCACTTTTTCCATGTAGACCACGGCCTGCTGCGGGGAGAGCACGGCGCTGGTCACGCCCGGGCGCGATTCGCTCACGCAATCGTATTTGCGATTGCAGAAGTTGCACATGATGTTGCACTTGGGCGCAACGGGCAGGTGCACGCGGCCGCAGGAGCCGGCGGACTCCCTGTTGAAGCAGGGGTGCTTGGAGAGGTCCTTCTGGGGGGTGGTCATTGCGCGCTCCTTCTAGAGATAGCCGTACCCGACGGCGCTGTCTTCCTGCTTGCGTTCGAGGATGGTGTTGACCAGACGATCGAAAAGTTCCTGGGTGCCGCGGTAGCCCACGTGGAGCATGCGCTGGCCGCCGAAGCGGTCGTGGATGGGGAAGCCCACGCGCACGAGCGGCACGCCCATGTCCTTGGCGTAGCGGTAGCCCTTGCTGTGGCCCACGAGCAAATCCGGGGCCAGGTCGGCGGCCTGCTCGGCGATGTCGTGGAAGTCCACGCCCTCGCGGGCCTCGGGCGGTTCGGGCAGGATGCCCTCGACGACGTCGGCCAGGGCCTGCTTGAAGTTGCGGCACTTGGCCCCGGTGGCGGCGAGTATCGGCTTGACCCCGATCTCGGCCAGGAAGGCGACCATGGTGATGACCATGTCCTCCTCGCCGTAGACGATGGCCCGCTTGCCGGCCACGTACTTGTGGCCGTCCACGTAGGCGTCCACGAGCTTGCCACGCTCGCTGGCGTACTTTTCCGGCATGGGCGCGCCGGTGAGGGCTTCCAGGGCGTCGAAGAAGGCGTCGGTCTCGCGGATGCCGACCGGGATGCCCACGCGGTGATTTTTGACCCCGAAGCGCCGTTCGAGGTTGTCCCCGGCGCTCTCGGCCATGTGTGCGGCCCGGCCGCATTCGATGGAGCCGAGCGCCCCGGACATGGCCCGGATGTCGGCAAGCGGCGTGCCGCCGGCCGGGAGCTTCTCGTAGTCGAGCAGCGCCGGCCGGTCCATGGATTCGGAGATGTCGGGCAGCACCGTGGCGGCCACGCCGTAGTCGGCCAGGATCTCCTTGAAGTAGCGCAGGTCGGCCGGGGAGACGAAGCCGGGGATGAGATTCACACGCCTGTGGGCCGCGACCTTTTCCCGCACCAGCTGGGAAGCCAGCGCCGCCGTGGCCGCGTGCCAGCCCTCCATGTGGGTGCCGGAGTAGCTCGGAGTGGAGACGTTGACGATTTCCGGCAGGGGCAGGTCGCCGAACTCCTTGCGGAACTCGGCCAGCAGCCGGGGCACGTCGTCGCCGATGGTCTCGGTCAGGCAGGTGGTGGCCACGCCGACCACCTTGGCCCCGTACTTGGACATGACGTTGAGGATGCCCTTCTTGAGGTTCGGGCCGCCGCCGAACACGGCCTGCTTCTCGCCGAGCGCCGAGGAGGCGATGTCCATGGGCTCGCGGAAATGGCTGATGATGTAGCGGCGCATGTAGGTGGCGCAGCCCTGGGAGCCGTGCAGGAACGGAATGGCCCCCTCGACGCCCCGGAAGGCCAGGGCCGCGCCGAGCGGCGTGCACAGCTTGCAGGCGTTGGTCGTGGAAACGTAGGGCGAATCGCTCATATGCCTTCTCCGCCGGCCGCGCGCTTGGCGGTCCGGGTTTCCCGGGCCTTGGCCATGGCCTCGCGCCGGGGCACGAACCGCCAGATGGGGCTCGTGGCCGAGGCGTGGACCTCCTTGGCGAAATTGAGCATGCCCACGAAGCCTTCCAGGGCTTCCTTGCGCTCGTGGTTGTGGTCGCAAAAGCCGACCCCGAGCTTGTGGGCGATGGGCCGTTCCTTGACGCCGCCGACGAAGAGGTCGACGTCGAGTTCCTTCACGAACTTCGAGAGCTCCAGCGGGTTGGAGTCGTCCACGATCACCGTGCCCGGGTCGCAGATCGCGGCCAACTCCTCGTAGTCCTCCTTGGTGCCGGTCTGGGAGCCGACCAGCACGACCTTCATGCCCAGGTGGCGGAAGGCCTTGATGAGCGAAAAGGCCTTGAACGCGCCGCCGACGTACACGGCCACCTTCTTGCCCTCGAGGTCCTGGCGGTACTTGTGCAGTTCGGGCAGGAGCCTGGAAAGTTCCTCGCGCACCAGGGCCTGGGTGCGCTCCACGATGCCGGGGTCGCGGTCCTTGAAGTGGTCGGCCACGGCGTAGAGCGAGTCGGCCATGTCCTCGATGCCCAGGTAGGACACGCGCAGAAACGGCGTGCCGAACTTCTCCTGCATCATCTGGGCCAGTTCCATGGTGGCCCCGGAGCACTGCACCACGTTGAGGGCCGCGCCGTGGCAGCGCTTGATGTCCGCCACCCGGCCGTCGCCGGTGATGTTGGCCACCACCTCCACGCCCATGCGCTTGAAGTACTCGCGGATGATCCAGATCTCGCCGGCCAGGTTGAAGTCGCCGAGGATGTTGACGGAAACGGGGCTGATGCCGGACGTGTCGCCCGTGCCGGCCAGGGTGAACATGGCCTTGCAGGCGGCGGCGTAGCCTTCGCGCTTGTTGCCCTTGAATCCCTCGGACTGGACCGGGATGACCGGGATGCCCGTCTGTTGGGCCACGTCGCGGCACACCGCGCCCACGTCGTCGCCGATGATGCCCACGATGCAGGTGGCATACACGAAAGCCGCATTGGGCTTGTGGCGTTCGATGAGTTCGAGCAGGGCGGCCTTGAGCTTCTTCTCGCCGCCGAAGATGACGTCTTTTTCCTGGAGATCGGTGGAAAAGCTCAGGCGATGCAGCTCCGGGCCCGAGGACAGCGCACCCCGGATGTCCCAGGTGTACACGGCGCAGCCGATGGGGCCGTGCACCAGGTGCAGGGCGTCGGCGATGGGATAAAGCACCACCCGCGAGCCGCAGAACACGCAGGCCCGCTGGGACACGGCCCCGGCCAGGCTGTCGCGGTTGCACGCCAGTTCAAAGGGGCCTTCGCCCTTGCGGTGGATCTGATCCCGCCGTTCCTCGAAAATGGCCTGTTCCATGAACGCTCCTTTCCCCGGTCACCAGCCGTCGGGGTCATCGGGATTATACAAGGAACATGCCAGTATTTATCTGCTCAATTTTACTACTTAAAGTGAAATCGTCACCATGTAGCGAACAAATTTGTACGAGGTGCGGCGACAGAAATGTAGAGAGAAGCACGGTTAGGGAAGAAATCGTGGACCGCGTCCTCGATAAGGCCGCCGGCCGGGCTCCGGCGGCGTGGTCGCCTCCCCGGTGCGCGCCCCTTTGGCCGGATTGTCTCCATCCCGTCACCCGACCGTCGCCAGCGGCCGCCGCCCGTCCTGTATATCCCGCTTCCGTCATCCCATCGCCGCAAGCAACAGGCAAGCACACCACATGGCAAAACCCCTCGGCTCCCGCCTCCAAGACGCCTTTTTCCGCCTCGTCCACGGCAACCGCCTCGTCTACAACACCTGCTGGGAAGACCCCCGGCTGGACAGGAAGCTCCTGGGGCTCGGCCCCGAAGCCCGGGTCGTGGTCATCACCTCGGCCGGGGACAACGCCCTGGACTACCTCCTGGACGACCCGGCCGGCGTGGCCTGCGTGGACGTCAACTTCCGCCAGAACGCCCTGCTCGAACTCAAGCGGGCGCTTTTCCTCCACGCCTCGCACCATGAACTCTTCCGGTTCTTCGGCGAGGGCGGCGGGTCGGACTGCGCCGCCGTCTACAAGGGCCTGCGTCGCCAACTCCCGGATTACGCCCGCGCCTTCTGGGACGCCAACATCGACTATTTCAAGGCCGGCCGCCTGTCCCGCTCCTTCTACTACCACGGCGCGTCCGGGGCGGTGGCCTTCGCCTTCTCGCGGCTTTTGTGCGCCCTCAAGCCCGGCCTTCGTCGCCGCATCCCGGAACTCCTTAACGCGCGCTCCCCCGACGAGCAACGCCGGGTCTTCGACGCCATCGAGCCGGCCTTCTGGGACCGCGCCAGCCGCTGGCTCGTCGGCCGGCCGGAAACCATGGCCCTGCTCGGCGTGCCGCGCCCCCAGATCGACCTCATCCGCCGCTCCCACCCGGGCGGCCTCGAAGGCTTCGTGCGCGACAAGGTCCGGCAGGTCTTCACCGGCCCGCCCATGGCCGAGAACTACTTCTGGCGCGTCTACCTGACCGGACGCTACACCCGCGACTGCTGCCCGGAATACTTGAAGGAAACCAATTTCACCCGCATCCGCGAGCGCGTCGCCAGGCTCGCCGCGCACACCGACACCCTCAGCGGCTTTCTCGCCGCCAATCCCGGCCCCTACACCCACTTCGTCCTGCTCGACCACCAGGACTGGATGGCCAGCCATGCCCCGGCCGCCCTGGCCGAGGAATGGGAACGCATTCTGCAAAGCGCCGCCCCGGCCGCGAAAATCCTCATGCGCACCGCCGGTCTGGACGTCTCCTTCGTGCCCGGCGAAGCCCGGGAGCGCCTGCGCTTTTTCCCGGAAATCACCGAGCCCCTGCACGGCCACGACCGCGTCGGCACCTACGGCAGCCAGCACTTGGCGGTGGTGGCCTGATGGACGCCGCCTGCTCCCCCAATCCGCTGCACGGCTACTACAAATGGCACGCGCGCATCTACGACGCCACGCGCTGGAGCTTCCTGTTCGGCCGCGACCGGTTGCTGCGCCTGGCCGCCGACGCCCTGGGGCCGCGCCGGTCCGCACCGCTTTCCATCGTGGAAGTCGGCTGCGGCACCGGACGCAATCTGGCCCGGCTCGCCCGCGCCTTCCCCGCCGCCTCCCTCGCCGGCATCGACCTGTGCCGGCCCATGATCATTCGCGCCGCCA